>CAZDWU010000036.1:0-21131 GCA_964509165.1 uncultured Chthonomonas sp. | reverse complement strand
CCACCGTTGGCCTCGTCTTCGTGGAGCGCCGCGCCGATCTGCCGGCGGCGCTGGAGAAGGCCTTCCACTACGACACAGAAGTGCTGGTGGAAGAATGGGTGCGCGGCACCGAAGTGAGCGTGCCCGTCCTGGGCAGCCGCGTCTTTCCGGTGGTTGAGATCGTGCCCGATGGCGGCCGCTACGACTTCACGCGCAAGTACGTGCCCGGGGCTACCGAAGAGATCTGCCCGGCCCGCCTGGACCCCGCCCTCACCCACCGCATTCAGCTGATGGCGCGGGATGCGCACTTTGCCCTGGGGGCGCGCGGTCTCACCCGCACCGACATGATCGTAACGGAAGACCGGGTGGTCATTTTGGAGATCAACACGCTCCCGGGCATGACCCCCACCAGCCTCGCCCCGCGCGCCGCGCAGGCCGATGGGCTGGGTTTCGATGAACTCGTCAATCTCATTGTGGAGGAAGGACTTGCCCCCCGGGCCGAACTCGCGCCGACCGTCCGCCACTAAGAAACCGGCGCCTAAGGCCGCGGCCCCCAAAAGCACGGGCACCCGCCCGCGTGCCGCCCGCCCCGGCACCAAGACTGCGACCAAACCCGCCCCGCGTCCGCGCCGCCCGATTTCTTGGAGCCGCCTGGCATGGGGCGCGTTTGCGCTCAATCTTGCGGCGGGGCTGCTGGCCAGCCAGGCCACCAGTCTGCAATCGGTGCGCGTCATCGGCCTGCCCGATGGCACCCCCACCAAGGCGATCGAAAAGGCGGTGGAACCCTTGCAGGCCATCCCGTTCGTGCGCGCCCACAGCGCCATCGTGGAAGCCCAAGTGCTGCAAACCCCCGAAGTCGAATCCGCCAAGCTCGAACGAACCCTCTTTGGGCGTGGCTTGCTCAAGATTGAATGGGCCGAACCCATTGCTCAGATTGAAGGGGTCGAGGCGGTTCTGACTCGCTCTGGGCGCATCGTTTACGGCATGAAGGCGCCCGAGGGTGTGATGGTGCTCAGCCTGGATCCGGGCCAAGCTTCGGCGGTCCCCGGGTTCATCGGCCCGTACCCCACGCTCGAACTCGCCCAACTGGTCGAGCGGGTGGGGCGCGCCATGCCCGGCGAAAACTGGGCCCTCGCCATGGACCGCGCGGGCATTATCTCTATCTCGAAACCCGAAGGTGTTAAACTTATCTTTGGCGCGCCGGACGATTGGGACAAGAAATGGAAGGCCTGGGAGCGATTGCTGACAAGTGATCCCACTCTTCCGGACCAGAAGTTGATTGTCAACCTGACGGCACCCGATTGGCCGACGAAACGCCCCCGACCTGCAGAATCCATCAAACAACCATGAGCATCTTGAATACCAATTCATCCAAGCCGATTGCCGGCGTCGCGTGGATTAGCGTGTTTAGCGTTCTGCTCGGTTTGCTGGCCAGCCTGGCCTGGGTCACGAATACCTCCAAGCAGGCTCGACTTCAGGCGCTTTCGCCCGAGGCGCAACGCCGCCTGACGATTGAAGAACTGGACACCGCCGCCGAAATCGAAAAGCAGCGGGCCGAAGTGCAAAAACTTCGCGACGAAAACACGCGCCTGCAAAAGCTGGTGGCCAGCAACGATAGCGCGAGCACCGAGCTCAATAAGTCGCTGCAAGACTTGAAGACCTTTGCCGGCCTGACGGAAGTGGAAGGCCCCGGCGTGACGGTGGTGCTGACTGATAGTAAGCGCCCGCTGGACGAAGTGCTTGACGCCAACGAGAACATCATCCACGACCAGGACGTGCTCTCGGTCATCAATGAACTTTGGAACGCCGGTGCGGAAGCCATCTCCATCAACGATAAGCGCATCGGCCCGGGGAGCTGGGTTCGCTGCGCCGGGACACGCATCTTGGTGGACAGTGTGCAAGTGGCGGCTCCGGTCGTCATCCGGGCGATCGGCGATAGCAAGAACCTCTACAACTCCATGAACATGCCGGGCGGCTACCTGGATCAGCTTCGCCAAACCGACCCCGCCATGGTGCGCATCGAAATGGCCACCAAGCTCAATCTGCCGCCGTTCAGTGGCTCCACGGCCAAGGAAATTCTTGAGGAGCCGAAGAAGGCCAATTGATCCTCATTCCCATCTTCGCGTTTTTGATTGGAGCGGCCATTGGTTGGACGCTCTTTCAGGGCACACCCCTCAGCGGCATCGCCGGGGTCTATCTGGGCATTGGCGTGCTTGCCGGGCTGGATACTGTGCTGGGCGGCGTCAAGAGTGTCCTGACGGAAGAATTCCGCACCGACGTCTTTGTCACTGGTTTTCTAGTGAACGTTCTGGCCGCCGCGGGCCTGGCCTGGTTTGGTGACCAAATTGGCGTTCAGCTGGCACTGGCGGCCGTGGTGGTGATGGGTTGGAGAATTTTTAACAATCTGGGCCTCATTCGGCGCCAACTTCTGTCACGATTCTACGAAACGCAGCGTCGGCGGCGGGTGGAGGCAGAAGGTTCGTGAGCCAAACGGTTTGTTGTGTCGATATCGGGTCTTCTAAGATCCTGGCGGTGGCGTTTAGCCGGCATGGCTCCGAACTAAAGGTTTTGGGCTATGGCGCCGGTCCCGCGCGGGGTGTGGAGCGCGGCCTCGTCACCGACGTGGATCGCCTCGCGGGCGCCCTCGATTACGCCCTCCAACGCCTAGAACGAGAAACTGGCGAACGGTACCAAGACCTCATCATCAGCATCGGCGGGCGCAATATCACGTGCTCCTCGTCGCAGGGGTTCGTCAAGCTTTTGCCGCCCGATCAAAAGGTTCGGTCGTCTCATCTCCTCCAAGTGGTGGACCACAGTCGCCACGTGGGATTGCCCGCCGGCTATGAGCAGATCATGGCCTCGGTGCGCGAATACCGCCTGGATGGCCGCCGGCAAGTCACACGCCCGCTCGGGATGACCGGTGATCGGCTTGAGGTGCTCACGCTCCTCGTCAACGCGCCTTCCCAAGAACTCGACCTCTTGCAAGCCGCAGTCGAAGCCGCGAATCGCAAGATTGCCGACTTGGTGCCCGCTCCGTTGGCCGCCGTCTTTGGCCTCGCTCCGCGCGAGATGCGCGAGGATCATGCGCTCGTCCTCGACTTTGGTTATTCCACCACGTCCGTTTCGGTGGTGCGCCACGGCACCGTCGCCTTTGTAGGCATCGTGCCCGTCGGCTCCCACCATATCACCAAAGATATTGCCGCGTTATTGCAATGTTCCGAGGCCGAAGCCGAGCGGCTCAAGACCCAGCAAGCCCACGTGAAATTGTCAGAAATTGTGGCTGACGAAGCCGTGGAAGTGGTTCAGAACGAAGGTGAGCCCGCGCGCAAGCTCAAGCGGCGGGTACTCTGTGAGATTGTTGAAAGCCGTGTGCGAGAAACCCTCGCCCATGTCCGCCGTTTGGTGGAATCGGAAGGGTTTTCCACTCAGGGTGTGCCCGTGGCCCTCCTTACCGGAGGCGGAGCACTCTTGGGCGGAATGGACGCGGCCGTCGAACAAGAATTAGGCGTTCAGAGAGCTCGCACAACTTGGCCCAAACTCACCGGCATGCACGCCCGGCACCTCGGGGTGCCCGAAGCGACCGTAGCGGTGGGATTAGCCCGGATTGCCCTCGAAGAAGGCATTGAAGAATTGCAGCCGGCCCGTGACTCCGCGGGTTGGCGAGAGCGATTGAGAGCGGTGTGGGCGATGCTTCCCACCGGCTCGAAATAAAGGAGTCAGGATCAGGCAAAACATATGAGTGACGCGGGTGGCGCAATCATCAAAGTGGTTGGGGTCGGCGGTGGCGGCGGCAATGCGGTAGATCGCATGATCGAAGCCAAGGTGATGGGCGTGGAGTTCATCGCCATGAACACGGACATTCAGGTCCTTGATCGCTCGAAGGCCACCAAGAAGGTGCAACTCGGCGTCAACCTTACGCGCGGCCTCGGGGCCGGGGGCGACCCCAGCATCGGACGCCAAAGCGCCGAAGAAAGCCGCCAAGAGATCCGCAAGGTGCTGGATGGTGCCGACATGGTTTTCCTCACCGCCGGCATGGGCGGTGGCACCGGCACAGGCGCCTGTGCCGTGGTGGCGGAAATTGCCCGCGAACTCGGTGCCCTCACCGTGTGCATCGTCACCAAGCCGTTCCGATTTGAAGGCTCGGCCCGCCAGCGACTGGCCGAAGAAGGGGTGAGCGCGCTGATGGAGCACGCCGACACGCTCATCACGATCCCGAACGAGCGCCTGATTGACGTGGTGGAACGCAAGACCACCCTTACCGAGGCCTACCGCATTGCGGATGACATCCTGCGCCAGGGTGTGCAGGGTATCTCCGACATCATCAGCATCACCGGCACCATCAACGTGGACTTCGCCGACGTGCGCCGCGTAATGCAAAACGCTGGCCCGGCCCTGATGGGCATTGGCTACGGCGCGGGCGAACACCGCGCCCTGCAGGCCGCCCAGAGTGCCACCAGCAGCCGACTGTTGGAGACGGGCATCGAGAACGCGCGCGGCATGCTGGTGAACATCACGGCCGACGAAGACTTCACCTTGGTCGAACTGGACGAAGCCATGACCTACCTCCGCAGCCTGACGGACGAGGACGAGGCGAGCATCTTCTTCGGTCAAGTCACCGACCCGAGCCTGAAGGGCGAAGTCCGCATTACCGTATTGGCCACCGGGTTCTCCTCGGTGCCGCAGCCGAGCCGCCCGGCCCGCGAGCGCCACAACCCCGCCCCGCGCGAGGTTGCCCGCGAAGTGGTGGAAGAAGTGGAAGCCGAGTTGCCGAGTGCGCCAGAACCGGTGCGCGAAACGCGCCCCGAGCCGCGGGTGGAGAAGAGAGTGGAGCCCAGCAAGATCTGGGACGAGTTCCGCCGCGAGCAGCAAAAGAATGTGCAGCCCGCCGAAGAAGAGCCGGAAGAGGATCTGGACCTGCCCGCCTTCCTCCGCGAACGGAAAAAGCGCGAAGGGAAGGACTAACCCTCAACTCGCCACGAGAAAAGCAAAACCCCTGCGGAGTGATCTCCTCAGGGGTTTCTCTTTGCTGAATGAGCGAAAGGTTTAGCCGAGGCGTTCGGTCAGGCTGCCCAGTAGGTCGTCGTGACCCACATAGAAGTGCTGCGTTAGCCGTCCGGGCTTCAGCCAAATGAGAGCCGAAGGTACGCCGTGCCACACAAAGCCCGCCACGAGTTGGCCTTCTTCCGGCGTCAAGGGCTCACCGTCTCGCCGGACAATATAGAGGTGCAGTAAGTCTTCCTCACCTTCGAGCTGATAGCGAAACTCACCCACGGTGCCACCGTAGGGGTTGGGTTCAATCCCCACCGTCACCAGGGCTTCCTCGCCGGGTTGGCTCAGGCTGGCATCATAGGGGGGCAGAAAAATGGTCTTCCCGGCCCGGACCGCATCCACAATGGCGGCCATCACCTCATTGCGCTGGGCGAACTCCACGGGAGTCGGCGAGAGCGGAGAGGGATTCGACATGGCTCGTCAGCAAAGGGTCAAAGGAAAAGGCTGGCGGAGCGGGTGGGATTCGAACCCACGAAGAGTTGCCCCTTACACGATTTCCAATCGTGCTCCTTCGACCACTCGGACACCACTCCGCGCAATCTCTATTATGGCAAACCGGCTCGCAATCTGCTCGTAGAATGGGGCGTGCGGAACAACCAGCACCTTCCGCAAAGGATCTGTCGAACCTGTGGCAGGCCCTTTGCCTGGCGCAAAAAGTGGGCCCGGGTGTGGGATCAGGTTCAATACTGCAGTCAGCGTTGCCGCAACCATCGGCCCTCGGCCGGCTCAGGTGTCCTGGGTCATGTGGATAAACGGTCTCAAGACCGACCATAATAGGCGTTCGCAACGGAGGATTTATCATGGCTAAAGTCTGTCAAGTCAGCGGGAAGCGCGCCAACAACGCCAAGCACATTCGGCACCGGCACTCCGGTCAATGGAAGTTCCGCGCCCCCAAGAAGAATCGCCTTCAACACGCCAACCTGCAAACGGTGACCGTGAAGACCCCGAACGGCAAGGTCCGCCTCACGGTGAGCACCTCCGTTCTCAAGAGCCCCGAATTCGCTAGCATCCTCTGCGGTCTGCGCCCGATTCCGAAGGCCTGGCTGAACAAGCCGTCCTACGACGTCTAAGACATCCCGGACAAGCCATGCGCCCGTGCTGACCGATGGTCAGTGCGGGCGTTTTTTCGTCTCGCCCCGCGCCCGTTTTTGGGCGACCTGTCACCAATTTTCACGGGATTCGGAGGTCAATGAACCCTTAGGGCAAAACGGTGCGTCCCTGCTTTTGGAGTAATCGCCTCTCAAGACGTGCGTTTCTCGCGCTTTTTCGGTTAGAATGAGGCGCTTGAGACATTCTGGTGATTTCACCAGAGCGCCTTGGCGTCCGGGGTATCCCGGACAAAGGCTGGAGTGGCTTCGATGAATATGAGTCAATTGGTGATGCGACCGTGGATCGGTCTCGCTGCCTTAGGATTTGGGATGGCACTGGCGGCACCGCCGTCTGTGCAACCTGAACCGGTACCTGATGCCGGCAAGATCCTGAGAGAAAAGCGTGCGCAGATCTTTACGGAGAACCGGGGGCAATGGGATGGTCAGGCTAGGTTCCTGAGCGCCCAACCGGGCATGAATTATTGGGTCACCGGCAACGGGATCGTTTTTGACCTTCACCGCTACAACAAACAGGGTAGCGAAACGGTAAAGAGCGGTCACGTGGTGCAGGTGACATTTGATGGTGCAAACCGCCGGTCGACCACGCAGGGCGTGGAAATGGCCGACCTCCGACAGAGCTTCTACGTCGGCGGCCAAGAAGATTGGGCCGTGGACGTGCGAGCGTTCGGGGAAGCGTATCAGCAGAACATCTACGAGAACGTCCACGCGCGTCACTATCGCACCGAGAACGGTCTGCGATATGACCTGATCGTGATGCCCGGCGGGAATGTCGGCGACATCAAGATGCGCGTTTCGGGTGCGGACGGCGTTACGCTGGACGACAACGGCAACCTGCGCATTGGCACCAGCCTCGGCGCCATCAAGCAGGATGACCTCTACGTTTATCAACCGGTGGGCAATCAAGTCCGACGCATTCCGGCCAACTTCGTGGTGAACGGCGACGTGATCACGTTCCAGGTCGGTAGCTACGACAAGCGCCTGCCCCTCATCATCGACCCGCTGGTTTATGGCACCTACGTGGGTTCCGACGCCATCCCGTTCTTTAGCACGGGTGACGAGCAAATTGACGACCTGACGGCGGACGCCTCGGGCAACGTTTACATGGCGGGTTCCACCTCGTCCATCACGTTCCCGATCATCGCGGGTGCCTATCAGGAATCCCAACAGGGTGGTCGAGATGCTTACATGCTTCGCCTCCGCGGCGACGCTTACGCTCTGGACTACGCCACTTACTACGGTGGTTCGGCCAACGACTTCGCTCTCGGCATTGCCCTCAACAGCGATGCCACGGCGGTCTACATCGCAGGGATTACGCTTTCGCCGAACCTCCCGGGTGCCAACCTATTCGCCGACGCGAATGACGCCGGTGCGCAGGCCAATACTCGAGCGGGCGCGAATGCCTACTTCATCAGCCGGTTTAACGTAGCCTCGAACGGTGCCATCACGGGCGCCTTCTCGCGCTACTACAACCGACCTGGTGCAGCCCCGGCCCTGACCAGCTTTAAGGGCTTCCGCGTTTCGGGAGTGGACACGGTCCACCTCGCCGGTCAGGCTCCGAACGCGAACCTCGTTGGTGGTGCCAACCCGGGTAACGCCATGACTCCGTTCCTTCCGGGTGCGGGTGGTGGCAACGACGGTTGGGTAGCTGGCTTCGATGCTAATGGCAACGTAACCTACCAAACCATCGTGGGTGGCCCGGGCGGCGAAACCATTGGCTCCATGGACGTCAATGCGGGCGGTCGCGTGGTCCTCACCGGCGGTGTGGGCTTTGCGGGTACGCAGGACACCTCCACAGCGGCCAACCCGGCCTTCCCGACGACTGCGGGTGTCTTCCCGAACGGTCGTCTCATCCGCAACAACGACGCGTTCATCGTGACGCTGGACCCGGCTGGTGCCGTACTCCGCAGTGCGGTGTTCGGTTCGTCCGGTCTGGACGGTGCGCAAGCCGCCGCCTTCGACTCGAACAGCAACATCTACATCACCGGGACCTCGGGCACGCCTGACTTCCCGCGAACGATCGGTGCCTTCGACCAGAACAGCAGCCTCGCGCAGCAGTTCCTCTCCAAGTTCAATGGCGATCTCAGCGCCATCTCCTATTCAACCTTGCTAGGCACGACGGGCAACGTCGTTGCAACATTGGTGGATGTTGATGCAAGAGGTTATGCCTATGTGGCAGGAACGCTTGGTTTCGAGGCTCGGCCGGAAGATGCTAACGGAAATCCGGTACCTGCGCGTCCGGGATCGATCTCTTACGGCCGATCACGCATTCCGCCTATTGATGGCAACTACACCGGTGGTGACGACGCGGTATTCCCGCCGAACATCCCGGACTGGGCGAATAATCCTGCCGCCTTCCCGGCTACGACGGACGCCTTCATCATGGTTCTGAACCCGTCGGGTACGGAAGCTGCCTACATCGATAGCCTCGGTGAGAACGGCGACGAATTCGCCACCGCTCTCCACGTGGACACCGTGGGTGCTTGTTGGATCGCTGGCCAAATCGTGCCGGTGTTCAACTTCCAAAATGGGCGCAAGGAACCGCACAGCCTTGGTCAGTACATCACTCCGAACGCCTTCCGCACGGAGCCGGGCTTTGGTGACCAAGACGCGTGGGCCGTCAAGCTCCGCATCGACCTTCCGATCCTGGAATCCATCACGTTGCCGCCTCCGGGCGCCATCGCGGGTGGTCTGGGTGCCAACACCACCGCGACCGTGACGCTTCGCGATCCGGCTCCGGCGGGTGGCGTGACGATCAACGTCACTCTCAGCGACCCCAACGTCGCTTCGTTCACCCCGACCCCGGGCAGCGTCACCACCGTGGTGACCATCCCGGCCGGCGCGACCACCGGAACGGTTCGAGTGTTCTCGCTCCCGGTGACCTCGCAACAAACTGTTGACATCCGTGCGACGCTGGACAACGACTTCAAGGTCGCTCGTCTCACCGTGGCCCCGTGGCTCAGCGACCTCACCGTCGCCCCGTCCACGACTCCGGGTGGCAACAACGTCTCCGTCCGTGTGGTGCTCTTCCAGAACGCCATCGCCGACGTCCGCGTGCCGGTAAGCGCCAATGACAACACGCTCATTACGCTGCCCAGCCCGCCGGAAATCATCGTCCCGGCTGGTTCGTCCACTGCGACCGTTTCCATGGAAACGGCGGGTGTGGTCACCAACCAAGACGTCACGGTCAGTGGCAACCTGCTCGGTGTGAACCGCAGCGCTACGGTAACCCTGCTCCCGGCCGTGCTGAGCAACATCTCGTTCAACCCGAACCGCATCAATGGTGGCGAAACCTCCACTATGCGCGTCGAGCTGAACGGTAAGGCCGGTAACGACCGCACCATTGACATCACGCAGCTGACGGCCTTGCCGAACGTGACCGTGAACGGCAATGCGGTCCCGACGCAAGTCGTCATCCCTGCGCAACAGCGCTTCGTGGATGTGACCGTGGGCACCCCGGCGGTGGGTTCCACCACCAACCTGACCCTCCGGGCCACCGAAGGCGCGGTCACGGTCCAAGGCACGCTCGTGCTGGACGACATTGACCTCCTGCGCATCGAAATCACTCCGAGCACCAACGTGCTGGGCGGTTCGGTGCTCACCGGTGTGGTCCGCCTGACTCGTGCCGCTGGCCCGAGTGGGTTCCTCATCAACCTGAGCAACAGCAACCCGAATGCGGGCACGCTCTCCACGGCTACGGTCAATGTGGCGCCGAACGAACTCGTCTCCGAGCCGTTCACCTTCACGACCCTGGCGGTGAACGTGCAGCAAGTGACGACGATTACTGCGAGCAAGCCCGGTGGCTTCACTCCGCGAACGATCGACATCACCGTCCGCCCGCTGAACCTGTCGCTCAGCCTCGCCCCGACCTCCCTCCTGGGTGGTAGCGGCCCGTCCGTCGCCACGGCGACCATCAGCGAGCCGGCTCCGTTCGGCGGCATCCCGCTCGCTCTCTCGTCGAGTGACACCACCGCGGCTCGGCCGGCGGCCAACAACGTGACCATTCCCGAAGGCGCCACGCAAGTGACGTTCCTCGTGAACACGTTCGCGGTGCCGACCAACCGCAACGTCACGATCACGGCCACGGCCAGTCCGCTGGTGTCGGCTTCCGCGAACCTGGAAGTCCTCGCACCGGTGATCCAAAGCCTGCAGATCAACCCGATCGAGGTCAATGGCGGTGACGGCGCAACCGGCACCATCATCCTCAACGGCAACGCGCCGGTGGGCGGTCTCGCGATCGCTCTCAGTGCGAACCCGACGGGCATTGCCACCTTCCCGGGCACGGTCACCGTCCCGGCCGGTAGCAACACCGTGACGTTCCCGATCACCACCGTGTCCATCCCGGTCACGACGTTGGTCACCTTCACGGCCACGCTTAACGGCGTGAACTCGACGGACACCCTGCTGGTGCGCGGCCCGCAAGTGAACACTATCGTGTTCAACCCGGCGCGCATCCGTGGCGGTCGCCAGAGCGTGGGCACCATCACGCTCAGTCAGCCGGCCCCGGCCGGTGGTTACACCGTGACGATCGAAAGCCTGAATCCGGAATTTGCCGTTCCGGTCGGCTCCGCGACCATCACGATCCCGGCGGGCGCCCTCCAGGGCACCTTCCGCGTGGCCAGCAGCCGCGTCAGCCGCAGCATCGCTGTCCGATTCCGCGCAAGCGGCCTGGATAGCGAAGCCACTGGGGTCATCTATCTGATCCCGTAAGGCCAGATCCACTCCTGGCCGGTGAGGCTCCGAACCGAAAGGTTCGGGGCCTCGCCTTCGTTTTGGCCCACCTCATTCAAGTACAATGGGGGCATGAAAAACCTCTTTGCGGTGGCCGTTCTCAGCACGGCGGTGGGATTCTTGGTCGCAGCGGCCCTCACCAAACTGCGTGAGGAAAGGGAAGAAGCCGACGCGCTCTCGGATACTATCCGCCAGCAACTCGCCGCCCTGGAAGCCGCCCACGCCGACTAACGCGTGGCACGTTGCGTTGTCATTGGCGGCGGCGTGGCGGGCCTCAGCGCCGCCATTCATGCCCGTTTGCGTGGCTACGATGTCACCCTGCTTGAGCAAGGCGACACCTTAGGCGGCAAGGCCGCGCCCGTGCGCCGCGAAGGATTCACGCTGGACCCCGGCCCCAGCATCATCATCCTCACGCACATCTACCAAGAAGTGTTCCGGCGCGCGGGTCGCAACCCGGACGACTATCTCCAGTTTCAACGCCTAGACCCCTTTACGCGGGTGCTGATGGATGGCCTCGATGGCCCGCTCGACCTCCCCGCCGATGAGGAGGCCTGCATCCAGGCCCTTGGGCGGGTCGCGCCGCAGGATGAACCCGGCCTCCGCAATCTCATGGCCACCCTGGCCAGCGCCGCCCCCTACGTGGACGACACGGTCTTCGCCCACCCCATTGATAAGCCGTACCAGCTCTTGCACCCCAAGCTGGCCCGCTTTGCCCTGCACTTCAACCCCCGCCTCACCTACCGGCAATTGGTTGATGAGCAGATCAAGAGCCCCCTGCTGCGGGCGTTCTTCTACGGATTCCCCAGCTACAGCGGCCAAACTTACGACAGCAAAGCCGCCGGCGCCCTCCTCATCCCGTTCTACATGCTCCGCCACGGCGTCTGGTACCCCAAGGGGGGCATCCACGCCATCCCGGCTGCCTTCACGCGCCTGGCGCAAGAACTGGGCGTTGAGATCCAATGCCAAGCCAAGGTCACCGGGGTGGCCACCCAAGGTCGCCGCCTCACCGAGGTCCACGTGGAGGGAGGCGAAGCAATCAAAGCCGACGCCGTGATCTGCGCCATGGACCGCTACACCTTCGGCCCGTGGCTCCAGCGCCCCGAACCCCAAACGCCCAGCTACAGCTACTACACCCTGCACTGGGGGCTCAAAGGCGATCGCCCCGAAATCGAACACCACACCCTCCTCATCCCCAGCGGGTTTGAAGAGGGATTCGAAGAGCTTTACCAGCAGCGGCGGCCCCCCTCGCGCCCGGTGATTTATCTCAACAACCCCGGCCGGGTGGACCCGCAGTCCGCACCCCCCGGGCACACCAACCTCTTCGCCGTGCTCACCGTGCCTGCCATGCACGACCACCTCGATTGGGAGCAAGAATCCGTCCGCCTTCGCCAAATCACCCGGCAAGAACTCGATCGATTCGGCCTCGGATTCGAAGACAGCGACGTCATCTTTGAGCGGCAACAAGACCCACGCTACTTCCAGTCCGCGCATGGATCCTGGCGGGGCTCGCTCTACGGCCCGGATGAGAAGGAACGCCTGTGGGGCCTGTTCTCCCTCGGCCCGCGCGACCCGCAGTTCCGTAATCTCACCTACGCGGGCGGCACCGCCCAGCCCGGGGCGGGTTTGCCCATGGTCACCCTCAGCGGAAAATTTGCCGCCGATGCCTTGCCCGCCCCCTAGCGGGTTACACTAAAGGCATGTTTAGCTCGATTCTTGCCCTCAGCCTGGCCACCACCCCCGCCGCCATGGCCAACCCGCAAGTCGAACTCGTCGTCCAGGGTCGGGGCACTGTCACCATCGAAATCCGCAAGGATCAAGCCCCCAAGCTGGCCGCCCACTTTATGGACCTGGTGGATGCCGGGTTCTACAACGGCCTCCTTTTCCACCGCAAAGTGGATGGGTTCGTGGCCCAGGCCGGCGACCCCAAGAGCCGCACCGTCACTCCGGCGTGGGCGCGTGCCCATCCCGGCGAATATGGAGGCACGGAGACTCTGGGCGATGGTGGCAGCGGCAAATCGGTGACCTACGAGGTCAACGACCTCCAGCACCACAAGTATTCCGTCGGCATGGCCCTAGAAGCCCCGATGAGCGACACCGGCGACAGCCAGTTCTTCATCAACCTGGCCGACAACCACCGCCTCAACGGCCTCTATTGCGTGTTTGGGCAGGTGGTGAAGGGGATGGATGTGGTGGACCGCATCGAGCGCGGCGACCGCATCACGCGCATCCGCCGGGTTACAGCCAGCCGCGCCGCCGGAAGGTAAGGATCAATCCTCCGGCCAGCAACAGCATCGAGAGCAACGCAATCGGGTAGCCCCAAGGGTGGTTCAGCTCCGGCATGTTCTTAAAGTTCATGCCGTAGATGCTGGCAATGAGGGTCACCGACATCAAGACGATGGAGCTAACCGTGAGCACCTTCATGATCTCGTTCAGCTTCAAAGAAGCCGAGTTGAGTTGGGTCTCGATGAGCGTCGAAAGGAAAGGCAGGATCAGCTCCACCGATTCCAGGATGCGGTGGGTGTGCGCATAAACATCGGCAAAGTCATCCCGCATCTCGTCCGGGATGCATCCCTGATCGCGGCGGAGCAGGCTGTTCAGTTGGTCACGCATCGGGGCGACTTGGTGCCGCAACTGAATCAGAATCCGTAGCTCTTGCAGCACCGAAGCCTGTTGCACAGTGCCCCCGGCGATGATCTGGCTTCCCAGGTCATCCACCCGCTCCTGGGCGGCATCCAGCACCGGAAACACGGCGTCCACCACCTCGTCTAGCAGAGAATAGAGCGCACGCGGGCCAGCGTAGGGCGGCAGATAGCTGCCGCGCCCCCACCGCACCACAAACTCATTCCACCACGACATCGGGCGGTTGCTCAGGCAAACCAGAGCGTGCGGCTTGGTCACCACCAGCATCTCGGCTTCCGGGTCCAGGGGGTCCATGACGGACACCAGAATCACCTCGCCGTCCTCATAGAGTCGGGGGCGCGTGTGGTCTTCAAACACCGACCCGGCGAGATGCAAGGGAATCCCGTACTGCTCGGCCCAGGCTACAGCGGCACTCGAATCCGCAGCCTGTTCATAGATCAGGATGGCTTCGGTCTGCGGTGTGTTCCACTGGTCAGCCGGTGACGCGCTTTCCCCTTCCGGCAAAGCCAAGGGCAACGCCCGCCCTTCCTGCCGGCGATAAACGCGCCGCTCGACCACCGACATAAGGATTAACTCAGGGTCTCGATGCCCAGCACTTCGCCGTTGGTCGAGAGTTCGTACACACGCGGAATTCCGGTGGCCAGTTCCAGCTCCAGTACTTGCTCCGGAGTCAGGTTCTCCAGCGCCATCACAATGCTGCGGTTGCTGTTGCCATGCGCCACCACCAGCACGTCCTTGCCCTGGCGGATGTCGCCCAGCACGGCTCGTTCAAAGAAGGGCACCGTGCGCTCGCGGGTCATCTTCAGGCTCTCGCCGCCCGGAGGTGCGACATCGTAGCTGCGGCGCCAAATCCTTACCTGCTCCTCGCCGTACTTTTCGCGCATGTCGTCCTTGTTCAGGCCGGCCAGGTCGCCGTAGTCGCGCTCGTTCAGGGCTTGGTCGCGAATGGTGGGGATATCCGTGCCCATCGATTCCAAGATCAAGCGCAGCGTGTCCTGGGCGCGGCGCAGGCCGCTGGTGTAGGCCACGTCCAGGTGCAGTCCCTTCAAACGTTCGCCCGCGCGGCGGGCTTCCTCTTCACCCAGCGCCGTCAAGGGCACGTCCACCCATCCCGTGAATCGATTTTCAAGGTTCCAAAGCGACTGACCGTGACGGACGAGAGCGAGTTTTGCCATGAGCGCGAGATTACCGGAGCCGCCCGTACCCGAAACGCGCCCAGACCCGTTAAAATAGGGGCATGCGACCATGGTTGGGTCTGGCACTGTTGGCCGTTTGCGGGACGGCCCAGGCGCAGTTTAATATCCCGGGGGGAGGGCAGAACCCGCTCGAAATCCGGAACCTCATCGGCAGCTTGACCAAGCAAACCGTGCTCTCCAGCAGTCTGGACGACGCCGACCGGGGCATCAAAGCCTTCGATGGTTGGCAGTGGGGCGACTTTGAAGTCCGCGCCGGGCTTTCGCCCTCGAACGAAGGGGTGCTCACCCTGCCTCGCGGCCGCATGGCGCTGCAGGTTCAGTCGTTCTGCCTCCGCGCGGGCGGCTACGGCCCCAACCTGGGCATGGGCTACGGCCACGCCCCGTACCTCGGGCCCCAGGCCAACATTATTCAGAACGTCATTCGGCGGCACAGTTCCAGCGAAGTGCCCCAAAAGAGCACGCAGCAACTTCTATGGGCGATGATCTCGCGCGTCAAGCCGAGTGACATGACGGGCGATGCTCGCCAGGCCCTCATCCTGCTTCAACCGCAAGAAATTGCCATTCTCGAAAGCAACGCGATCAAGGTGGTGGAAGACCGACTCATGGGGCCTGTGCTGCGCGGCATTGATCGTGCCATGGCCCCCATTGTCAAGGCCGAAAACGACCTTCGTGCGGGTCTGAGTCGGGCGGGGACATCGTTCGAAGAACTGGAGCGGATCGCAGTGCCCGAAGCCCCGGCCGATATCAAATCAGAGATTGATGCGGGTCGCTGGCTGGCCGATGGCCGGGGCGCGTTCTTCCGCTATAAGCCGCAGGGCTACCGAAACATGACGGTGGATGTGGTGGTGCCCCGCGCACCAGAACTCATCCGCGACCAGCTGAACCGGATCGTGACGATGAACACGGCCGGCGGCACCTCTTTCACCGTCACTTACGCGGACGAGTTCCAACCGAAGGCCATCCCCGGCAAGCCGTGGGCGCTCGCCTACCCGATCAAGGCGGTGAAGGTGACCGACGGCACCAACGAGGCCACCCTGGAAGTGCAGAACTTCATCATCTGCTCCGCCCCGGTGGACCAAGTGGGCGCCTGGCGCGCCTCGACCATGCCGCTGATCCAAGACTGGTGGGGTGCGGGCCGCGACTACGCGCAGGATCGCCTGGGTGAGCGCTACGGTGGCCGCGCCTACGAAGCCTACGATGAAGCCAGCGACGCCTACGATCGGGGTGAGCAAGCCTACGACATCGGTACCGGCAACCCGAGCGCCGATCGCGCTCTGGACGTCGGCCATTACGTCGACGGGGTGGACACCGCCGTGCGCGGCACCAGCGGGGAGCGCCTCGGTTGGATTGCCCAAACCCACGCCAACCTGGCCGAAGCCCTGATGCACGCCACCAACGTGATTGCCGGCCTGGGCGAACCCGAAGGTGGCAACGGCGGATCGCACGCGTTCAACCCGCCGGGTGGCATTGCGATGCCGGGGAACCGAGGCAGCCAACGCCTGGGCGTCAGCAGCCGCGGCTGGTAACTCAGCCCAGGTTCGTAAACTCGACCATTTGGCCGTGGGGGCCGTCGGCAAGTGCCCCGTCCCTCACGGCCCACGTCCCCCGCACCAGGGTGTGCACCACCCGCCCGGTCAGGGTGCGTCCGGCGTAGGGAGTCCATCCGCATTTGCTGGCCATGGCCGCGTCCGTCACTTCCCACTGCGCCTTCGGGTCCACCAAGGCCAAGTCCGCGTAGGCACTTGGGGTCACCGTGCCGGCCCCCGCCACCCCAAAGATACGCGCCGGGTTCTCGCTCGTCATCTGCACCAGCAGTTCGTAAGATATTCGTCCGGCCGCCGCGTGGTCCAGCATCACCGGGAGCAAGGTTTGCACCCCGGGCATCCCGCTCGGCGACTGCGGATAGCGCTGAATTTTCTCTTCCAGCGTGTGCGGGGCGTGGTCGCTACCAATCACATCAAAGACGCCGTCCCGTACGGCTTTCCAGAGGCCGCTCTTATGTTCCGCCTCGCGAATGGGCGTGTTCATCTGGATGCGGCTGCCTAGTGCCTCGTAGTCGTCCGCCGAAAAGGTCAGGTGCTGGGGCGTAATCTCGCAGGTGGTGCCCATGTTGCGGCGCTTGGCATTGGCCAACAGGGCCACTTCATCCCGCGTACTGACGTGCAGGATATGCACCGGCTGCTTGGTCTCGGCGCTGAGCGCCAAGATTCGCCGCGTGGCCATCACGCTGCTCTCCACATCACGCCATACCGGGTGGTTGCGAGCGTGCCGGTCGGCATCCCGAATCTCCAGTCTCGACAGCAGCCGCTTTTCATCTTCGGCGTGGATGCTGACGGTGCGGGTCGCCCCCTGCAACACCCGCCGCAGGGCGTCGTCATCCGCCACCAAGAGCGGGCCGGTGCTACTGCCCATAAAGACCTCGCCGATGCCCGGCGAACCCGGCAGCGGGTCCAGATTCGGAATGTCGTCCAGGTTCTCCATGCTCGCCCCCACCCAAAAGGCGTAGTGGCACCACATGCGGCCCTCGGCGCGGGCCAGCTTGTCCTGCAGGGTGGCCCGGGTGGTGGTGGTGGGGTTGGTATTAGGTTCTTCAAAGACCGTGGTCACCCCGCCCAGTACCGCTGCCATCGAACCCGTGGCCAGGTCCTCCTTGTGCACCAAGCCGGGCTCGCGGAAGTGCACCTGCGAATCAATCACCCCCGGCCAGACCCAAAGCCCGGTGATATCCACCACCTCGGCGGCGTCGGAAAAGTCAAGCGAACCCACCGCCGCAATGCGTCCATCCCGAATGCCTACATCCGCCCGGAAGCGGCCCGTCCCGCTTTGAACTTCACCGCCCACCAGGGCCAAGTCGAACCGTTCTCCCATAATCCTCTTGGGGAGTGTATCCTTCTGCCGTCGCATGGACGCGCTTTCGCCCACTCCCGCTGATGCCCCTGGCGCGCCCGCCGCGCCGGATGTGAGCATCATCGTGCCTGCTCTCAACGAGGAGGACACCATTGGCGAGGTCATTGACCGCTTGCTGGCCCTGCCGATGCAAGCCGAGGTGATTGTGGTGAACGACGGCAGCGACGACCGCACTGGCGAAATCCTCGCCAGCTACGGCGACCAGATTAGGGTGCTAACGAACCCGCACCGCACGGGCAAGGGCAACGCCATCCGCAAGGCGCTGGCCGTAGCCACCGGCCGCGTAGTCGTGATTCAAGACGCGGACCTCGAGTACGTCCCCGAAGAACTCGCTCAGCTCATCCAGCCCATCCTGGCCGGCGAGCACACTGTGGTGTACGGCACCCGCTTTGCCAAGGGGCTTGTCAACGGCATGGCCCTGCCCAACAAGCTAGTGAACCTCATGCTCCGCTGGGCGGTGGCCCTGCTCTACGGGCGAAAAATCACCGACGAAGCCACCTGCTACAAGGCGGTGAAGCGCGATGTGATGAACGAAATGAACCTGGAGTGTGAGCGCTTTGAGTTCTGCCCGGAGGTCACGGCCAAGGCCATCCGCCTCGGTCACCGCATCCACGAGGTCCCCATCACCTACGTCCCGCGCGGCAAGCAGGCGGGCAAGAAGATCCGCTGGACGGACGCACCCGAGGCCTTCTGGACCCTCCTCCGCTGGCGCTTCCGCCCCTTCCAAACTCCGAAGGCAAACAAAAAGTAAGCCCCGAGACCGTTTCCGATCTCAGGGCTACTCTCGCTAGCTCAATGAGAGCTTAGTTGTCGCTGTAGAGGAAGAACTCGTACGGGTGCGGCCGCAGGGCGATCGCCTCAACTTCGTGCTTCATCTTGTAGCTGATGTACGCCTCAATGAGGTCCGGCGTGAACACGTCGCCCTTCAGCAGGTAGGCGTGGTCGTTCTGCAGGTTCTCCAGCACCGCTTGCAGCGAACCCGGCGTTTGCTGGATGTTCGCGCGCTCTTCGCGGGGCAGTTCGTAGAGGTCCTTGTCCAGCGGGGCGGGCGGCTCGATGCGGTTTTGAATTCCGTCGAGGCCGGCCATCATCATCGCGGAGAAGGCCAGGTAGGGGTTCGCCATCGGGTCCGGCGCGCGGAACTCGATGCGCTTCGCCTTCGGGCTCTTGCTGAACATCGGAATGCGCACACAAGCCGAACGGTTGCGAGCGGAGTAGATGAGGTTGATCGGGGCTTCGTAGCCCGGCACCAGCCGTCGGTACGAGTTGGTGGTCGGGTTGGTGAAGGCGAGCAGGGAAGGCGCGTGCTTCAGCAGGCCGCCGATGTACCAGCGGGCCGTGTCGCTCAGTCCGGCGTAGCCAGCTTCATCGTAGAAGGTGTTCTCGCCGTTCTTCCAGATGCTCTGGTGGCAGTGCATTCCGGAACCGTTGTCGCCAAAGATCGGCTTCGGCATAAACGTCGCCACCATGCCCTCGGCAGCGGCAGCATTCTTGATGACGTACTTGAAGCGCATCAGCTTGTCGGCCATTTCCAGCAGTTGGCCGAACTTGATCCCAATCTCGCACTGGCCCGGCACACCGACTTCGTGGTGGTGGATTTCGGTGGTGATGCCCACGTCTTCCAGCAGGGTCACCATCGTGCTGCGCAGGTCGCGGAGCTTGTCGCTGGGCGAGCAGGGGCAGTAACCACCCTTGGTGCGCATGGTGTAGCCCAGGGCGTCTTCGTTGCCGCTGTTCCACGGGGCTTCCTCGCCGTCCACGCTAAAGAAGCCACCGTCCGGGCCGTAGCCGTAGGCAAGCTGGTCAAAGACGAAGAACTCAGCTTCGGGGCCGAAGAAAACGATGTCCCCGATGCCCGTGCTCTTGAGGTACTGCTCGGCTTTCACGGCCACGTAGCGCGGGTCGCGGCTGTAGCGCTCGCGGGTGATCGGGTCCTCGATGTTGCACACCATCACCGCGGTGGCGTGCTCGGTGAACGGGTCCATGAACACCGAAGACGGATCCGGGATCATGAGCATGTCCGACTGGTCAATGCTCTGGAACCCACGCACGCTCGAACCATCAAACGCGAACCCGTTCTCAAATGTTTCCTCATTGAACACATGAACGGGGACGGTGAAGTGCTGCCAGGCTCCGAAGGGGTCGGTAAACCGAATGTCCACAAATTCAGCATGCTGATCGCTCAGATACTGAAGGGCTTGCTGAGGGGTCTTGATTTCGCTCATGAGGATAGGATCTCCCGAGACAAAGACTCCAATGAAAAAAGCGCCCAACCTCTAAATCGAGGTAGGGCGCCCTTGCCCATCGGTCCGTCCCGATGGACATTCATCCTACCGGACCGTTTGCACAAATTGCCGGGTTCCCGGCCCAGAAATAGGACTCGGGCTCGATTGGGTGGGGAAAAGTCGTCTAACTGAATGTGACGAAGCGCACACGCATCAGCATCGGAGCCGGAGCGGCCGTGATGGCCCTTCTGGCCGGCGTGCAACTGCTGTCCCCGCGGGGCGAGGCCCCCGTGACGGCAGAGGCATTGCTGACCCAGGTGCAAACCATGGGCCGATTGCAAACCGTGCAGCACAACTACAACGGAGTGCTCCGGCACACCACCGCGAAGGAGGCCGAAGACGGCTGGAACGCGGTGCCGGGCGTGGCGTCACTCGTCCACACCACCACGCGCAACGATGCCCTGATCACTTATCGTGCGCAAGTTCGGGCCGGTGTGGATCTACGGATGGTGAAGGTGAGCGGGGACCCGGAGACAGGGTTCACCGTCACTCTTCCCCCGACCAGCGTTGAACTCGCCGGGGTGCAAGCCCGCGCGGAATGGGTGCGCCCCGGCTTCTTGTGGAAGGACGCCAACGTCACCCTGGACGCCGAGCGGGTGGCCGGAGCCGACGCCATTGAGAAGGCCCGCACCGCCGGCATCGCCGAGGCTGCTCACACTCAGGCCGAGATTGAACTGCGCCGCTTGCTGGAACCCCTCACCGAAGCCGAAATCACGTTTCGCTAGCCGCTACAACTCTCGTTACATCTTCCTGGCCTCGCAATGAGGCGGGGAACGGTCCTGATTCCCCGAAGCGAGGGGATGGAGCCGCGGCGAGAGCAGTAGAATGCAGGCATGAGCGCGACGATGACGACGCCGAGTGCCCCCGTCCTGATTCCTACCCTCACCGCTGAGGAAAACCAGTTCCTTGACCGAGTGCGAGCCTTTGTGGCCGAGCACGTGGCCCCCTACACCCGCGAGTGGGAGAACGACACCTTCGCGGCGGACATCTGGACCAAGCTCGGTGCCGCCGGGATGCTGGATGTCACGGTGCCGAAGGCGATGGGCGGAAGCGAGCGCAGCTGCATGGCCTACGTGGAAATGTGCCGCGAACTGGCCAAGGGTGATCCCGCGCTCTCGATGAACGTCGCCGCCATCAATGCGCTCTGCATCGCCCACCTGGTGCACTTTGCCACCGACGCTCAGCGCGAAAAGTATCTCGCCGATGCCATGGCCGGCCGCCTCAAGCTTGCTTGGGGC
>CAZDWU010000035.1:16530-21178 GCA_964509165.1 uncultured Chthonomonas sp. | reverse complement strand
TCCGTCTCGAGCGCGCTGGCTCAGTCCATCAACTCTCCCGCGATGTGGGCGATTGAGGAAGTGGGAGCCCGCAACGTCGTCAAGTACGCCAAGAGCACCTTCGGCTTCACCAGCGAACTCCCGGCCGTGCCTTCGCTCGCCCTGGGGACCGGCGAAGTTTCGATGCTGGAAATGGCGGGCGGCTATTCCGTCTTCCAGTCGGGTGGCGACCGCTACACCCCTTACGGGATTGTCCGTATTGTGGGGCCGGACGGCACTACGCTGGCGCGCTCCAGCGGTCAAAAGTTCAACCGCGTAATGAGCACCGCCTCGGCGACGGGGATGGATGCGCTGCTTCGCACAGTGGTCACCAGCGGTACCGCCAAGGCGGCCAGCTACGTGGTCAACGCCCGCGGCAAGACGGGGACGACCAACAGCCACAAGGACGCCTGGTTTGCCGGCTACACGGATCAATACATTGGCATCGGCTGGATTGGCAACGACGTGCCGAACCCCAGCGGCAATCCGCCTTTCGTTTCGGGCACCATGGCCGGCGTCTTTGGTGGTGAGGTGACGGCCCCCATGTGGGCACGGATCATGTCCAAGGTTCAGGACATTTATCCGGAACCCCGTCGCCAGATTCGCGCCATCGGTAAGGTCGTTGAAGAGCCCGACGAGGAAGAAGAGGAAGAAGACACCACCCATATCGATGCGGATGACAACGACCGCACGACCCCGGAAAACACCGACCCAGTGGTGGCGCCTCGCATCAACGAAGGGAATCCGGAAAGCGGCACGACGGGCAGCACCGGCGGTGGCGATGGCCTGACGGTGGAACCGGTGAAGGATCCGCCCACCAATGACCCGCCGAAGACCAAGCCCAAGGATCCCCCGGCGCAAGGTGGTGGTGATGGTGGTGGCGACCTGATTTCGGTAGAAGTCTGCGCGGATAGCAACGCCCGGGCCAGTGTGTATTGCCCCGAGCGGCGCCGCATCAAGGTGCCCCGCGACCAAGCCCCCCGCGGCCGTTGCCCGCTTCACGGCCCGCACTAACACGCCATGTCGGTGATCCGGGCCCCTCGTCACGTCCCGTACGATCTTCGCCAGTTGATCGTACCGGTCGGGGTTGCCGCCTTCTTCATCTTCTACTTCTTCCGGCTGTGGTTCTTGCAGGTAGCTGAGGCCGACTCCTTGCGCGAACAAGGCGCCCGATCTCGAGAGACCAGGGTGGAACAGCTCGCGCCGCGCGGCGAGATTTTGGATCGTAAAGGGCAGCTCTTGGCGGGGGTTCGCCCGAACCTCGTGCTGATGGCGGTGCCCCGCAAGCTACGGAACGATGAGGAATTGCGCCAGAGAGTTGCCAATTTAACCGGTTTGACCTCAAGCGAGCTGGACGCTAAGCTCAAGCGCATTACAAGCCCGCCGGATCTGCCGACGGTATTGCTCCGCGATCTTGACATCAAAGCCGCCACCCGGATTGCTGAGGCCGAACACCTTTACGAAGGCCTGAGTGTCAAGACGCTGCCGATGCGCTATTACCCCGATACCAAGACTCTCGCCCACGTGCTGGGCTGGGTGTGGGTGCCGACAGAGCCGATCGAAAAGGAGCTAAGGGCCGCCGGCATCACACCAGCTAGCTTTGTGGGTCGCGAGGGTATCGAGCGTCAATATGAGAAGGTTTTGATGGGCAAAGCCGGATCCGAGCGGGTGCAGCTTGATTCTCGTCGCCGCCCCGTGGCCAGTTTGCCCTCCGATCATCCTCAGCCCGGTAACGACCTCGTCTTGGGCATTGATGGTGATCTCCAAGCGCATGCGACCAAGCTCATGGCGGGCCGACGAGGCGCGATCGTGGCTCTAGATCCGCGATCAGGAGATGTCCTGGCAATGGTCAGTGCCCCGGGTCTCGATATTGCGGCTTACGAGGGCGGCATCTCCAAGGAGACCTGGAATGCGCTCTTGAACGACCCCGGCAAGCCCCTTTACTTCCGACCTACCCAAGGGACATACCAACCCGGGTCGACGTTCAAGATTCTGACCACCTTGGCGGCGCTCAAGAAGGGCGTTTTTGACGCCAATCGCCCCGCCTATTGCAATGGGGGCTACCAAATGGGACGCCGCCGTTTTCGATGCTTAGGGGTCCACGGGTCGGTGACCTTCAACCGCGCGATGCAGAAGTCGTGCAACGCCTACTTCGCCGATTTGGCCGTGCGAGCCGGCTACGAAGCCATGTGCGATGCCGCCGAGGAACTGCATTTTGGCGCGCAGCTTGGACTCGACATTTCGGGTGAAAAGCGTGGCGTGGTGCCCAACCCCGAGTGGTGGGGGAAGGTCAGCAACCGCCCGTTCTCGCGCGGCGACCTGGTGAACATGGGCTGCGGCCAAGGTGAACTGCTGGTCACGCCGCTCCAAATGGCCAGCCTCATCGCCACGGTGGCCAACGAGGGCAAGCAGATGCGACCTCGGTTCGTCCGGGCCATCCGTGATGTCAATGGCATTGTCACTCCCGTTGAACCCGAAGTCATCGGGGAGATCGCAGCGTCGCCGGAGTTCTGGTCCATTATGAAGAACTCGCTCGAAGCGGTGGTTTCCAGCGGAACGGCGCGGGGAGGCCGCATCCAGGGCATCACCATGGCCGGCAAGACGGGGAGCGCCGAAAACGCCCACGGCCCGCTCACGCACTCGTGGTTTGTCGCCTACGCTCCGGCGGACAACCCCCAGATCGCCATTGCCGTGATGGCCGAAAACGCCGGTCACGGCGGCACGGTGGCCGTGCCGATTGCCAGCAGCGTCATCCGCAAGTACCTTGAAAAGGACCCGCCGAAGCCAGCGGCCACCGGCGAAGGCGCTGGTCAGTCCAACTCGAACGCGCCGAAGATTGAAGTCTCCGATCCGCTGCCGATTGCCAACTGATTTCGCTTGGCCATATCGGCTCGCTCCTCTTCAATGGCCACCGCCTCATCCCGCTTGGTGCGCGCGGACCGGAGGGACTCACCGGCAATCACGGCATCCTCGTCGCCGCCGGCGAGAGACTTAAGATAAGGCACCGTCTTGGCGGCGTACTCCCGGTAGATGGCCAGAGCCTCGGTGTAGAGCTCATATTGCCGGGCCGGATCGTTCGCCTCGCGGGCCAAAACCAGGTACGCCTTGGCGTGTTCGGTCGGCACGATCTCGGGCAGGGCGCGCAGAGTGTTGGGGGCGGCCTTGGCCATCTCCACCATGGTTTCCGCGGTTTGGCGGGCGTCCTCGTCTTGTCCCGCTTCTTGTTGCAAATCCAAGATGAGGCCGAGCGTGTCCAGGTTGGCGGGGTCGAGGGCGCGCGCGCGTTCCAGGGTCTGCAAGGCGGGTTCAGCCCCCTGGGTGGCTAGTTGTTCACGGGCCAGCAGGCGCATGTTGCGGGTGCTGGGCAGCACACTCACGGCATTGCGGGCGTGGGCCAGGGCTTGGTCGCGGTCCACTTGGGCGGCCAGGTTCCACAGCTCGCCGTCAATCTTGGCTTGCTGAGCCAGGGCCACCACGTCCTCGCGGCTAGTGGGGGTCATCGGTGAATTGATGATAAGGGCGGCCTGCAGTCGCTTCCATTCCAAGTTTGCCGTCCAGAGCGATACGAAAATCGGGGTTAGGCCGAGGGCGGCAAGGGCGGCGAAGCGGTGGGGGTGCCCCACCGGCTCCGGGTTGGAACCATCGGCGCTCACCGCCAGCCATAGACCGGCCAGCGCCCAAAACAGCCACAGCGAGCCGAAGAACGACCAGTTAGATTCCACCATCCCGTTCGCGAAGAGGGCTGCCAAGGCCCCGAAGAGACAGGCGTGTAGGATCTGCCGCTCCGCAGACTGCGACCGCGCCCCCCGGAAGCCGTGCCGGGCCGCCATGCCCCCAACCACCAAGAAAAGCCCCAACGCCAGCACGCCGCCTTCCACTTGCAGGTGGAGGAGGTTTTGGTGCGGGTTGTGAGTTTGGGCCACCTGCATCGGTTTGCCGCTGAGGTACCGGAACGAGCCCAAGCCGTGGCCCATGGGGGCTTCCCGGCTGAGGGCAATGGCCGTGCGCCACAGGTTGGTGCGCACGCCGGTGCTTTGTTCTTGAGCCGCACCGATGCGCCCGGTGGGGGCCGCGCCGGGCTTTGCGCTCTGGCTATTCGTGAGGGCAAACCCCAGCAGCACCGCCAAGACCAGCGGCACCAGGGCCGCCAACCCCGCCCGCCCCTGGCGGAAGGCAAACAGCAACCCCGCCGCTATGACCAGTCCCGCCCCGGCGGCCAGCAACCCACCCCGGCTCTGGGTGAGCAAAAGCGCCAGCACCAGCGGCAGGATCAGGATGGCCCCCAAGAGGTTGAGAGGGCGCGGGAGGATGAGGCTGAGCCCCACGGCAAGCGGGATGCCGGCGGCAAAGATCACCGCCGCCGCGTTCGGATTTTGGTAACCCGCAAAGATGCGCCAGGTCGGGTCGATCGCGCGCATGTCGCCGTATTCCATGGCTCCGCGCAGGCTCATGGCGACGATCGCCAAGACGATGGCCCCCAAAACCCATTTGACGCCCGTTCCACGCCCCGCCACGGCGATGATGGCCAGGAAGGAACCCAAGGCCACCGCCCAGCTGGTCCAGGTGGTCCACGCGGGGAGCACGTAAGGGCTGGCAAAGCCTTGCCCCGCCATCCACACCACCAGCAGCA
>CAZDWU010000035.1:0-16430 GCA_964509165.1 uncultured Chthonomonas sp. | reverse complement strand
CTTCGGCCTTGCGGCTCACTTGCGCACCGCCCGCACGAGGGCGTCCTTGTAGTTCTTGAGCAAGAACAGGCTGGCCCGGGTGCCCAGTGCCGCCAGCGCAAACCCCGCCGCGAAGGGCCGAACCAGCAGGTTCATCGAGGCCAAATGATGCTTTTGGTAGTAGCGGTACATGCTGCGGTGGAACCTGACGATCATCTTGTTCGCAATGCGGTCGGTGCTGCGGCCGATGGCATGGGTGATCACTGCCGACGGGAGGTATCGAACCCGGAAGCCTGCGTCCCACGTGCGTTTGCAGAAGTCCACGTCCTCGCAATACATAAAGAATGAGGGGTCGAGCCCGCCGATCTTCTCGTAAACCTCGCCGCGAAGGAACAGCGCCGCGCCGCTCACCCAGTCCACCTCGCGCTCTTCGGAGTGGTCGAAACCGACCATCAGGTAGTCCTTGACGTACCGATTGTTGGGGAAGAGGCGACCCAGAATGGTGTTCCGGAAGGCCGCCGCCACCGGGTTAGGAAAGCGCCGGCAACTGAACTGCAGCGACCCATCGGGATTGAGCAACTTCGGCCCGACTACGCCTACTTCGGGGTTGGCCCGCATGAACTCCAGCAGGGTGCCGATGGCCCCCGGATGCACCACGGTGTCGCTGTTGAGCAAGGCCGCGTGGTGCCCCTTGCGCTCCGCCAAAGCCCGGTTATGGCCGCCGGTGAAGCCCAGGTTCGTCTCGCTGCGGATCAGCCGAAACTCGGGGAACTCGGTGGCGATCATGTCGGCACTGCCGTCCGCGCTGGCGTTGTCCACCACGATGACTTCGAACTCGGAGGTCTGCCGTTCCGCCCGCAGGCTGGCCAGGCACGCCCGGGTATCCGCGATGGTATTCCAACTACAGATGGTGACGCTGAGTTCGAAATCCGGCATGATATCCACGTGCACGCACAAAAGCGGCCAACCCGACAAGGATGGCCAACAGTGGCAAACCGAGCCTTGCAAAACCCCGCGTGTGCTTAGAAAAGTAACGCAAAAGGCTACGGTGTGATTCCCAGATCATACTGGGTCGCACCTGCCGGGTGCTGGCCCCGTGGTGGTGGGCGATGGTCAGCCCCGCTTGGTACCACGCCGGCCACCCCGCCTGCGCCAACCGGTAAAGCAGGTCCACTTCGTTGAAGAAGATGGGGAAGTTCTCGTCGAAGGGAGCCTTCACGTCGCCAATGACGGCCAGGGCTTCGCGCCGGAAAAGCAAAAACGTGCCCATGGGCTGCGGCGCCGGCCCGCTGGCGGCGTAATCAAAGGCCGGGAGCAAGTAGCTCCCCAGGGCTCCGTGCGGCGAGCGCCGCGCCAACCCCGTGAACTGCCCCACGATGCCCCAAAACGAAGGGAAGCCCCGCACGCTGGCCTGGATCTCGCCGCTGGGCAGTTGGAAGGGCACACTCAGCACCCCAAACTTGGGCTGCGCTTGCAGGGCGTCAATTGCCCCTTGCAGTACGCCGGGGCGCAGTTCCGTATCCGGGTTGAGGGTGAGTAACCATTCGCCCTGTGCCACCGCAAAGGCGAGGTTATTGCCCGCCGCGTAGCCGGTGTTGAAGCCCGGCTGGATGAGCTGAACCTCCGGAAAGTCCCGGGCCACCATCTCTGCGCTGCCGTCCGTGCTGGCGTTGTCCACCACGATGATCTCCATCGGCTCCTGCGGCGGGTGCGCACGCAGGCTTTTGAGGCAGATTTCCAGGTGGGAACGGGTGTTCCAATTGACGATGAGGACGCTCAGCAACGCGCTTGCAAGGCTACCAGGGACCCAGGACGGGCGACCCGCCCAGTTACACGAAATACCGGGAATTGGCGGGGAACTAGGAACAATCCAGGTAAAGTATCCGAAGATACGACTGTCATCCGGCGTATTTTTACGCTTGGCGGACGTAACGGAGGAAACCAAGTTTTGGCATTAACCGGCGCCATTTGGGGCGCGATGATGGTGGGTGCAGGCAACGCCAGTGCCCCCGTCAAGTACCAGGTACAGAATAACGAAACCGCTGTTACAGTGGCAAGGAAGTTTGGGCTGGATGCGAAAGAGCTCCAAAAGGCGAACCCCGGCGTGCAGATTGCGCCCGGTGTCACAGTCCTGATCCCGTCGCGCGTGCTCGCCGACGATAAGGGCCCCATTTACCTCGTGCGCAACGGGGATACCGACTGGAGCATCGCTCGCCGGTACAACCTGCGCCCGGCGCAGCTCCATGTGCTCAACCCCGATGTGGACTGGGGTCGCATGGAAGTCGGCACCGTCATCCGCGTCGGTACGACCATGCAGGCCCGCACCACGCAACTGGAAGCCCCGCGACCCGTCGCTCCGGCTCCCGCTCCGGCTCCGCGCCAGGATGCCTCCACCACCGGCGCCAATGCCGCCACCAAGATTGAAACCGTCCCCTACCGCGTGGCGGAAGGCGACAACGACTGGACCATTGCCAGCAAGGTGGGCGTGCCGCCCAGCCAAATCCGAGACCTGAACCCGGGCCTGGATTGGGACAAGCTGACCGTGGGCACCGTCATTCAAGTGCCGAAGGAAGGCCGCGCCGTGGTGACCAACGTGATTGCCACCAGCCGCGTACAACTGAAGGGCGACCGTGTGAACCTGCGCGCCGAGCCCAACACCGATGCCCGCATCATTGCCAACCTGCCCCGAGGCCGCGTGGCCAACGTGCTGGACCGCCAAGGCGACTGGTACAAGATCCAATTCGCCGGCGGCACCATCGGCTGGATGAGCCGCGATTTTCTGGAGCCGGTGAGTGCCGATACGCTGGCCCGCACCGCCGAAGGCCAAGCCCTGCTGCAAGCCAGCGTGGCCCCGGCTAGCGCGGATGTGACGGGGGCGCGAGCCGCCGCTGCGCAGAACGACGCCGTTTTGGCGAGCAACCTCTCGGCTGAACCCGTGCCGGACCCGGACCTGGGTGCGGTGGGCAACATGCTGGCCACGGCCCGCGCCCAAATGGGCATCCGCTATAAGTGGGGCGGCACCAGCCGCAACGGCTTTGACTGCAGCGGCTTCACTACCTACGTCTTTGCCAAGCACGGCATCAACCTGCCGCGCACCGCGAACGCCCAAAGCAACGTGGGCCGCGTGGTGCAGCGAGGTTCCTTGCAGCCGGGCGACCTGGTCTTCTTTAAGACCAGCACCTACGCCCGTGTGACGCACGTGGGCATCTACATTGGCAATGACCAGTTCATCCACGCCAGCAGTGGTGGCGGCTCGGTGCGCATCAATCGCCTGAGCGAGAACTACTACAACCAGCGCTACGTGGGCGCGCGCCGGGTGCTGGGCATCCAGGCCAACGCCAACGGCTACGAAGGCTATGACGTGAGCGAAGAGTGGGCCTACAACAACGCCCCGGGTGCCAGCACCCGTGCGGCCAGTGCGGCCTACCTGAACCAGAACGCTTCGCGAAACGAAGAGCCCGTGGCAGCGGCCCCGCGTGAAGAAGCTCCGGCTCCTGCCCCGGCCCCGGCGCCTGTGAAGGAAGCTCCGGCCCCCGCTCCGGCTCCGGGTTCCGCCCCGCCGATGGGCATGGGCTCCGACATCATCGCCCGGTAAATCCTGGCGACGGCCCCCTGCGGGCCAACCGACCCGACCCCCTTGCAACGAGGTGGTCGGGTCTGGCATTATCTTCAGGCACCCCGTGCCCCGGTGGTCTAGCGGTTAGGACGCCTCCCTTTCAAGGAGGAAATCGCGGGTTCGAATCCCGTCCGGGGTACCAAAAAGAAAACCTCTGCTATCTAGGAGCAGAGGTTTTTTGTTGCCAAATGCGATCGTTGAGACTTGAGGGAACTACTAGAGTTTTCTCCTAAGCCAGCCGACCAAGGCTCGTGAGGGCGGAACCCCACGAGCCTTAGAGCCAGTGCCTACGGGATGATGATTCCGGTTCCCGAGCCCGTCACCGTGCCCCCAGCGGTTCGACTGACACTGAACGTGTAGTTGAAGGCCGTGCGCCCGTTCGACAACGGAGAGACTTTCGAGATCGTCAGCGTGCCCGTGTCACCCATGGCGTTCTGTTTGCTATCCACATCGTCAGGGTCGGATTGATCGGTGGCCAATGTCAACTGGAACAATCCCACCGACACCTGTTGTCCGGTCGCGACCTTCGTCCAGGTGCCCGGCTTGACCGTCGATCCCGGGGTCAGGCCGATGGTGAGCAGCGCACCGATGGTCTGATCCGTCGCTCCAATGTTCGAGCTCACAAACAGGATCCGGGCCGTTTCTGAGACATCGTCGGCATAGGAAGAGCCACCATCCCCGTACTGGTACGAACCGTTGGGCGGTGCCTTACTCGGATCCCAGCCTCCGGCCACCGTGAACGCCATGAACTGCTGGCTAATCGCCACGCTCAAGGTCTTTGAGGAGATGACACTACCGGCTTGATTCAGCACATCGAGCTTGATGACGTCGGTGCCCACTTGGGGTGCTGACCGGTACTCGACCGTGGGCTGGGTCACCGTCACCGAGGCGCTGCCGTTGATCCGGCCACTCCCCGAAGTGATCGTCCAGCGGAATCGAGAGTTCGCTGGGATTTTCGCGGTGGCGGCTACCGCGGTCAGGCTTCGAATCGTGTCCGGGGTGGTAATGGCCAGTTCCGGCGAGATGGTGATCGCAAACGGCTCCGGCTCCTCGTAGAGGAAGCTGTTGCTGAACAAGAACCCGGAGGCACTGGGCGCACCAATGGAGCGCACCAGCAGGGTTCCCGTCTTGGCCGCGGGCTTGTCCACCACGATGTCCGTTTCCGTCCAAGAGAGAACGTTTAAGATCGTCCCGTTGAGCGTTACCGGACCCTGCTCGGTGCCAAAGTAGCCGCTGATTGTCACCGTGTCATCGGCCGAGTTGAAGGCCGTCGATCGGATGGAAGGGATCAGGGTCTGGTTCGCCGGGGCGGCGCCCGAGGGCCGATAGACGAGATAGTCCGCTAGGAATCCCTTTGAATTTCGGCTCTGGTTCATCCGGAGGTCGCTACCGGGCCGTTTCACCGTGAGACGGTCCGCTAGCTCAGGGATCGTGACAGGGCCAGGAGGGGCAGGGTCGGTGGGGGCCGCCGTAAAGACCCCTAGCAATCGGTCGAAGACAAAAGCGGTCGTCTCGTTCGCCGTAATATTGAGGGGAGAACCGGACCACCCCGTGTATCCCGTCAGGTCGGGCACGGTGTCGGCGAAGGCGAGACCGGCCCGTTCGGCAGAGTGGCAAGCATTGCTCAACCAGAACGCGCCCGGGCGGAAGCTCATCCCGCGTTCGCGCAGATAGGCTTGGCTAACCCCGTAGAACATCTTCGTCTCATACTCGCTGGGTGACGAGAACACTCGGATCACGCATTTCACCATCTTTCCGTCTTGCACTTGCTGACGATAGAGTTGGTTGCCCTGGGGCGTGACTTCGGTAGTCGTGCTGTAGTAAAGATGTTGCTCGCCGGTCCGAGTTTCATCTATAACCCCGTGGGTCGAGGTCATAAGGAGATCGAGGCCGGCAAGACTGGAGGCTGCTTCGGCTGTGAAATCAACAACTTGAGCTTCGAAGCCCTTATCAGCGAGCTGAGTTTGGAGAGAGGCCAGGTCCGGGGTGCCAGCCCCCAAGAAACCACTGAGAAGTACGGCCTTCTTTCCGGCAACGAGGTTTCGCGTGGCGCCCTTGTCCGTGGCGACCGATCGTGCCGCGCCTGATCCGCCGGGAGGGGCTTGAAGCAGGCTATCGACAAGCACAATCAACTTTCGCCCATCCTGGAACCAAGCCACTGGCTGGCTGGAGGAATTCAGCCGAGCCAGTACGACTTTGGGTTGGGCCCGCATCGCTTCCAAGACCGAGTCGCTAACGTCCTCTCCGCTCCCCGCATCTTGGAAGGCTTGACTGATGGCTGCGGCCGCCGCATCAAATTCCGCGTCGGTGACGCTTCCTTCGACAAAAGCAGGGAGCCCCGTGCCCCCTCCATGCCCTCCGCATCCAAGCGACAGGAGAAAAATGACAAGGAGAGGAAAGCCCAGGAGACGCAAGAGCCTCATTGAGAGGCTACGACGAATCGAGGGCAAGGTTGGGGTTCTTGCAACCATAGTCAGCTCAACCTTACAGGAAGACCCTGGCCGCAAACCGTTACAAACCCTGTCCCTTTCCGTGGTTTCGTCTTGCAAGCGGGAGATTCGAGCTAAAATGGGGGGGCTCGGGTGGCAACGATGTGGCGTCTCAAAATCCGAGGTCGACTTCGACTGTTGCGTCCCGATCACGAGCCGTGCTCGGGCCTCACTCAACCCGAACTCTTGCTATTGGCGGTTCTGGCCGCTTCCCCCCGTGTTCTCATCCCCCGGGCCGAACTCGCCGCGATGATTTGGGAGCCCGAACGCTGCCAAGACCCTCGAGCTTGCCTCCGCGTAGCCTTGGCCCGTTTGCGATCTCGGTTACCTCAGAACGCTTTGCGCGAAGAAAGTAACCGCATTGGGATCAAGTCGGGGTGGCTGGAGGTGGATGCGACCGGTGCGGCTGAGCTCTACCAGGGATGTGAACAGCAGTGGGCGTTCGCGGCGCGGGAGCGCGACGCAGAGACTTCGCATCCCCCTCATCTCCTAACCGAAGCCGAGAACCTCGTTCAAAACTCGCCTGCGGCGGCCTTGGAGTTCTTGGTTGAGAATGAGCGCGCATGGGAATACCTGCCGTGGCACCAGGTCCTTCCGGTGCTCAAGACAACTTTGGGTTCCACCGCCGGTCAATCATCCGCGCTCCGCAAAATGCTGTTCGCTTGCGAGCGTCACATTGGCACCGTGCAAGGCGCAGATGAGGGCGGCGAGGGACAACTCGCTCGCCTTTGCCATCAAGCGAACTCCGAGGGCGACTGGATTCTTGCGGGCAGGGCCCTGCAATCGCTCATGGTGCGTGCTTCTGCCCGCTGGAACTTTCGGGACTCTATGTATTGGTGCACCGAAGGAGAAAGGCTCGCGACTCGGCTTGTCGACCCCTATGTGAAGGCCGGACTCCTGGGCAATTGCGCGATTGTGAGGTTGGATGCGATGGACTTCCGCGCCGGCCTCAAGCTGCTTGAACAGAGTGCCGATGCGTATGCGCAGGCGGGACATGCGAACGGGCACGCGGCCTTCACGACAATCCGAAGCCGGGCGTTAGCCCTGACAGGCGAGGTCCGGCAGGCCAGGGTCGTGTGGGAATGGGCGGGGGCGCACTATGCCCACGATCCCAACGACCGGTTTGCGCCCTGGTACCGGCTCACCGAAGCTCTGATCTGCCGGAGTGAGGGAGATGACTTGGGCGCCCAGGCGATTGCGGAACGGTTGCTGATTTCCGAAGGGTTCCGGCCAGGAATCAGCTTTGTGGCGGTGTGCGCCGAGACCATCGCCGGCGGGCGTGCCCGCCAAGGAGACCTGGGGCAAGCGGCCAATTGGCTGTGGTATTCGCGCGCTTGCCAGAGGGTGAACAACGGGGCCCCCAGCCCACTGGAGCGGCAAGCATGGCAAGAGGTACGGACCCAGATCGGGGCGAGGGTGTCCCCGTCGGATTCTCGGACTCTCAGACGTCGCTCCGCTCGGTTGGTCGAGCAGCGCTCGATCCTTGTTGAGAGCTTGACGTAAGATTGTTGTTCCGAGCGGCGCGTTCGATTTCCTTGCCCTTTTTGTGTAGAGTCCAGAAGTGGTGCGGTTGGTAATATGGCCACCAAATGCCCGAGCTCTTTAACGCAACTCTGAACATCTCCCTGGTGGATAAGGACCAGGTTCTCGCCATAGTGGAAGGGGAAGTCTTCCTCTCGCCGCTGGAGCAGTGCATGTTCCGAAACTGCCCGGAGGGGTTCAACTTGGAGTACACCATCGGCGCATCGCTCTGGAGCGTCGACTGGGGGAACACGATGTCCTACCTCTTCTCCTGGCCGCAAGAGCCGCTACGGTTTGAGGAAGGGCAGAACCGCAAGGCGGTGCGCTTCGAGCATCGCTTCCGGCGGGGCGGCACCCTCAATGAAGATGTGCTGCCGGGCCAGGCGGATGAGATCACGGGCTACCTGCGGTTAGAATCAGTGCTACTGGGCGGGACGTCGTTGGGCCGCTACACGCAGATCGTTACCGGGCAGTTCTAAACAGGGCTGGCGGGGTGAGAGAGGGCAGCGCTTTCGAAATCGGCCGCCCTCTCGTTGAGAAGTTCGCCCCGCCGTGCGCAGCGCAATCGGGGATTCACGCCCGGGGTACCAACGCCGCCTGGCTCCCAACGCGATTTGGGGTAGCCTCCGGCTCTTAACATTCCGAACTCGAATCGCCTTCGGCTCCTTAATCATCGGGGTCTCCCGGTGGGTCTGGCGCGCGGTTCGATCGGATTTCGGTGAAGCGCATCCATGAAGACTCGAAGCCTGCTTGTCGTCCCCGTTCTAGCCGCGATAAACGTCGCCTTTGCCCAAGGTGTGGTGGAAGACAACCGGGCCTGGCTGAACATCAACGGCACCGGCAAGATCAGCAAAGACTGGTCGTGGTACGGCGAGTTTCAGCCTCGCTTCCGCGATAACTACTCGAAACTCGATCAGCTGACCCTGCGGGTCGCCGCCATCCAAAGGATTAGCCCTCGGCTGTCCGTGGGCTATGGCTACGGCAGTATCACCAACTACCGCGCGGCCGGCGATGTCCACGAGGATCGCTTGTGGCAGATGGTCAGCTATAACCCGCCGGCCCTCGGGCCGGTGAATCCCCAGCTGCGCTTGCGCTTAGAGCAGCGCTTTGCCGAGGGTGGATCCGACACGGGATGGCGCGTGCGGCTCCATACCCGTGGCACCCGGCCGATTGAGGGCACCAAGTGGTCGGTCTTTGTGAGTAACGAGTACCTCTACAATCTCAACTCCACGGATTGGGGAGCCACGCGGGGATTTGATCAGAACCGGTTTTCCCTGGGCCTGGGCTACCAGACCTCAAAGCAGGTACGGGTCGAGTTCGGCTACTTGAACCAGTACTCGCGCGGCGGGGCCAGGGCCGACCGGAGCAACCACGTCATCTTCTTTACGACGGTCTTCAGTTTCTAGGACCTTTAAGTTAAGGGAAGAGTGCCCTCGTCCTCCGTGCCAGTCGAGGGTGAGTCGCGCCTGCTCCGGTGATCCTTAGCCGTCATTGCGCAAGGTTATCCTTGCCGGTTCTGCGCATTCGACTTGTGGGGTTCTCCCTCTGGCTTGACGACCTATACGATAGAAGGTTGTCGCCTTGTCTCCGCGAGCTGACGAACTTGTCCGGGAGTGGCTCCGGTCTCCCGCCGGAATGCTTTGCTGAAGGAGCTGGCAGTGTCATAGCCCACTCTGCGGGCAATGGACTCCAGGCTATCCTGAGTCTCTTCGAGGAGCTCGGTGGCTAGCTCCATTCTCCTCGTCGTCAAGTATTGGAGCGGGGGAACGCCCGCAAGTTTGGTAAATCGCACTGCAAATGCGGTGCGAGAAAGGCTAGCCACTTCCGCCATTGATTCGACAGTCCATTGCTCAGCTGGTTGCTTGATGAGCGCGGCAATCACCCTGCCGATGTGAGGGTCGAGGAGTGCCGTGAGGATTCCCATTCGGCGCGTGCACTGATTCACGTCGAGACTCGGCCGCAAGATATAAGCCCGCAGGATCTCAAGCAGAAGCAAGTCGGCGATCCTTTCGGAAATCATTGTGGCCCCAGGCTCGTGGACATTCGTCTCATCACACAAGAGCCGAAGGGCAACTCCGAGCCTCGTCTCCGCGGCCGCCTGACCGGCGTTTAACAGAATGACATGGGGAAGCGGGGCGAAAAGGCGACGAGCCGCGCCATTGAGAAACTCAAGTGAACCTACAATCAGGCTTGACTCTTCGCCATTTCCGCTCAATAGAGGAGCGAAGCTGTAGGTTTCTTGCTTCGCGTTGTATCCAAGGAGCTTTCGAGGAGGGCCTTCTGAGCTTGATCGCTGATCTCGCAAGATGTGACCAGAACCTTGGGTGAGCAGAACGAGGTCGCCCTCTTGCAGTTCAATGTGCTGGGTGTTATCGAAGACGCTGAGCCAGCAGGAGCCGCGGCTGGCCGAGATAAAGACAGCAGAGTTGGGAGAATCGGGCACGGAGACGCCCCAGGGCCCCTTGAGCAATGGCGACCGGACCGCAAGTCCCCTTAGCTTGATGGAAGTCAGTACTTCCGACAGATAGTCGGACGGAAGGGCGACTTCGCCAGACACGTCTCGACCGGCGTGCGTGCTCGTGTCCAAGGTCGCGACCGACTCCACCACACCTCGATTATGGCACTAGCCCAGGTCTGTGGTCGTCGGGGTTTGAAGTTGTTTGGCTTCGCGAGCGGTTGCTTTTGCGCCTTGCTGAACGAATGGACATAAATTGCGAATCATCGGAATTCGGCGGCGGCTGAACTGGGCCGTAGAATTTTTTCATGGGAATCGCTCATCAGGCCAAGCCATCGAAATGGCGAGAAGGACAAATCAGCCCCCAACGAATTCACTTCGGGCCGGTTGAACTCCGCGTGACGAACCTAAATCGGGCACTGGAGTTCTGGCGTGGTCAGTTGGGCTTGCTTGAGCGCCCGGCCGATGCTGAAGGGGTCGCTGCCCTGGGCACCCCGGATGAGACTCTCATCGTCCTGCGGCCTGGGGCAACCCAAGCCACACGGCCGGGGTTCGCTGGTCTCTATCATCTAGCCTTCCATCTGTCCAACGAGTCGACATTCGCTCATCAAGTTAACACGCTGAAGGAACGGAATCAAGCATTCGCGGGGGCGGATCATCTCCTCTCGAAGTCAATCTATCTTTCAGATCCTGATGGGATTGGTGTCGAGTTCCTCCTAGAAACTCCTGAGCAAGGCAAGTTGCTGGGTGTTGATGAAAATGGATTTCCGATCTTGATCGACCGCCGGGGAAATCGACGTTCCGGACGAGACCACCTGGATCTTGAAGAAATCGTCGCTCGAAATCCCCACCCCCGATCGCCGATGCAGGAGGAAGGGGGATTGAAGATCGGGCACCTCCACCTAACCGTGCCGGATCTTGAATTGGCACAAGCGCACTACCTCGCCCAGGGGTTCGAACTTAGCTTCTACTCTCCCGGAATCGGCATGGTGGAGCTTCACTCCGGCGGGGAATTTTCTCACCAGTTCGTACTAAACAACTGGCAAGGCAAGGACGCCAAGCCCGCGCCCGCCTCCATGGCTGGCCTCAACCTCTTCACCCTTCTTGAAGCCAACTCGCTTCTTCAAGACACTTCAGAAACATCCGAAGACCCCTTTGGAAATCGATATCAAAAGCAATGGACAAAACCATGAACACTAACACCAATGACATCAACACCAACATCGACACCATCTCCCCCGCGACCATTTCTCGGGGAAAGAACATCGGCCTTTGGGTTGTCCAGATCTTACTGGCCCTGTTCTTCCTCATGATCGGCGGTACGAAGCTGACCTCGACTCCTCAAATGATGGTCCAACAAGGAATGGAATGGGCTGCCACGGTGCCTCCCGGCCTCATCAAGTTTATCGGCGTGATGGAAGTTCTCGGTGCGATTGGGCTTGTTGCGCCGATGGCTTTCAAGGTGAAGCCTAGGCTCACCGCCTGGGCTGGCCTGGGCCTGGCCACCATCGTCATCTTGGGCGCCGGTCTCCACGCCTCGCGCTCGGAGTGGATGCCCATTCCCTTCAATCTTCTGTTCGCTGCCCTTGGGATTTTCGTGTTCAAAGGCCGAAAGAACAGCTGAGCATCGCCCTCTAGGTGGATAAGGGGAGAACTACCACCCTAGCCTCAAGCACACTGTAATGTGGATCTCGACGTGGAGCTCGAGCGCCGCATTACAGTGGCTTGCACAGATGAGTCCTCCTAGCATAGAGTTCGTGAATTTAAGCCAGGATCAATATCGATACATCCTGTTCGCCAACTGACTGAGATATGCGATACAACCTATTCGCGCTTTAGAATCGCGGATGTTTTGCGCACGGAAACAACTTTATCCATAGGCTATCGATCCTTCTCGATGAGATCTATGCCATGGAATCCCAACACGTTAAATTAGCGGGAATAGTTTAGACTATACAATTGAACGTCGCCATCAGAATATGTCTCCGCAATCAAGGCCTGAATGGTAAATCTATTCACTCAATTCGTGAATAGCATGCATGCGATATCCCGGAAGAATCTTGAGGGGTGGGGGGCTTAGAGTTCCAAAGGACAAGGGCCCAGAGTTCTTCGTCAAGCGCAGCATTAGAACCACGAATGTATCCCATGTAGCCTGGCATCATAGCTAGAGATTGAAGGGTCTGAGAAAGTTCGTCCCCCACGGCCGGTCCCATTCCGGGAGAAGCATGAAATGAGATCACAGAGAGGAATTTGCCATCCATATCTGCAAGTCCACTTCCATTTCTTTCGGAAATGTCAACTCCTCGAATATCTGGCGATTGTAAATCGGCCGCAGGTGTCGATGCGGTGAAGTGTTGCTTGAGTCGCTCGTCGGCGTCCTCACGGTCAGCAAATTGGCAAACCAGCAGAGTTTGATCGCATGCGGCGATATCGGACCACAGTGACGGCGACGCTCCTTCGAGGAGTTCAGAAGGAGGCGTCGGTGATTCTCCCTTAAACCTAGCTAGAATGAGGTACTTGACCACGAACAAATTGTACCACGCTGCCAAAGTCTGGTGCGCAAGGCAGGAGTAAATGACTGTGGGCCTGCCGGTGGCTGCTCGTCAAAATTGAATCATAACGCAAGAGTCACGATGCTGAGGTCGTTCCGTTGATCATTGATACGACCTAAATGAGCTGCATGTGATGTCGCACCATAACTTTGAGCATGCGCAGGCAAAGCGTGCAAATGTGCAGCGTGGTTGGTCAGGAACGTTGCGGACGGGAATTAGGCGTCACAGTTCAACATTTAGTCTGTTCTCGTAGTGATTTCGCTCGATATACTAGTTCGCCCAGTTGCAGTCAAGGAAGGGCGGTGCCGAATCATGTCAATGTATGCACTGCTGTGAGGATTGTAATATCACATCAGCATATCAGGAGCTCTTAACTGGATTCTGTCGTATGTGTGGGGGGGGTGTAGCTTGCAACGCAACGAGCAGTGTCTTTCAGGTATTGAATCTAGACTACTTCTTTTCTTTTGGAACTCGCAAGGCGTCTTCAGGGATGGGCTGGGCATACCCTGGTCCGGTCGGTACCGCAGCCTCGGCGGCTGCTTGATCTGACCCAGCTTGCTTCTCTAGCGTCATGAGTTTATCCTCAGAAACTGCACCTAGGTCAGTTCTTCCGGAGATTGTAGTCTCTATAGTAGGCTTGTTAAGAGCTACCAGGAGAGTTGTAACAATGAGACCAAGGCAAACAGCGGCTATGAGCGAGCGCTTGGATATGGCGGCAAGGTTCTTTCTCATACTCACGGCAGCATCCTCGCCATATCGCGTAGTGGTTTGAAGTTATCCTTGCAAGGGGGAAGCGGCTCATTACCAAAGAGCCCCGGTGACTTTTCCGGATCTTTACAGTAGGCGGCGTCCAAAGAAGAGTCGGCTGGAAACGCCATAGGGTAATTTGGCAAACCATGTAGGTTGACGAGGCCGGCCTTAAACCTAATGGCCTTGGCGTGTCCGTCTACGAAGATATGAGTGAGCATACCACCATGGCGAAGTTGCTGCGATGAACTGATAGTCCGACCTGACAGGTACCAACGGAGCATGTTGCCTGGTGGTGCAATGTCCATTCCGCCCCAGTTTGTAAAGTTTAGCGAACTCGACATCGGGACGACGAGGGAGTCTGAATCAGCCATTGCGAAGGTCGATGCCGGGAATTCAATTGCGGTTAAGGTCTCGCCCTTAAGGAGTCCAGGAGTGCTGAAGCCATCTTCATCAGCGAGAAGTGCTCCGCTGTTGTAGCCGTAACCGATGCATCCCTTGTTCGGCACATCCTGCGAATAGCCTCCAAGATTCTGGGTCATCTCGTCGCAATTGCGGAAGCTGTCTTCAGGGCACTCCAGAACCGCTCGATTCTTTATGTATGGTAGCATGCCGAACCAGTAGTCATTCTTTACCGCAAAGACCTCCCCGAGAGCGAGGCCAGGTGCACTGTCATCGTAATCTCCGGCATAAAGGATCATCGCGCTTCCAAGCTGCTTGGTCCCGGACAGACAGGTCACGCGTTTTGCGGCTGACTTTGCCCTAGAGAATACGGGGAAGAGCAAAGCAGAAATGATGGCAATGATGGCTATAACCACCAGGAGTTCAATCAAGGTGAATCCCGATTTGTGAGCGGCGATTGTCGTCATTGGTTTCAACTGGTGAGGGGAACTTGAGCTTGCTTCTTCAGGGTTTCTACCGACCTGTGCGAAGTTGTGTGTGCAACGAGGCGGAGAATACCCTCCTTTTAAGGATTCAGGATTGACGGGAGTACGGAATCTGGGAGTACCTCGCGGAGCGGACTGTGCTGCATTACGCTGTGTGCCGGAAGGATCAGTGCGCGCCCTGAGATCGGCTCGGAGAAGCCCGAACGAGCCGAAGCGCGGGGGATGGACATGGAGCCCAGGCGGTTGCGGGAAATGAGCTGAATGTCGAGGTGGTCATCTGGGAGACCCCCATCGGGGCCGCGCTCTTGGATTGGACTGGGGGGATGTGGTGGCTCTCCTCTGCTGGTTGCCGCAATAGCCATTGAGGTTTTGAGAAGGAGCTCAGCCGCCAGACTGTGTGGTTGGAGTTGGTGCTTCCCGTCGGGCCGTCCGAGGGCCTCTTCACGCAGATCGTCATGGGGCAGTTCTGGCGTTCGTCTACTTCTTTGCTGCTGGAACTCCAGGTATACCCACGCCATGATCTGCGCTCTGCTCCTCGCCACCACCACTGCCCCCAGCGCCCCGGCGGGCTCCGTGCGCTTGTTCAACGGCCGGAACCTGGAAGGCTGGACGCAGCTGAACGGCACCGCCACCTACACCGTGGAGGACGGCGCGATTGTGGGGCGCACCGCCGAGGGCAGCCCCAACTCCTTCCTGTGCAGCAACAAGATGTACGACGACTTCGAGCTCTTCTTCGAGGTCAAGGTGGACGACCCGCTCAACAGTGGCTGCCAGATCCGCTCCCTCCAGTCCGAGGGGTTGCAAGGTCAGCCGGAAAAGGGCCGCGTGTGGGGTCCGCAGGTCGAGATCATGGCCGGCCCCGGCCACTCTGGCTACATCTACGGCGAGGCCACCCGCTTCGGCTGGCTTTCCCCCGAACCGAACCAGCCCGGATCCAACCACACCATCTTTAAGAACGGCGGCTGGAACCAGTACCGCATCCTGGCCCAGGGGCCGCGCATCCAGACCTGGGTGAATGGCATGAAGGTCGCCGACCTGACCCACGCCGAGGTTTACGAGACGCACTCGCGCGGGTTCATCGGGCTGCAGGTGCACAGCATCGCGCGGGGGTCTGGCCCCTACGAAGTGCGCTGGCGCAACCTCCGCATCTTGGAGCGGTAAGGCGGCGAGGCAAAAAAAGTGGGGTCGGCGCTATGCCGACCCCATCTTCGTTTCACGATCCTTACGGAACGAGGGCTTCCAGCGAGAAGACCAGTCCTCCTTGACCAGTGTACAGCTTACCAGTCGCTTTGTTCACCGCCATGTGGCGAGGAAAGAACTGGAAATTCTCCACAAAGCCGTCGGCCGAGTAGGCACCGGCCACCAAGACCGTATACAGTTGTCCATTCCTTAACACCCGAATATTGCCACTCGGGCTCGAAACGTAGACGGAGTCACTGTCGTCTACGGCCAAATAGCGAATTCCGGGCAGAGTTCCGGCATTGTCATCATTCCCAGCGGTTCCGTTGCCCGCTACGGTAGTGACGCTGCCTCCGAGGTCGATCTTGCGGATGCGAGCATTCCCTTCATCGGCAACATAAATGTTTCCGAAGCGATCGACGTCAAGCCCTTGGATGTTGCCTGAGAATTCCGCCGAAGTCCCGTTGGCGTCGGCAAAACCCGCAGTGCCCGACCCGGCCAATACGCTGCACTGCCAAGTCGAGGCGTCTGCGCCGACGTTGAACCGGTTCTCGATGAGCTCAACTTCGGCCTGGTTAAAGCAGGTGGCATAGATTCTGGTTTCGTCTTCGCTCATCGCAACGGCGCCGATGTCGTCGAATCGAGCCGTGTCCCCATTTCCGGTCACGTCTCCCACTGATCCATCCGTGGACCCCGCCACGCGTTGGAAGAACCACGAACTCGGATTCATGATGTCGGAGTTTGGAGATCGTGTGCCTCGGTAGATTGTTGACGAAGTCGAAACGAGCAACGTTGTGCCCGCTCTGTTCGTAAACAGACCTCGTACTGGCGATCCCGCGAAGGTAACGCTATTGCCGGAGCCGTTCACACTGGTGCCCGCTCTTTGCTCCTTGTTGGCAATGGTCCGTACCGTCCCATCCGGAGCAATGATCCTCACCGCTTGACCGCTCGCCACAAAAACATAGTCTTCGCTGGTGGCGGCGATTGCGTTCTGAGTTAAAAACC
>CAZDWU010000034.1:0-21183 GCA_964509165.1 uncultured Chthonomonas sp. | reverse complement strand
CCGCGCGAATGCGCCCTTCCAGAAGCTTCGGTTCTCGTGGCTTTTGCTGGTGCAACTCTTGGCGGCGCTGTTCTTGGTGTTTGCGCTCATGCGGCCGCAGTTGGCGTCGCAGGGGCTGGGCGGCTCGGCGACGGTGATCGTGCTGGATGCCAGCGCGAGCATGGGGGCCACGGATGTGGCTCCGGACCGATTTAGCGAGGCCGTAGCGCGGGCGCGCGAGCTCTTGCGGCGGACTACGCCCTCCGACCAAGTCGCGCTGATCGAAGCGGGCCCGACCCCGCGCGTGATTTTTCCTTTGAGCAACGATTCGGCGAGTCAGCTGCGGGCGCTGGAGGATGTGCGCCGGTATGACATGCCGGTGGATGTGGGCGAAAGCCTGCGCCTGGCGGCCGAACTGGTGGCGGGGCAGAGTAGTTCGCGCATCATCGTGCTGAGCGACGGGGTGTTCCCCGAGGTGAAGGATTTTGCTGCCGGAAGCAGCTCGGTTGAGTTCGAAAAGGTCGGTACGCGCAGCCGCAATGTGGCGATGGAGAGCCTGGGCAGCACGCGCACCAACCAGGGCCGCTTGCTTTACGCCGCCGCCCGCAACACGGGCAAAGAGCCAGTGGAGGCCACCCTGACGCTGAAAGCGGATGGGGCCGTGGTGGACAGTATGAAGCAAGCCCTGGCCCCGGGGCAGCTGCTCGAGCGGACGATCAAGGTGCCGGTGGATGCGCAGGCGTTCACGGCGGATCTCGCGGCTACGGACGATTTGGTGGCGGACAATCGCTTGGTCAGCCTGGCCAGCGACCGGCAGATGATTCGGGTGCTGCTGGTGTCGCCGGGCAACCTCTTTTTGGAGCGGGCGGTGGCCCTGGACGCGCGCGTGGTGGCCGATGTGGCGGGCACGGTGCCGGACCAAGAGCGCCGTGAAACCCCCGGGGAGGGGGCCTACGATCTCGTGGTCTTTGATGGCACCCCGGAAGTGCCGGTGAAGGCGAAAGCGGTGCTGGTGTTCGGGGGTAACGGGGAAGGCATTGTCAAAGAGCCGCAGTGGGCGGGGCGCGAGGCCTCTCCGCTGCTAGAGGGCGTGGACCTGGACGGGGTGTATGTGGCCGAGGCGGCCCCCCTGGCTCGCGACGCGGGGCGCGTGATTGCGCAGTTTAAGAACGGGGCGGCCATCACCGAGCGGAAGGCCGAACAGTACGTGGTGCGGGTGGGTTTTGCGCCGCTGGCCAGCGACTGGCCGCTGACCCCGGGCTTCCCGATCTTCATCGCCAATCTGTTGGATGAAGTGAGCGGCGAGGCGGTGGGGGACCAGCTGGTGGTGTCGCCGGGGCGCACGTTCGGGTTCCCGGCGGGCGAAGCCACATCCGCGCTGCTGAAGACCGGCACCACCCAAACCACGATCCCGGCGGTGGATGGTCGCATTGTGGTTTCGCAGATTGACCGGGTGGGGGCCAGCACGCTGACCATCGGGAAGAACAACTACGAGATCAGCGCGGTGTTCCGCGACAAGTTTGAGAGCGAGCTTGCCCCCAAGGATGGCCTGGTGATTGCCGGGACGACGGTGGAGAACAAGTCGAACAGCGTGCGCTGGGGCGAAGTGTGGCGGTGGGTGGCCCTGCTGGCCATTAGCTTGCTGGTGCTGGAGTGGTGGCTTTACGGCCGGAAGAGTTAACCATGCGGTGGACTTCTCCCGAGTATCTGCTTTTGCTGCCGGTTTTGGCCGGGCTGCTTTGGTGGTCGTGGCGGCTGGTCTCGGGCCTGCAGCGGAACCGCAAGATCACCGCCTTTGTGCTGCGCGGGCTGCTAGTATTGGCGCTGGTGGCGGCGCTGGCGGGTCCGCAGTCTCGCCGGCCCAACCAGGGCGAAGCGGTCATTTTCCTGCTCGACCGGTCGGACTCGATTCAGGAGCAAGAACGGGAACGGGCGCTGAAGTTCATACGCGATTCCATTGCCGCGATGGACCCCGAGGACCGCGCGAGCGTGGTGAGTTTTGGCGGACGCCCCGCCGTGGAAGTGCTGCCGACTGGCCGGCCCTTGATCGGCGCGCCCCGCGCGCAACTGGATGCCAGGGCCACCGATATGGCGGCGGCGATCCGGCTGGGGACGGCTCTGATTCCGGAGGGCAAGGCCCCCCGCCTGGTGTTGCTGACCGACGGCAACGAGACGCGGGGCGACGCTCAGCAAGCGGCGCAGGTGGCGGCCACGCAGGGCATCCCGATTGACGTGGTGCGGCTGGGGGTGCAAAGCGGCACCGCCGAAGCCTGGGTGACGGACGTGATTGTCCCCAATGAACGGCAAGCGGGAGAACCTTTCCAACTGCGGGTGGAGGTGAATAGCACCGTCCGGCAAGAAGCGATTTTGAGCCTGGACCGGGATGGGAACGTCATCGAACGCAACCGAGTGACGCTGAACGAAGGGCGCACCACGTTTGCATTTGACCAAAAGGTGGATGCGGCGGGTTTCTTGCGCTACCGGGTGACCTTGGAGCCCGTAAAGGACGCCGATGTGCGCAACAACGTCGGGGCGGCCTTTGTCAATGTTCGGGATCGCTCGCGGGTCTTGGTGCTACAAGAAAACACCGACCGGACCGAGCTGGTGACCGCCCTGAAAGAAGCGGGGCTCGATGTGCGCCTGGCGGGGCCAAGCGGGGTGCCAACCCGCTCCGAAGACATCCAGAATTACGACGCCGTCATCCTGAATGACCAAAACGCGCAGCACTGGTTGCCGGCCCAGATGCAGGCCCTGCAGACGGCGGTGCGGGAGACGGGCGTCGGCCTGATTATGGTGGGGGGTGAGGATTCGTTCCTGAGCGGCGGTTGGTACCGCACGCCGATTGAGGAGGCGCTCCCGGTTTCGCTGGACGTCCGCCAGCGCAAGACCTTCCCGAGCACGACGGTGCTTATCATCGCGGATGCCAGCGGCTCGATGAACGCCGTGGAAGATGGCCTGCGCAAGATTGAGTTGGCGGCCCGCGCCGCCGAAGAAACGGCCAAGCTGCTTTCGGCGGTGGACCGGCTGGGCGTGGCGGGAAGCTCCGACCAGATCGACTTTGTGGCCCCGATGCAAGAACTGAAGGACCGCAATGCGGTGATCAATAACATCCGGCGGCTGGACACGGGCGGCGGCGGCATTTACATGCAGCCCAGCATGGAGTTCGGGGCAGAGAAGCTCCGCGCCGAGGACACCAAGGTCCGCCACCTCATCATCCTGGCCGATGGCAACGACGCCGACGAACACGGCACTACCCTGGAATTGGCGCGGCAACTGCGGAGCGAGAAGATCACGACCACCGTGGTGGCCATCGGCGACGGGAAGGATGTTCAGTACCTGGAGCAGTTGGCCAAAGCGGGTGGGGGCAACTACTACTTCGTCACCCAGGCGCGCCGGCTGCCCGCGATCTTCACCCAAGACGTGGCGATGATGTCGCGTTCGGCGATTGAGGAACTCACCTTTGTGCCGCGCGTGATGCCCGGTGAGGAAGCTCTGAACGGGATTGAGCCGAACCAGATTCCGGCCCTGTTCGCCTATAACCTCGCCGAGCCGCGCCCCCTGGCCCGCACCAGCATGAAAAGCACCAAGGACGACGTGCTGCTGGCCTCGTGGCGGTACGGATTGGGCACCAGTTACGCCTTCACCAGCGATGCGCAGAGCGCCTGGGCGCGCCGCTGGGTGGGTTGGGATGGCTTCGTGCCGTTCTGGTCGCAGATGGTACGCGCGGTGGTGCGACGGGGCACCACCAACGACTACGACATCCAACTGCGGCAGGATGGGGGAGTGGCGCGGGCGCGAATTCTGGCGCGCACACCAAATGGTGAACCCGCGCCGGTCCAGCCAGAAGACGTGCGTGTGAGCGGCCCGCAAGGGACCACGGTGACGCCGGAGGTGATCCAGGTTGCGCCGGGTGAATACGAAGTGGTGTTCCCGGCCTCGGAGATTGGGAGCTACATTGTTTCGGTGAATGAACCCACGGCCGCGGGTGCGGCCAGCGTGAGCACCAGCGGTCTGAGCGTGCCTTATCCGGCGGAGTACCGGTCGTTCCGCCCCAACGATCCGTTGCTGGAATCCATCGCCAAGACCACCGACGGCCAGTTGCTAACCGACGCGGGCGCGGCGTTCCGGCCTACCACCAAGCCGGGTGAATCTATCCGCGACCTGTGGGCGTGGTTCCTGGCCCTGGCGCTGGCCTTGCTGCCGATTGACATTGCGGTGCGCCGCCTGGTGGTGCCGTGGAGCGAGATGATGGCATGGGTGAGGAGCCGCCGGGGCGAAGAATCGGGGCCCCGCCCGCAAATGGAGCGACTCCGCGCGGCCAAGCAACGCATTACGCCGCAGACCCCTTCGGCACCGCGCGCACAGACCCCGGTGACCCCGAGCACCCCGGCGACACCCAAGAGTGAAGGGCCTCGGCCGACCCCACCTGCCGCCCCGAGCCGACCCGCCACCCCGCCGCCCACGGGGGGCGGCAACCAGGAACTTGCGGAGCGGCTGGCGCAGCGTCGCCGCGAGCGGGCCCAACGCCAGCAAAAAGACCAGGACAAACCCTAAAAAATCGATGAATTGAGCCAATGATGAGAAGAGAGCGAGTGGCTCTTGCTCCTCATTGGTGCTTGATGGCGGAAAGGCGGCGACAAGAAGTTTGGAATCGAATCAATCGGATTGGAGTTTCATTGCATGAACTCGCCGACGAGATTCAGGCGCTGGCCGCCGAACTGAGAACGGAAGAGGGCGAGGATTTCGCGGAGTTTAAGCTAGACGATTTCACGCGGGACTTTGCTCACGCCCTGCAGAACATGTCGACCGAGGAGTCGGACGAATGGGGCAGCTCCACGCCGGTGCTTGATGACGAGGACGAAGAGGAAGGGCTTCCGATTGCGCCGAACGAGCAGAACTGGGAGCCGGTGGGCGAGGGGCTTGCCTTCAGCCAAGATGATTTGAGCGCGGCCTTGGCCGGAGTGGGCGAAGAGGCCGAAGAAGTGGCCGCCGTGGCCGCACCGACCGAGGAAACGGCAGCACCGGAGCCGGAGATCACTGCGGAACCCTCGGTGTATCTCGCTGCCCCAGAGAACGAAACGCAAAGCATTGACGACATCCTGGCGACGTTGAAGCCAACTCCGGATGAGCCGGAGATGGTGGAGGCTGTTGCCGAGGCGGCCGAGGTTGCTGAAGTGGCGGAGACCGCGCCGACGAATCCTCTGGCGGAAGAGGTCCTGAGCGAACTAGACGAAGCTCTGGGCGCGGTGACGGCCGAAGCCGAGGAGACGTGGACCGCCGTGAGCACGGACGCGCCGATCATGGCGCAAGACGAATTGGCCGCGGCCCTGAACTCTTTAGAACTTGAAACGACCGGCGAAGCGACGGCTACCGATGAATCGGTGATTTCGTTAGAGGATGTCTTTGCCGAAGCCGCTCAAGAAGTGGTCGAAGACCCGAAGGAGATCGAGGAAGAGCTTGCGTTCGAGCCCGCTCCCGCCAAGCCGGCGACACCCGCCCCCAGCGATGGAGGGATGATCCTCTCGGAAGACGAAATTGCGGCCCTACTGGCCGAAGCCCAGGCCCGCGCCGAAGACGTGGACGAAGAGCCGATTTTCAACGAGAACGGGGAAATGAACGAATCCGCGCGGTTCATGACCGAACTCCGCGGCGAGGCCCAACCGGAGGCCGCCCCGGCCGCCGCCGCGGCTTCAGCTCCGAGCTCGACCAGTGGCATCAACCCGCACGCCGTGCAGAAGGTGCCCGCTTCCTTGGCCCTTTCCGCGCTTGCCATGCCGGTGGATATCGAAGGCGACCAAATTGTGTTGCATGCCGCCGTGCCGCTCGATCAGATCGGGATCGCCATGATTGGCCAGGCCACGGGCCTGAAGCCCAAAATCATCGAGAAGCCGCTCCCGGAGGTCTTAGACCAGCTTCGGCAGAATTACCAGGATCCGCACGCGCCCGTTGAGGCCGCCCCTCGTCTGACCAATATCTCTTAGTAGGGTTTTACGAGAATGGCTGGTCATTGTTGGGCCGTTACCAGCGGCAAAGGAGGAGTGGGCAAGAGCGTGATTGCGCTCGGGCTGGCTCAGGCATGGCGCAAAGAAGGGAAGCGCGTGCTGCTGGTGGATGCGCACACGGGCATGGCCAACCTGGATGTCCTGATGGGGGTGAACCCCACCGTAGATTTCTTGCAGTGGCTCGGCGGAGCGAATGCCCAGACCATTTCTGAGGGCCTCGACTTTGTCGGCGGGGCATCGGGGTGGCAAGAATGGGGGCATCGACAGCCGGAAGCGCTGCAAACCCAACTGAAAGAGCGCATTGCCAGCCTCGATTACGACGTGGTCGTGCTCGATACGGCTTCGGGGGTGCACCCGCTTTCGGTGGCCATCGTCGGCGCGGCCGACACGGCCCTTTTGGTTTTGACAGGCGAGCCCACCTGCGTGGTGGATTCGTTGGTGCTGCGCCAGGCGGCTTCCGTGCCGGAGAATTGGCGCGCGGTGCTGAACATGACCAGCAACCGGATGTTTAGTCCGGCCCGGCTGAAGGTGAAGCAGGCGTGGGCGCATGCCCTGAATGAAGAATTGGCCGTGATGGGCAACATACCGCCCGATCCGGCGATGCTGGAGGCGGTGCAGTTCCGCCAGGGCGTTCTGGAGCGTGCCCCCAAGAGTGCCTCGGCGCAGGCGTTGACGCATTTGGCCTCCGTGCTGCCGAGCGAGCCGCGCCGTGCGGATTCGCAGGCGGATCTCATCGCCCACATTCGCGGGGCGAAGTCCGGGGCTCCGGTAGCGGAAGAAGCCCCTGCCGATATCCCGCAAGCCGCGTAAAGCAGCGCGCTCACAAAGTAGAAAACCCCAGGGCTCCGGAGTCCTGGGGTTTCTTTGTGTATGCGAGGGGTGCGGCGTGCTCTGGCTGCCCCGGCGAAAGGGGACCGCCCGGGTTAGGCGGCCTTCTCTTCCAGAACCTTGGCGTGGGTGACGCGGTTACGGCCCGCGTTCTTAGAGGCGTACAGCGCTTGGTCGGCCGAGTTGACGAACGCGATCCGGTCGTGGCACATGCGGGATTCGCACGTTTCCACACCCACGGAGACCGTCACTTGCCGGTGCATCCATGGGTAGGAAGCGATGGCCTCGCGGGCTTCTTCCATGATGCTAATCGCATCCACGCCGTTGGCCTCGGGCAGAAGCACGATGAACTCTTCGCCGCCATAGCGGGCCACGGTGCCGCGATCTCCAATCGCCTCGCTGAGAATGCGCGCCACCGAGCGCAGGACTTCGTCGCCCTCGAGGTGACCATAAGTGTCGTTGAATTGCTTGAAGTGGTCCACGTCCAGCAAGGCCACCGAGACCGGCACGGTCTTGGCCTGCGCGGAGTCGAGGGTCTTCTCCAATTCCTCTTGGAATCGGCGATGGTTCATCAAGCCGGTGAGGCCGTCGGTGCTGGCCAGACGCGTAAGGCGTTCGTTGGCCGTCTCGAGTTCGGCCGAGCGGGCTTCCAACGCCAACTGCGTCTCGTTCAACTGCGACATCTGCAGCATGATGAACTCTTCGGCCTGGCGTCGGTCGGTGACATCCATGATGAGGGCCACCGCCGCATAGGGCTTCTTGGCTTGCGGCAAGAAGATCGGCTCGGCGTTAACTTCCAGCCATTTCACTTGGCCGGCATCCTCGAGACCGATAATGACGTTGTGAACACCGCGCGCCTCTTGGAGCGCAATGACGGTGGGGAACTCGGAGGGGAGGAAGGGCAAGCCTTCTTCGGTGACCGCATTGGCCAGGATGCCTTCGAGGCTTTGGCCCAGCAGCACGTGCAGCTCGACATCAAACATATCGGCAGCCTGAGGATTCGACATCCGAATGTTTCCGTTGCTTTCCTGCAGAATGAAGCCTTCGCGGAGGGCATCGATGGCGGAGCGGAATCGAGCCTCGCTTTCGATGACTTGCTGCTCGGCGATCTTCTGCTCGGTGATGTCGGTGACCATCCCGATCATACGAAGCGGACGACCTTCGAAGTCGCGGGCCACCACTTTGCCGCGGTCGTGGCACCACAGGTAGTGCCCGTTGCGGTGCCGCATCCGCACAATCGTCGAGAGCATGTCCGTCTGACCCTGCAGGTGCGCTTCCAGATCGGAGAACCACGCGGCCCGGTCTTCGGGGTGCATGTGCGTCTCCCAGACCTTGAAGTCGTCCGGCAGTTCGTCCATGGCGTAACCCAGGATGTTCTTCCACTGCCGCGAAAGGAACAGGGTGCCGTCGGCAATCTTCCAGTCCCACACCCCGGCACCAGAGCCTTCAAGGGCAAAGTTCCAACGCTGCTCCGATTCGGCCAGGCGCTGCTCGTTGTGCTTGCGGTCGGTGATGTTGGTGAAGGTACCGATGAAGCGCCGCGGCTGAGATCGATCGTGGGAATCGATGATTTCCCCGGTGATCATGAACCACTCGTACGTGCCGGCCTTGGTGCGCAGGCGGTGTTCGTGGCGGAAGATGTCGGTGTTGCCCTTCAGGTGGTCCTTCAGGTTGCGCTCCAGGCCGACCTTATCGACCGGGTGGACCAGGTTGAGCCAGTACGACTCGCCATCCTCCACCGGGTTCGCATCGTAACCCAACAGGGTGTTGAAGTCAAACGAGAGGTAGAGCTTGTTTTGGGTGAGATCCCAGTCGAATACGGCCGACTGGCTACTCTGCAGGGCGACGTTCAGTCGTTCTCGCGACACCACGATCTGCTGCATGATGGTGCGGCGGCTGGTGATGTCATCTTGGATGGCGACCCAGTGCGTGAGCTCGTTCTCCTGGTTGAACACCGGCGTCATGCTGAAGTCGCTCCAGAACTCATTGCCGTTGCTCCGCTCCATCCGGAACTCGCCGTAGAACGCCTTCTGCTTGTCCAGGGCAACGTTGAGGTCGCCCCACCCTTCTTGGTCCGGGATGATGAGCGAGGTGAGGAGCTTGCCGTTCGGGCCGGTGAGTTGGTCGGCACGGAAACCGGTCATCTCCTCGTAGGCCGGGTTGGCAAAGATGATGCTGCGATCGGGGCGGGCAATGACCACGCCACTGCCGCTCTGGGCGGCCACAACCGAGAGGAGTCGCAAGCGCTCTTCGTCGGCGCGCTTGTCGGTGACGTCTTCGGCCGAACCCAAAATTTGGGTGACGTTGCCTCGGTTATCCCGCACAAAGACGGTTTCCTTGGTGCGCACCCAGCGATAGGTGCCGTCAATGCGCGCCATGCGGAATTCGATGGTATGGATGTCTTGGTCAGTGCCGACCCGGACCTCCTCGTAGTGCTTGCGCACGTCTTCTAGATCTTCGGGGTGGACCAGTTCCAGAAGCGTGGTGCCACGCTCGTTGAGTTCCTGAACCGAGATATTCAACAATTTGGCAAGCTGACCATTCGCATAACTAATGGAACCACTGGCCAGATTGAGCACATAGGCAATCTGCGGGCTGCTTTCCATCATGCGCGCAATGAGGTTGCGGCTTTCTTGCAGGCCGAGTTCGGCCTTGCGGCGCTCGGTGAGGTCGGTCATCGCGGTGAGCACCCCGGTGACTTGGCCCTGCATATCCATCATCGGGATGGATTGAACGGTGATCCAAAGGCGCTGACCATCGGGGCCAGAGATTTCGGCTTCCTCTTGGGTGGAGGCGTAACCGGCGGCGGCACGATCGAAGTGGCGGCGAATAAGCGCTGCGTCCTCACCATGGAAGATCTGCTCCCACGGCTTGCGGGCGACGGCCTCGGCCTGGGCGTATTCAAAGAGTTTTTCGCAGGCGTGGTTCCACTCGAACACCTCGCCGTTCGGGCGCATGGCAAAGCAGGGCACCGGCAGACCGGAGAAGATGGACTGAAACTGATTGGCGTTGGCCTTGTAGAGTCGGGTGAGTTCCTTGAGATCGCGGCGCTGCTCCTCGGCCAGGGCGGTTTGCTCGCGAAGCTTGATGTTTTGGGTTTGGAGTTCTGCACGCTGGACTTCCACCCGCGAAACCGCTAACTCGTGCTCCTGATACACCGCGCTGAGCTTGCGGGCCATCGGGCGAGCAAAGAGGAACGTACCAGCCACGGCGGCGAAAGCCGAGCCAATGAGGAGGAGAACGGTGGTGAGTTGTTTGCTCTCTTCCGCCTGGACCAGCTTGCGAGTTTCGAACTGGGCGGCCTGGGTGATTTCGTATTGAATGCGGCTGGCATCGTTGATCAGCCACACCCGCATGCGTTCATCCAAGGGCTTGCCGGCTTTCCAGTCCGCGCTCCGGCGCATCTTCTCAAGCGTTTGGGTGAGGGTGGAGATGGCCGCCTTGGCCTCGGTGCGCTTTTGCGATCGCTTCAGTGTGGCCAGGCTGCTTTGCAGATCCTTCAGTTGCCGCTCGCGGTTTCCGCGCGAGAGCGCCGGTTTCCCTTGAGTATCGAGATCGATGAGGGCGGTGATGGACTGATTGATGCGTGCCGTGGCGGTGAGAGCACTCTGCTGGGCCAGAATCGTCGACCAACTTTCTTCGGAGTTCGACGTGGTGAGGTAGCTCATCAACTGCGTGATGGTCACCAAGCCCAAGAGGACACAGAGAGCGTAGACGCTCTTCCACAACAACCTGGTTGCGGACTCTCGCTTCTCCCCCTGCTTCATCCTGGTCTTGCGCGGCATGCGTGTTGAATCACCTGGGGTCTATGCCCCTTCACATTGTCGGCTGGAACTCCCCGTACAATTAGTGCGTGGAAGCAGGGGGAGGAACATCATGACAAGACGCCTGGCCTTTACTCTGATTGAGTTGCTGGTAGTGATTGCGATCATCGCGATCTTGGCCGCGATTTTGTTCCCGGTGTTCCAACGCGCCAAGGCGGCGGCGAAGAAGTCGGAGAGCCTGCAGCAGCTACGGCAATGGGGGGTGGCGACCGCGCTGTATCTGGCCGACGAGGATGACCGATTTCCGGACCGGCGCGACCTCAAATTGAGCCACCCGACGGGGTGGAAGCCGTGGACTGGCTGGCCCCCGAGTGACCCCCGGGGCAGCTGGGCGGTGGAGTGCTTTGGCCCCTACCTGGGCAACCGGGAGTTAGGTTGGTTCCGGGCGGCGGGAGATACCTTTGGCAATGCGATTCAGGTCCGGCAAGACACGCCCGACGGGCGCCGTACGAACCTCTGGTGGTGGCGATTTGACCAAGCCGGCACCACGGTGGCGCTGGACAACGGATGGGGCAAGAGCCCTGACTCCTTGGTGGCCGACCTGATTGAGGCGAACAACCCGTTCATCGGGGTGCCAGAGGGCGTGGCCGATGTGGAGCTGGCGGTGGAACCCTATTTCCCGCGCACCACTTCACCGAATCCTTTGACCCTGCGGGGCAAAGCCGTGCACTTTGGCGGGCGCAACCGGCTTTTCCTGGATACGCACGTCAAGTTCTTGCGCGATGTGCGCACGAATCCTTAACGGCGGCTCCGGTTTACGAGGTGCGCTGCGAGATTTCGTCCACGATGAGGGTGGCGGCCGTGGGCTGAGCTAGTGAGCGGCCGATCTCACTCATCTTGGTGAGTCGCTCGGGGTTGGCCAGCAAGTCTTGCACGGTTTGCACTAAGTCCTCGGGAGTGCGGCAGATCTTGCCTGCGCCGGTTTCATCCAGGAATTCGGCGTTACCTTCTTCTTGTCCGGGGATTAGGAGCGGCCAGTAGACAATGAACGGACAGCCCACAGCCAGTGATTCGCAGGTCGTCAGGCCGCCGGCTTTGGCCACCATCATGTCGCACGCTTGCATCAGCGTGGCCATCTCTTCTTGCTCCACGTGGCCCTTCACCACCACGTTGGGCAGTTGCATCTTGTGCAGGCGGCGGCGCTTGCCATCGTGGCGTCCGCAGACCGTGATGATCTTCGCGCCGATCTTGCTAAGGGCTTCCGCGGTTTCGACCAGCGGTCCGCCGCCAATGCCTCCGCTGGTGAGGAGGATCATCTGGTCATTGGGTGCGAGGCCGAGCTTGGCGCGGGCGGCTTCACGGCCCATGGGTTCGGCGAACAGGCGGTTGATGGGGATGCCGGTGACGACGGTTTGGCTCTCGCTGCCAGGGACGCGCTGGGCCAGGATGTCCTTGGTCCATTGCCCGGGGACGAGCCACAAATCGGGGCGGCCGCGCAGCCACATCTTGTGAGGGTAGAGATCCGTGACGACCACGGCGACTTTGAAACCGAATCGCTTGCGAAGGCGCTTGAGTCGAGGTTGGGCGACACTATGTGTACAAATCACCCAGTCCGGGCGGAGTTCGTCCAAGACCTTGGCCAGAGGCAGGGTGCAGTAATGGTCCAGGAACGTTTGGACGTAATATTCGCTCGACGGCTTGTCGCTCCGCCGATATAGGTAACCCCAGGTGTCCGGACTTTGACGGACCAGCATCTCGTATCCGTTCTTGAACCACTTCCGGAACGCCTTGGGCGTGTGGTCCAGGACGTCGATGACCGGGGCCGTGACCCCGCGGGCTTCGGCTTCTTCTCGGATGGCGTGGGCCGCGCTAATGTGCCCGTTGCCGGTAGCGGCGGTGAGGATGACGATCTTCACGCCATTCCCCCCCGACGGAGGAGGAAGTACGTGCGGGCGCGGTGATAGCGTTGGAGAATCACGAGAAGCATATCGATGGTGAAGATAAGAAAGACGTAAACCGCGCCGTACCAGAGGCCGTGCATCAGCAAGCCGACGATCGGCGGGACATTGAGGAGACCCGAACTGAGGTGAAGGAACTCGCCGGTGCGGGTACCGCGCTCGAACTGAATGAGCGATTCGCGGCTACCAGGATCGAGATACTGTACCGGCCCCTCGGACCCTTCTTCTTCCCGCGTCTTTTGAACGTAGGTCTTGGTGAGTTCACGGATTCGGTCCATGCCGAGGGCCTTGAACAGGCGGGGGGTCTCAAATTTGCGGGGCGTGTACCACCAGTGATCCACCACGTCATCCGGGGTGGAGCCGCTGCTCTTGTCAATCCCGGGTTCACCCTGGGCGTCCGGGTCGGGCGTGTGGACGAAGCAAAGCGCGCGCTTATACCGCTCCGTGAGCACACACAGGGCGTGGAAAATGATGAGCGGCACCAAGACGAATGTGGAAAGCCACACATCGCGCCACAAGCCCAAGGTGGCCGGGGGGACATAGAGTAATCCCCGGATGAGATTGGCAATTTCGTAGTAGCGGGCGTCGTTCTTGGTCCGGTGCAGCCATTCGCTGGCCACCGCCTGGGGCTGGGTAGCGGGGGGAAGGGGTGCGCCGCCGCCGAGGCCCACCAACCAGCGATACATGTGCCGAATGCCCAGTCGCTCGTAGAACCGTCCGCTCTTTTCAAAGCGCCGGAGCTGAAGGTACCGGTCAATGCGGCTGGCGGGCCGCAGGGCGATGTCGGGCTGGCTCATGGTGTGGTCACGGCGGGCGGGTTCGCACCATTCAGCGTGTCGCTGTATTGCATGATGCGCAGGTTGCCCGCGTCGTCCTCGAGAACAAAAGTGCAGTGGTCGGTCCAGTCGCCCGTGTTGATGTAATAGACCCCGTTTTCGGCAAGTTTAAGGGCCGGAGCATGAATGTGTCCGCACACCACGGCGCTGCAACCTTTCTCGGCCGCGAACTCCGTGAGCGTCTCTTCGTAGCTTGCCATCTTTTGGGTGATGCGCTTCACCATCTTCTTCAGGCGCCGGGGGAGGTCGTGCGGCGGCCGGTTAGAGAGATTGCGCTTTTCGTTGGCCGTGCGTTGCCATACCGTGACCTTTTCGTGAATCAGCGTGCCCAGGAGCGGCAGCACGGTGGACTTGTTGACGCTGGAGTCGAACTGGTCCCCGTGGATCACCATCACTTTCTGTCCTCCCACGGTTTCGTGAATGATCTGATCTTGGATCAGGATGTTGCCGAGTTCGATGCCGGTGACTCGGCGCAGGAAGGAGTCGTGGTTGCCGGGCAGGTAATACACCTGCGTGCCGTGGCGGGTTTGCGTGAGGATGGCGCGGAGGACGTTGCTGTGCTCTTGCGTCCACTTGCCCTCGCGGTTGGCCACGTAGCCGTCAATGATGTCCCCGATGAGATAGAGCTTCTCGCAGCGCAGGCGGGCCAGAAAGTCGAGGATCGCCGTGGCATTGCAGGCCGCCGCTCCAAGGTGAAAATCGGAGACAAAGGCAGCCCGGGCTTCAATCAATCGGTCGCCACGAGGTTCCACCATGAGGGGTAACTGTTTATTATGGCGGCCCGGCAAGTTTCAGGGCCGGCTGAGGCGGGTATAGAGGGCCTGCATGCGGGCCTCTTCGGCTTCGGTGGGGCTGGGCGGGCCGAGACTGGTGAGGCGGCGGGCCATCTTGCGCTCGAGCTCGTAGATGGCGCCATAGCCTAGATTGACCAGCCGAGATTCCAGGCTGCCGCCGCACCGCTCGCTATCGTAAACGCTCTCGGTCACCCGGCCGTAGGGGGTGTCCACGCTCAGGCTGGCCGACACGCTGAAGTCAGCGGTGCCCCGGGTATCCCACTTGCCGCCATTGATCTCAATGTCGTAGCGGCCGGATTCGCCGGGGGTGTAACGCACACGGTTGCGCTCGCCGAAGGAGCGGAGGGCGTCGTCGAGCCGCCATTCCACCCGATCTTCGGTGAGACGGCTGATGCCCCGGGGTCGATTGTTGCCAGAGATGCTCACATCCACATCGGTGAAGCCGTAGCGCCCGACGCGGTCCCAGCCCGCGCCGGGGTCGGGGACGGGCGAAAGGGCTGTGGGTTTGGTGCTGGTGTCCTCGAGTTCCTCCTGCAATCGATCGGGCCGGACGAGGAACCAAATCGTCGTGGCTTCTCCCGGAGCGTGGTAGCAGAACACCCCGGACTTTGGGAAGACCAGGAGCTGCTTGCCCTCGTAGCGCGTTTTGAAGTAGCGAACTTCGGGCTCGTCGCCGTAGAGGATGCCCATGCGGCGGAGGTCGGGCGGGCTGGTGAGGGCTAGCCGGATGCCTTGAGCTTTGGCTTCGCCCCCTCGTCCATCTAGCAGCACATCAATGACGACGCCCCCTTGAGCTTCCAGGCGGATGGCTTCGGGTCGGAGCGGGCTCTTGCGGGTGGCCCACTTGGCCTTGAGTTCGGCATCAGTGGTCTGCCCAAAGCGGATCTCGCCCCAGCCCTGGCCATCAAATCGTTCGATGGGCGGGGCGGTGAACACCGGCGGGGCGGCGGCGATGAACAAAAACGAGGCGAGCACCTTGAAAGAATGGACGAATGAGAGGGCGTTCTCGGTTGCAGGGCGTGAGTATCCTTGGGACATGGAGACCTCTCGCCGCGCATTCTTGGCCGGAGCCGCCGGACTGGGCTTGGCGGGAGTGGGATTGAGCATGGGAAGCGACCCCGTAGCGGAGCCAGACGAAGTGCTGCGCCCACCTGCCTTGCGCCCCGGGGATCGGATTGCGATTGTATGTCCGGCGGGCCCGGCGGATGACCAGGCGCACCTGGACCGCGCCGCCGAACGTGTACGGAGCCTGGGCTTTGAGCCGGTGCTTGGCAAGCGCGCGCTGGCCCGGTGGGGGTATTTGGCCGGGACCGACGCGGAGAGGGCCGAAGACCTGAATGATGTCATTCGTGACCCTGATATTCAGGGAGTCTTTTGTTTGCGGGGAGGCTACGGGGCGATGCGGATTTTGCCCATGCTGGATTACGAGGCGATGAGTCAGCAGCCTAAGTGCATCATGGGTTACAGCGATATCACGGCATTGCACCTGGCGTACTTGGCGAAGGCGGGCGTGGTGACGTTCCATGGACCGTGCGCCGAATCCAGCTGGACCGAATTTGCTCGGGGCACTTTGCCCGTGTGCCAAGCGGACGAGGCCTGGGGCGAAGTGAAGAACGCCGCCAGCACGGAGCCGCGCCGCACGCTGGTGCCGGGAGTGGCCGAAGGGCCGCTGGTGGGGGGCAACCTCACCTTGGTGGCCTCGATGTGCGGAACTCCCTATCTGCCGTCATTGGCGGGGGCGATCGTTTTCCTTGAAGACATTGGCGAGGAGCCGTACCGAGTGGACCGGATGCTCACGCAGTTGATCCTGCACGGGGGGCTGAGCAAGGCGGCGGGGATCGTATTTGGCAACTTCCGCAAGCGACCGCGCCCGGGCGAGGAGCCGCCCCCGGAAGACCCGGTCCTGACCTTCTCGATGGAGCAAGTGCACCAAGAGCGGGCCAAGGCGGCGGGCATCCCGGCGATGGCCGGTCTCCCGTTTGGGCACGTGGCGGATAACCACATCATGCCCCTGGGGGTGCGGGCGCGCCTGGATGCCACGGCGCAAACCCTCACCCTGCTGGAGTCTGCTGTTCGTTAGGCTTGGGCTTAGATTTCCCAGCCCGGAGTGCGGGCGGGGTTCACCAAGTCCTCGTAGCCGCGCAGGTCGGCGCGGCCAATCTGGCCGTTCATGTGGGTCGGCTTGCCCGTCAAAATCGCCAGGTTGCCTAACAATAAGAGTTCCGTAAGGGGCGCGCCGGCATGGACGATATCCGAATAGGGTCGGTCGCCGCCTTGCATCCCGTCGAACCACTCCTTCATGTGCCCGGGAGACTTCGTAAAGGAGATGTCCGGGATAGGGTTGCCGCTCAACAAGCGAGGTTCGGCGCCGTAGGCGTCATCAAAGTAGAGTGTGTCCCGGCTACCCACAATCAGGCCGCCGTTGCCGCCAATCTCCAGCCCCGCGGGCGGGGTGGGGCGGCGACCGCTTTCGTACCACGTCAGGCCGAAGTCGGCGTAATCAAACTGCACCTGGGCGTCGGTGGGGAAGCTGTCGACATCAAACGTGCCCGTCTCGGCGGTGATGGTGCGCGGGGAGCGCAGGTCCACGCTGTGCCACAGCAGGTTCATCAGGTGGCAGCCCATGTCGCCGAGGGCGCCGGTGCCAAAGTCGCGGCGGCCGCGCCAGGCAAACGGGTGGTAGCCATCGGCAAAGGGGCGATAGGGGGCCGGGCCAAGCCATAGCCTCCATTCCAGAGATTCGGGGTGCCGCTTGGGCGGGCTGGCGGGGCCACCTTGGGGCCACCAACCCTTGGCGCGGTCGGTCCAGCAGTGCACTTCGCGGATCTCTCCCAGGCCTCCGTCGCGGACGAAGTTGACGGCACGGCGGAAGTTGTCGGCGGCGGCGCCTTGGTTGCCCATCTGCGTCACGCAGCGGTTGGTGCGGGCGAGTTGAGCCAGGCGGCGGGCTTCGCCGATGGTGCGGGTGAGCGGCTTTTCGCAGTACACGTGCAGGCCCCGGGCCAGAGCCAGAGCGGCGGCGGCGGCGTGCGTGTGGTCCGGGGTGGAGACCACCACGGCATCCAAATTGAGGCTGCGATCGGTGATCATGGCCCGGAAATCCACGAAGCGCTCGGCTTCGGGATGGTCGGCGGCGGCCTGAGCGAGACGAGTGTGGTCCACATCGCAGATGGCGGCGATGGTGCCGAACTGAGCGGCGGCCTTGCGGTTGCTTTCGCCCTTGCCGTGGGTGCCCACGATGCCGATCCGTAACGGGGTTGCTCCTTGCCCGAAGGAGAGGGAGGACAGAGAGAGCACGGTCGCGCTTCCGGCGGCCAGCTTGAGCAATTCGCGCCGACTGATGGACATCGGGTCCGTTTTACCGCAGTCCTAGTCCCCGTAGTTTTGGCAGTAGAGCCTTAACAGAGAGTAGGGGCATACTAGGCTCGGCTAGGTTCCGTGCCCCCGTGCGCGTACAGTAGCCATAGGGAACAACAAATGAAGAATTTTGCTTTGCTTGCCATGCTGGCCGTTGCGGCGGCTTCGCAGGCTCAAGTGACGGCGGCCCCGCTGGGAACTTGGGGCTTTAACGGCGATGGCTGGTGGGCTCCGGGTGAGAACGGCATCACCTACCTCACGACTGACAGCAACCAACGTTCGCTGGCGTTCAACCCCGCGACGGGCAACGTCTTGCTCGTTAATGGTTCGGGCATCAGCATCCTGGACGGCTCGACGGGTGTGCGCACAAACTTCTTCAATATGGCCGGTGTTTCGGGTGGTGCGCGCACGTTCAACACGGTGATGGCGACGGCGGATGGCCAAGTGTTCGGTACGAACCTCTCTTCCTCTTCCAACTCCACGAGTCCGTTCAAGGTTTACCGTTGGGCAAACGAAGCAGCGGGTGTGGCCGGCACGCTTTCGAACACGTTCAACGTCGTCACGGGTACCACGGCCCGGCTGGGTGATGCGACGGACATTACCGGTTCTGGCAACTCGGTGCAGATCGTGGGCGGAAAGGGTACGGGCGGTACCGACCTCGTGGGCTATTACAGCTTCGCCTTCGATGGTACGAATTTGACTCCGACCAACAACGTCGTCACGGGTTCCGGTAACGGCTCTTACCGCCTTGGCATTGCCTACGATACGGCGGGCAATGTGGTGGGTAAGCAGACCGGTGGTACGGCGGCGACGAGCCCCTACCGCATCGCGAACGGGAGCACGCTGGCGGGCAGCTGGACGCCGGCCTCGGGTGGTGAATTCACGGTGGACTTCGTGAGCCTGAACGGCTTTACGCTGATGGCGACGGTGGATGCCAATAGCAGTGCGGTCCGCATCTACGACGTGACGGGCCTCTCCGGTAACCAAACCTTGGCCGCTCCCGTGTTGACCCTCAACAACACCACGGGCTTCAACTCCAACGGTAATGCCGTTGGCGACATCGCCTTCGGTGCCATCACGGGCAACTCGGTGACCCTCTACGCTCTGAACACCAACAACGGGATTCAGGCGTTCACCATCACCGCCGTGCCGGAACCGGCCAGCATGATCGCCCTGGGTGCGGGCCTCCTCGCCCTGGCGCGACGCCGCCGCAGCAAGTAAGCCTCGCGGCTGACCTGCTGAAGCAAAAAACCCCCGACTCCCGCAAGGGAATCGGGGGTTTCTCGTTTTGCTCCTGCCCGGGCTTATTCGCTCTGCAGGAACGGGTAGCGGTAGTCGGTGGGCGGCACGAAGGTTTCCTTGATCGTGCGGGCGCTGAGCCACCGGTAGAGGTTCAGCATCGCCCCGGCCTTGTCGTTGGTGCCGCTGCCGCGCGCGCCGCCGAACGGTTGCTGGCCCACCACCGCGCCGGTCGGCTTGTCGTTGATGTAGAAGTTGCCCGCCGCGTGCCGGAGGGCGTTCACCGCTTCTTCCACCGAACCGCGATCCTGGCTGATGACGGCCCCGGTGAGGGCATACGGCGAGGTGTTGTCCACCAGGCGCAGCGTGTCGCTCCACTTGTCGTCGTCGTAGACGTACATGGTCAGCACCGGGCCGAAGATCTCCTCGCACATGGTGCGGTAATCGGGGGTCTTGGCTTCCAGCAGGGTCGGCTCCACAAAGTAGCCCACCGACTTATCGCCCTTGCCGCCCACCAGCACGCTGACGTCGGCATCGCTGTGGGCCGCATTTATGTAGCCCATGATGCTGTCGAACGACTTCTCGTCAATCACGGCATTGATGAAGTTGCCGAAGTCTTCGGTGGTGCCCATCTTGAAGCTCGCCATGCCGTCGGCCATCTTGGTGCGGATGGTTTCGGCCATCGAGCGCGGGATGTAGCAGCGGGAGGCCGCCGAGCACTTTTGCCCTTGGTATTCAAAGGCGCCGCGCAGCAGGGCCGTCGCCACCACATCGGGGTCGGCGCTGGGGTGCGCCACCACAAAGTCCTTGCCGCCCGTCTCGCCCACGATGCGCGGATAGCTGCGGTAGTTATCGAGGTTGGAGCCAATGGCGTGCCACAGGTGATTGAAGGTGCCGGTGGAACCCGTGAAGTGCAGGCCGGCGAAATCGCGGTGGGCCAGGCACTGCTCGCCGACCACCGGGCCGCGCGCGTAAACCAGGTTGATCACGCCATCCGGCAGGCCGGCTTCCTGCATGATGCGCATGAACATCTGCGCGCTGTAGATTTGCGTGTCGGCGCACTTCCACACCACGGTGTTGCCGCAAAGAGCGGGAGCCGTGGGGAGGTTGCCACCGATGGCGGTGAAGTTGAACGGGGTGATGGCCAACACGAAGCCTTCGAGCGGGCGGTACTCCACGCGGTTGTGCACGCCGGGGCCGCTGATGGGCTGCTGCTTGTAGATTTCGCTGAGGAAGTGGACATTGAACCGGAGGAAGTCCACGATTTCGCAGGCGGAGTCAATTTCGGCTTGGTAGACGTTCTTGCTTTGCCCCAGCATCGTGGTGCCGTTCATGTAGGCGCGGTACTTGGTGGCAATGAGTTCGGCGGCACGCAGGAAGATGGCGGCGCGATTCTCGAAGCTCAGGCTTTGCCAGTGGGCGCGGGCGGCCAGGGCGGCATCAATGGCCTGCTTGACGTGCTCGGCACCACCCCGGTGGGCGTGGCCGAGGGTGTGGGCGTGCTCGTGGGGCGGAGCAAGGCGCAGGAGTTCGCCCGTGCGGACTTCTTGGCCGCCGATGTACATCGGCACGTCCACCGTCTGGCCCTTCAGCTCCTTGAGCACCTCGATCTGGCGCTTGCGCTCGGCCGAGCCGGGGGCGTAGTTCAGGACGGGTTCGTTGACGGGCGTCGGGTAAGGAAAGTTACCGAACTTCATGCCGTGAGTCTACCGATGCTTTGCCTTGATGCCTGGGTGGGGTAAGACCACGGGCATGAAGTGGGAAGCCACCGACCAATTCGGCAACATGTACATCGGGCAGTGCGAGGACGTGAGTACGGACGGCCTGCGAGCGGCGGTGCGGTCCTTGGTGGATGAGCTCTTGGCCCGGCACGAGGGCGACGTGGTGCTGACCCTGGACGTGGACTTTGGCGATATCAACGGCCCGCACCCGGACCGGGTGAGCCACGTGGTGCAAGCACCTTTGTTGCCAGATAGAGTGGCCGCCGAAGGCGTGGACGCACTGTTGGCCGAGATCCGGGCCAGCCTGCCTGAGAGCCCGGATCGTCGGATTGACGTTCAGCTGGCCTAAGCGCCGTAGGGCACCCAGATGTTCTTGACCTGAGTGGCGCGCCTCAACCATTCGGTGGAAGGCGTGGTGTGCCAATCCAGGGGGCCGCTGGGCGTCCACATTTGCTTGAGGTTGCCGGCGCTCTCGAGTTCTGCTTTGGCCTGAGCGGCCTCTTCACCAAAGTGCCAGAGGGCCATGACGCCGTCGTGGCCGGCGAGGGTGGATTCAAGCTCTTCCGGGAGGCCGGTGACGATGTTCCAGACGCCGGCGGGGATATCCGAGGCCTCGATGATGCGGAACAGCTCCAGGGCCGGGAGCGGGTTGTGCGCACTGGGCACGGCCACCACGGCGTTGCCCATGGCGATCGCCGGCAGACA
>CAZDWU010000033.1:13575-21731 GCA_964509165.1 uncultured Chthonomonas sp. | reverse complement strand
CCGGGCGGACCGGGTCAAGGCCAAGGTGGTCGTGGACAGGGTGGCCAACAAGGCGGCGGCTTCGGTGGCGGTCAGGGCCAGGGTGGTCCCGGCGGACCGGGTGGCCCGGGGGCTCCGATGGACTGGAACGAGATGCTAGGCAAGCGCCGCACCGCGCAGCAGCAAGCCCTGCAAATCCTGAATCAGCAACAGCGCGCCCTTTGGGGTGAGATGACGGGCCGAGCGTTCACCCAGTGGGTGCAACCGCCGATGCCGCAACGGCCGGGTGGCGGCCAAGGCGGCGGTCGCGGCGGCAACTAAGCTTCCCGTAGCGCGCATGCAAGAAAGCCCTCGGTTCCCTGTAATGGGAGCCGGGGGCTCTCTTTTTCGACATCAAGAATGCGTTAGTCCGGTAGGCGGCGGCCATAGCCATCCAGCTTGAGGCCACCGGAAAGGATGTAGATGGCATCGCCGATCGACCAGAGCCAACCAATGCCGCACCCGAAGAGGAAAAGCAAAATCTGTAATAGGCCGTGGGCGCTGTAGCCTAAGTAAAGCCGACCCGCCCCGGGGATGAAGGAAAGCAATCCCGCCGTCACGCGGCTCTTATCGCTCACCGGCAGATTGTTGAGGCCCCACGGGCCACCGACACCGAATATCGGCGTGTTGATCGAGGCCACCGGCTGCGCGGGGTTCGCCGGGCTCACCGGAGCATTGGCCGCCGGCGCGCCCGAGGGCATAAACGGAGGCGGTTCGTATTCGGCCGCCGGCTTGGCGACGATGCCCTGGAGTTCCGCCGTTTCGCTGGCCGGTCGCCAGTCCGGCATCCCCGTGGACCACACGTAAGTGTCAGCCGCGATGACGCCATCCCGGGCCAGTTCCTCCATCTGCTCCGACGTGAGCGGGCCCAACTGCCCGTAATGCCCTACATAAAACCAATCTCGACCGGAATTGCTCATGGGCGTCTTGCTATTGTGAACGGCCTCATGCCCCGGAGGTTGCATAGGTCCGCAGGTAGCCTCAGCAAAGTATGTCTGTTCGCGTACGCTACGCTCCGAGTCCTACCGGCTCGCCCCACGTCGGCAATGTCCGAACGGCCCTGTTTGATTACCTTTTGGCGCGGCGATTTGGCGGGCAGTTCATCATCCGGCTCGAAGACACGGACCGCACTCGGTTCATCGAAGGGTGCGAAGAAGAGATCCTCGAGAGCCTGCGCTACATCGGCATTACGTGGGATGAAGGCCCGGACGTGGGTGGCCCGAATGCCCCCTACCGGCAGAGTGAGCGCAAGGAGGCCGGACTCTACGAGCCGATTATCAAGCAGCTACTAGAGAGCGGCCACGCCTACTACGCGTTTGAAACCAGCGAAGAGCTGACCGAAATGCGCGAGTTCCAGCAGATCAACAAGCAACCGACGGGCTACTTTGGTGGCAACTGGCGCGACGCGGCCCCCGAGAAGGTGGCGGCGGCCCAGGCCGAAGGCAAGCCGGGCGTCATCCGGTTGCGCATGCCCCGCGATCAGCGCTTGGTGATCCAAGATGCGGTGCGCGGGCGCGTGGAAATCGACGGCAGCACCCAGGACGACCCGGTGCTGATCAAGGCCGACGGCATGCCGACCTACCACTTTGCCGCGATGGTGGATGACCACCTGATGGGCATCACCCACGTGATTCGGGGCGAAGAGTGGATCAGTAGTGCGCCCAAGCACGTGTGGCTGTACGAAGTTTTGGGATGGGAGCAACCGATGTGGGTGCACGTTCCGGTCATCAACGGCAAGGACGGCAAGAAGCTGAGCAAGCGCCACGGCGATACACGGTGCCTGGACTACCGCGATGCGGGCTACGTGCCCGGCGCGCTGGCGAACTTCATCGCCCTCATTGGTTGGGCCCCCGGAGATGACCGCGAGCTGATGAGCATGGAGGAGATGTCCTCGCTCTTTAGCGTGGAGAGCCTCAACGGTTCGCCGGGGATTTTTGACCCCGACAAGCTCATTTGGATGAACGGCCACTATCTGCGGGCGATGGATGCGGCCACCCTCCGCCAGACAGTGCTGGATTACGCCAAGCGCCCGTCCACCCACACCTATTGGAACGAGCGCGAGGAAGGCGCGGCCATGCTGGCCGGCTTGAAGCTGCTAGTGGACGCGGAAGCCGCCGGCGACCCGCGCCTTGACGCCGCCCTGCGCCTGGAGCAAGAGCGCGTGACCACCTTGGCCGAGTTCGGCCCCGCGTGCGCATTCTTCTTTGCCCCGCAGCCGGAACTGGATGAGAAAGCGGTGGAGAAGTGGTTCGGCGAGGCCCACGTGGCGCCACTCTTTGCCAACCTGGACCAGTGGCTGAGTGAGCAGGGTGAAAACCCGACGCAAGCCGAGATCGAAGCGTTCCTCAAGTCACAGGTGGACGTGCTGGGCGTGGGCAAACTCGGCCCCATCGTGCATCCCACCCGAGTGGCGATGACCGGCCGCACTTACGGGCCCGGACTCTGGGAGCTGATGGAAGTCTTGGGCCGCGACCGCATGCGCGAGCGCATCGCCTTTGCCAAGACCAAACTGCGCTAAGCGAAAATCCACCGCATCGAGGACCAAAAAAGCCCCCTACGCACTTGGCGCAGGGGGCTTTTCGGTTGGAGTCTTTAGCGCGAGCCTTAGAGGCCGGCGATGGTGTTGTTCAGGCTCTTGAGGCCCGCTTCGTCACCCACCAGGTTCACCATCTTGGCCTTCACGGTCCAATCCTTGTAGGCGAACACCGTGTTCTTCACGTCAGCCGAGGTGTTGAACTTGTAGGCGGTCACGGCATCGTCGTTCTTGGCGAGAACGGAGATAGCGATGTTCTTGAAGCCCGAGGAGCGAGCGAATTCGCCGGCCTTAGCCTTCATGGATTCGACTTGGTCCTTCGGGGTGACCATCACGATCATGGCCTTGAATTCCTTGCTGGCGTACGTGGTTTGAGCCTTCTCCAGGGCCATACCGATCTTGGCCACGTTGGCCATGTTGTCGCCGTTCACCCAAACCTGCACTTGCGGGCGGGCTTGGAAGGTGCAGGGGAAGCAGCCGGTGCTGTTGGCCAGGGGGCCAGCCACGTGAGACGGGTGGAACGGGGAAACCTTTTCACCCACGGCGAGACCCGAGGTCGGGGCGAGAGCGTAAGCGGTAGCGGCGAGGCTGGCAGCCGCGACGGCGCCGAAAAGTACATGCTTCATCTGTCAATGTCCGGCGATGCTCGCATTTTTGCGGCACCGTTATATAACTAAACATCGTTTCCTCCGCAATCGTTCCACTTTTGGGACCATTCTGCGGGAAAGGGGACCCGCCGACACCCCTGTTCTCAAAGCCATAGTATGGGGACATGAGCCTTTGCCCCGTGCTGGACATCAATGACCCGGCGCTCCGACGCTGGCAGCAGCGCCGGCCCCGCCCGATGCCGGAAGTCCAAGACCGCGTCCGCGAGATTCTGCTGGAGATTGAGCAAGGCGGAGAAGCGGCCGTGCTGGCCCGGGTGCGGCAACTCGATGCTCCCAACCTTGAGAACCTCTGGGTGACCGAAGAGGAACTCGAAGGCGCCACGGTGGACGAGGCCCAGATCGCCGCCATCACCCAAATGATAGAGCGGGTGCGAGATTTCCACGAAGTCCAACTGGGCGTGCTCACCGAAGGCTGGGAAGAACTGAACGGCACCTACGGCTGGCGCATGGATGCGCGGGAGGGCGAAGGAGACACGGGCCTGATCGGGCAACGCATGATGCCGGTGCGCCGCGCGGGGGTTTATGTGCCCGGGGGCAAGGCCGACTACCCCAGCAGCGTGGCGATGAACGCCATCCCGGCCCTGGCAGCGGGGGTGCAGGATGTGATTTTGGCCTCGCCGCCCAAGCCGGACGGAACCCTGAATGCCGCCATGCTGGTGACCGCGCGCCTGCTTGGCCTGCGAAAAATCTTGAAGGCGGGCGGGGCCGTTGCGATGGGAGCCCTGGCTTTCGGCTGGGAAGGTTTTGATCGGGTGGACCTCGTGGTGGGGCCGGGTAACGCTTACGTGAATGAAGCCAAACGCCAGCTTTGGGGCGCAGTGGGGGTAGACCAATACGCCGCTGCGAGCGAGGTGTGCGTGTGGGCGCTGGAAGATGCCCCCGCCGAATACGCCGCCGCCGACTGGCTGACGCAGATAGAGCACGCGGCGGACAACGTGGGGGTTTTGGTCGTGGGGAGCCAAGAGCAAGCCCAGGAGATCATTGTGGCCGCGGAAAGTCAGCTGGCGTTTGCCGAGCGACGCGATTCCATGCGGGCGGCGCTCCGAGACTTTGGCGTGGTGGTGGTTTGCCCGGACCCGGCGCAGGCGGTGACCTTCATCAATGCCTTTGCCCCCGAACACCTTTCGATTCTCGGCGACGAAGCCAGCCAGTGGATTGGTGACATCCGCAACGCGGGCTGCATTGCGCTGGGTCTTTGCACCCCGCAGAGTGCCGGCGACTACGCGGCGGGACCGAGCCACACCTTGCCCACGAGCGGGGCGGCGCGTTTCGGTGGCCCGTTGAATGTGCAGACGTTCCTAAAATTCCAGTCGCTCATTCACCTCGCAGAGGAGGACTTGGAAGTCCTGGCTCCGGTCATTGAGACCATGGGCCAGTTGGAAGGCTTCAACGCGCACGCCAACGGGGCATCCGTCCGTTCGCGTCGGGTGTAATGGAGCCCATGCGTCTGGGGTTTGTCGGGCTCGGGGTCATGGGGGCACCCATGGCCGGCCATTGGGTTCGCGTGGGCCATGACGTAACCGTTTGGAACCGGACGGCGGAGCGAGCCATACCCTTGCAGGAGCAAGGGGCCAAGGCGGCCGCTGACTTGGGCGAACTGGCCCGAAGCTGCGACCTTATTGCGCTGTGCGTTTCGCGATCAGAAGACGTACAGGCCTGCCTGCGGGCCATGATCCCCCACGCGCGCCCCGGCACCCTCTTTGTGGACCACAGCACCATTGCGCCGGCGGTGGCATTAGAGCTACATGAAGAGCTCCAAGCAGCCGGGATGCGGTTTGTGGATGCGCCGATCACCGGCGGTTCCATGGGAGCGCAGGCCGGCACGCTGACGATTTTTATGGGCGGCGATGAAGCCGACACCGAGGCGGTGGCCCCCTTCCTGGCGGCTTACGGGCGCACGGTGGCCCGCGTGGGGGGGCCAGGGCAGGGGCAAGTGATGAAAATGGCCAACCAGATTGCGGTGGGCGGGGCGCTGCTGGGCATGGCCGAGTGCCTGGCTTTTGCCGACCGGGCGGGACTGGATTTGACCCAAACTCATGCCTTGATTGGGGCGGGGGCGGGTGGATCGTGGGCGTTCCAAAACTACGGCCCGAAGGTGCTAAATCAGGACTGGAGCCCGGGCTTTGCCATCACCCACCAACGCAAGGATTTCGGATACGTAAAGGAATACGCATCTAAGATTGACGCGAACGTGCCAGGCACGGAGCTGGTGGACGATCTCTTGCGGCCCTTGGAGGAAGAGGGGCACGGGCAGTGGACCACGGCCGCCCTTTTTGAAGTTTTGCGGAAGGGGCATACCCCGTGAGCCATATTGACCTGCGTCACATCACCAAGCGATTTGGGTCATTTACTGCCATTGAAAATGTAGATTTCCGCGCCGAACAGGGCCGGATTCACGCCCTCGTCGGCGAGAACGGGGCGGGCAAAACCACGCTGATGCGGGTGCTATTCGGGGCGCTCCAGCCGGACGAAGGGGAAGTGCACATCGGCGGCGAGGCCGTGCGCCTGCAAAGTTCTTCTGATGCTATCGCCCGTGGCATTGGGATGGTGAATCAGCACGACAGTGTGATTCCAGCCTTGCCTGCCTGGCGCAACCTGATTTTGGGGGCCGAAGACGGCCCGTGGCTGAACCAAGCCGCCGTCATCGAACGCGCCGAAGCTTTGGCCAAGCCCTTAGGGTTTGAGTTCGATTGGACGGCCCCGGCTGCCACTATGAGCCCGGGGGCCACCCAAAAGCTCGAGATTCTTAAGCTGCTTTGGCGCAACGCCGAGACGATGATCCTGGACGAGCCCACGGCCATGCTTTCGCCCGCCGATGCGGAGGGCCTCTATCGCACGCTGCGCCAACTGGCAGAAGGGGGCAAAACGATTATCGTCGTCACGCACCGCTTGCCGGAAGTGCTGGAAGGCTGCGACGAAGTCACCGTGCTACGCGGGGGCAAATTGATTGAAAGCCGCCCGGTGGCGGGGCTGACCGCGCCGCAACTCGCCGAAGCCATTGTGGGGCGCAGCGTGGAAGCCCCCGAACTCACCCCGCCCAACCTAGGAGAAGAAAACCTGGTGGTGGAGAACCTGACCTTGGGTCACTCGCTGCGGGATGTCTCGTTCTCGCTCCGGGCGGGCGAACTTGTGGGCCTGGCCGGAGTGGACGGCAACGGGCAGAGGGAACTCCTTCGCTCCATCATGGGCGTGTTGCGTCCCGATCGCGGCACCATCCGCTTGCAGGGCCTGAATGTCACCAAGGCGAGCACCCGGGCGCGGCTCGGCGCGGGCTTGCGGCTGATTGCCGAAGACCGCTACCAAGAGGCCATGATTGCCTCGTGGCCGCTGGTGGAGAACGCTGCTTTGGGTCAGCATCTGCGCCCGCCCTTTGCCCGCAATGGCCGCCGAGACTTGGCCGCCACGAGGGTGGCCGCGCAAGCAATGGCGGAAAGGTTTCGAACCAAGTTCGTCAGTCTCGACCAACCGATTGGGGGCCTCAGCGGCGGCAACCAACAACGGTTTATCGCCGGACGAGCCCTGGCCGATGGGGGCGGGGTGGTGCTGGCGTTCCAACCCGCGCGGGGCCTGGACCTGGCCGGCATTGACGATGTGTACGGGGCGCTCCGCGCCCACACCCGGGCCGGGGGATGCGCCCTGGTGGTTTCCTTTGACCTCGATGAACTGCTCGCCCACTGCGACCGGATCATCACCATCAGCCACGGCGAACTCCGGGTCCCCGCCCCCGAGCAAGCCCGCGACCGCGAAGCCATTGGCCGCATGATGCTGGGAGAGGAAGCATGAGCGGCCGGGCGCGTTTGGCATTGGTGCTGGTGGTGGTGGCCCTGGCGCTTGGCCCCCTTTTCCTTACTCCCGTGCCGCCCTCGGAATGGGCGCCCGAACTCTGGGGGAGCAGCTTCGGCGAACCCCGGGGCTGGGCTCTCACTCTGCGTGAACTGACTCCCTTGCTGATTGGCGGGGTGGCCGTGTGGCTTGCCTTGAGAGCCGGGCTGTTCAACATCGGGGCCGAAGGCCAGATGCTGGTGGGCGCGTGTGCCACCGGGGCGGTGGCCTTGGCTCCGGCATTCCCTGGGCAGTTGCCGTTGGCCATCGGGGCGGGAGTTCTAGCGGGCGCCCTGTGGGCGTTGCCGGCGGGGGCACTGCGCACCTTCCGGGGCGGTCACGAGGTGATCAGTTGCATCATGCTCAACCAGTTGGCGTTCCTGTTCACGGGCTGGCTGGTGAAGGGGCCGATGAAGGACCCCAACGCGGGCGGAGCCACCACCAAGATGCTGGATGAATCCCTGCGGTGGGCCCCCATCGCCAAATTCGGCCGGGCGGAACTGGACTGGGCGCTCCCCCTGGGGCTCGCGCTCATGGTTGGGCTGTGGTACTGGCGCAAGCACCGGGTGGGCGGCTACGAACTCGAAGCCGTCGGTACCAACGCCACCGCCGCGCGCTTTGCGGGCATCCCCGCCGAGATGGTGCAGTTCCGCGCCTTCGCCATGAGTGGCGGGCTGGCGGGCCTAGCTGGAGCCCTGTTGGTGGTGGCGGACCAAAACCGCTTCTACGATGGCATGACCAGCGGCAAGGGGTTTGATAGCCTCGGCGTCGCCCTGCTGGCCGGAGCCAATCCTCTCGCCCTCGCCCCTAGTGCGCTCCTCTTTGCCGCCCTCAATGCCGCGACCACGGGCATGAACCAAATCGGCATCCCCAAGGGCCTCAGCGGCCTGATGCTGGGCGGCCTAATTCTCCTCTTTGCGTCCGCCTCGCAGCGGAAGGACAACGCCCATGAATGAGTTCGTCACCTTCTTCACCAATACGCTCTCGCTAGCGGTGCCCCTGGTTCTGGCCGGGTTTGGCGGGCTGCTGAGCGAGCGCAGCGGGGTGATGAACATCGCGCTGGAGGGCAAGCTCCTGGTGGGGGCGTGCGCGGCGGCGGTGGTCGGGGCACTGAC
>CAZDWU010000033.1:1712-13475 GCA_964509165.1 uncultured Chthonomonas sp. | reverse complement strand
GGCTTTACCGACGGCATGACGGCGGGGCGGGGCTTTATTGCTCTGGCCGCGCTGGTGTTGGTGGGCTGGCGCCCCTTGCCGCTCTTAGCGGCGTGCCTGGTGTTTGGGGCGGTGCAGAGTCTCCAACTCGTGTTCCAGGGCGTGCCGATCATGGGCACGGTGTGGCCGAGTGAAGTGTGGGCGGCGATGCCTTACGCGGTGACGCTGTTGGCGCTGGCCGGATTCGCCGGGAGCACGAAGCCCCCGGCGGGTCTGGGCGTTCAGTAAACGCTTACGGCTGGGCGAAGATCTCGCGGGCCTTCTGCACGCACAGATCGGTTTCGCCGAATCGCACCACGGTCTCTACATCGTGGTCCGGCTTGATGCCGTTCCCTTCGATGCGCATTCCCTTGGGCGTCACGTAGTCAGTGAGGGGGAACTGCAGCAGGTAGCCGTGCTCCATCGGGCGCATGATGCTGGCCAGCACCGCCCCGGCGGAGGGCTTGCCCACCAACACGGCTCCGGCTTGCTCTCGCAGAGAGGCCGCCAGCATCTCACTGGCGCTGCCCGTGCCCGGGTCAATCAGAACGACGATGCGACCCTTGAACGGCTCGACATTGGTGGCGCGGGCCGGGCGGATCGGGTTGTTGCGCCACTTGGCGATGGCGGCAAGTTCCGGCTTCTCTTGGTCCGGGTGGGCGGTCTTGTAGCGCTCGTAATCACTGCGACCGATGAACGTGCCCAGGTTTTGCTCGCGCGTCATCAAGTAGCCCGAAAGCTGCTGCAAGTTGATGACGGCGCCGCCGCCGTTGCCGCGCAGGTCAATGACCAGGTTCTTCGCCTTGGCGGCGTCCATCATGATGGTGCGCACGTTCTGGCCGTTGAAGCCCACGTCAAAGGTGGGGATGGTGACCATCGCGGTTTCCTTGTCCAGCCAGTCAATCTTCTCGGGGATGACAGTGCTGAACGGTTCGCGCTTCATCGTGAATTCTTTCACTTCGCCGTCGCGTCGCACCTTCACGGTCACTTCCGTGCCTTCTTCGCCCGCCAGGTCGGCAGGGCTGCGGACGGGCTTGCCGTTGGCTTCAAAGATCAAGTCGCCGGGGAGGATGCCGGCCTTCTTGGCCGGACCTTCCGGGAACGGGAAGACCACGAGGATGCCGTCCTCTTCCAGTTGGATGCGTATGCCAATGCCCACCATGCGGGCCGTGTTGCGGGCGTCGGCCGCGCGCGGCGAGAACAGTGCGATGTGGCTAAAGCCGAACTGCTGGAAGGAGCGGTTGATGACGCCCACAAAAGCCTCGGGGGTGCTGGCCTTGTCCAAGTTCTCCTTCTGGGCTTCCAGCATCGTATCCAGCTGACCGAAGTCGGTGGCCGGCACGAAGGCGAAGCGACGGAGTAGCTCGGACATCTGCTCGATGACCTTGGCTTTTTCTTTAGCGAACTCTTCAGAAGAAGGGGCGGCCGGGCTCGTTTGGGCAAAGGCCGGGGCGACCAGAAGCGCCGCCAAAGCCAGTGAAGATAGGAACTTGCGCATGATGCTTGAATCAGGTTATACGGGCAATGGCTCCCAAAGGATTCCGTAGCCTAGACCGTAATTGCCTAGACCGTAATTGTAAGCCATCCGGCCCGCACAAACCACTGGGCGATCTCGAAATAGATGATCAGACCGGTTGCATCCACAAAAGTGCTGATGAAAGGCGCGCTCATCACGGCGGGGTCAATGCCCAGCCGCTTGGCCGCCAACGGCAGCAAGCTGCCCACCGAGGCCGACCAGATCACGATGGCCGGCAAAGCTACGCCCACCACGGCGCTCATGCCGAAACCACTGGACCACCCAAAGAAGGCGCGGGCAAACCCTACGGCCCCTAAAGTGAGGCCAATAAGCGTGGCCACCACGAGTTCGCGGCGCAATACAAGGACCGCATCGCGGGTGCCCACTTCGCCCAGGGCCAAGGCACGGGTGATGGTGGTGGTGACCTGCGAGCCCACGTTTCCCCCCGCCCCGATCAGTAGCGGCACGAAGAAGATGAGAGGGTTGAGCTTGAGGTCTTCACCGCCGTTTTGGCCGTAGTGCCGCAGCACCATCCCGGTGATGGTTTCGGCGATGAAAAGCGCCAACAGCCACACAATACGCTGCCGGAACAGGCTCCAAATGTTGGAACCCAAATACGAATCCCCGTCGCCGCTCACCCCCCCGAGGGCCAGCACGTCGCGGGTGTCTTCTTCGCGCAGAACCGTTTGGGCGTCGTCCCCGGTGAAGATCCCCACCATCCGGCCCCGGTCATCCACCACCGGCAGGGCATAGAAGCCGTAGCGGCTCATGCGGCGGGCGGCGTCTTCCGCGCTCTCCTTGACGTTGGCGGTGATGACGTCGGTGCGCATCACGTCCTCGGCCACGGCGTAGGGGTTGCTGCGCAGCAGGCGGCGCAGGCTAAACACGCCGACGAGCACGCCTTTGCGGTCCAGCACAAAGACATCGTTGACCGACTCGTACTTCTCGTCGCTGGCTTGCCGCAGATCCAGCAAGAGCTGTGACATCGTAGATGTGGGCGGGGTCCAGAAAAAGCGCTCCGTCATCAGGCGGCCCACGCTGTCTTCGGGATGTTCGAGAAGACGCCGGATTTCCTGGGCGTCCTCTTCCGGGATCATCGTGAGGAGCCGGTAGAACCGCTCGGGCTCGAGTTCCTCCCACAGGTCCACCGCGTCGTCCATCGGCAGAATGTCGAGGAAGTGCGCGATGACCGGGTCAGGGAGCTGCGTAAGCAAGGCCCGGGCTTCTTCGGTGGGGAGTTCGACGAGCACTTGGCTGGCGCGCTCGCCATCGACGTAATTGAGCACGAGGATGCGCTCTTCGCGCTCCAGGCGCAAGAGGGCGTCGGCCAGGTCCTCGGGGCGGGCTTCCTGGATGATTTCCGGCAACACCTCGGTGTCAGTCGGAGGCTCGGCGATCAGGCCAAGCAATGCTTCGGTAAGGGTTTCGTGCTCGGCCATCTCCAGGGCGGAGAGTACCTACGCGCGTGGGCTAATCTAGTCGGTATGAACTCCAACGATGTGCGCGAAGTCGTCCGTCAGTCCCTGGCGGACCTGGGCGTGCCCGACGGTGCGCGCATCGTGGTGGGGTTGAGCGGGGGGATTGACTCCTGGACCCTACTCTTGACCCTGCAGGAGCTAGGGCAAGACGTCATTGCGGCGCACCTCAACCACGGACAAAGATCGGAGGCCGCGCAGCAGGCGGAAGTGCTCGGCACCGAATGTGACCGCCGGGGCATCCCCTTTGTGCCCGGGCAGGCCGATGTGCCGCGCCTGAGCCAAGACCAAGGGGTTGGGCTGGAAGAAGGCGGCCGTTGGGCACGCTATGAGTTCTTCGAGCGCGTGGCAATGGCCATGCAAGCCGACTTCATTGCCACCGGTCACACTCGCGATGACCGACTGGAAACCGTACTGTTCCACCTCACGCGCGGCACCGGCCCGGCGGGTTTGGTCGGGATTCCTCGCCGCCGGGGGCGCATCATACGCCCCCTTTTGGACATTGACCGCAACGACACCCGTGAGTTCGCCAAGGAAGCGGGCGTGCCGATCATCTTTGACCCCAGCAACGAGGACTTGCAGTTCGCCCGGGCACGCATGCGGCACCGGGTGGTGCCCGAGCTACAAACCATCCACCCCGGCGTGCGCCGGAATGTGGCCCGGCTGGCCGACCTGATGGCCGAAGAAGATGCCCTGCTCAATGGGCTCGCGGCGGCGGCGCTGGAGAGGGCGGAGATTCCGTTGAACGGGGACTTGCGGTTCTTGACCCTGGACTGCGAAGTCGCTTTTGACCGCAATGTGCTGCTCCGCGAGCCTCCGGCCCTGGTGCGGCGGGGCTTGATTCTGGCGGCCCAGACTCTGGGCGGGCAATTCTCCGGCGAAGCGCTGGACCAACTCGTGGAGGGACTGCTGGAAGAAGAAAAGGGCAGCCTGACCGGGCGCGAAGGCGCGGTGGTCGCCACCTGGGAGGGCCACCGCCTTCACCTCGAAGATGGCCTGGTGGACGAGCCGTTCCGCTACCCGCTGGTCGCTCCCGGCGAGACGGAAAGCGAAGTGTTCGGTTGGACCATCACTGTCCAAACCGCCACCGGCGAGAACCCGGCCCGCCCCCCGCGTCACCTGGATGTGATGGTGGCGGCGCGCGCAGCCCAGGGCTTGCACTTCCGCGCGATGGAAGCGGGCGACAAGATGACACCGCTCGGGATGGACGGTCACCGTCTGCTGAGCGATATGCTGAGTGAAGCGGGCCTGACTCCCCGGGCGCGGCGGCGTATCCCCGTGATTTGCGACCTCGCGGGTCCGATTTGGGTGCCGGGAGTCGCCCAGAGCGAGCGCACCCGCGTGGAAGGGGATGAACCCGCCTGGCGGCTCACTTTGGCCCCGCTAGCCGGAGCGTAATCGCCGCCTCGTATCGTTAGGTATGCGAAACCGGCATCCGTCACTTCACGTCTGATGGGTTGGGTAACTTACGGGAAGGTGTCCTAGTTCCTTTCCGCCTGCCGGAACAGCCTGAACCAGGTTCGCGTAGGACGGGGTACCTGACCCATCGGTAGGAATCAAATTTGAAGAACCCGGGACGTACTTTGGCGCTGACCTTCGTGGTCTCCCTGCTGCTTTTGCTGATCGTTCAATCCATGAACCCCTCGGCCAGCAGCGGGCTGAACTTTGGCTCGACCCCGCCGAAGGAACTCACCATCTCTGAGTTCCGCAGTCAGGTCGCCGAGCAAAACGTCAAGGATGCCCAGTGGCAGATGACCGAAATCTCGGGCACGCTCAAGACGGGTCAGAAGTACAAGGTCTACGCCGGCGACCCGGATAGCCAATCCGCCGCCAACTTGCAGGACCTGATGTCGGCCAATGGCGTGGCCTACAAGCGGGTGCCGCCGCCGGCCATGGCCAGCATGGCGCCGCTCCTCATCAGCATTCTGGGGCCGCTCCTGCTCATCGGTTTCATCTTCTTCATGTGGCGTCAGTCGCAGAACTCGGGCAACCAGGCCATGAACTTTGGCCGCAGCCGAGCCAAGCGCGCCGGGGAGACCAACATCAAAGTCACCTTTGCCGACGTCGCGGGCATTGACGAAGCCAAAGAAGAACTGTTCGAGATCGTGGACTTCCTGCGCAACACCAAGAAGTACAGTGCCCTGGGCGCCAAGATCCCGAAGGGTGTGCTGCTCACCGGCCCCCCAGGGGTGGGGAAGACGCACCTGAGCCGCGCGATTGCCGGCGAAGCGGGTGTGCCGTTCTTCCACATTAGCGGTTCGGACTTCGTAGAAATGTTCGTCGGGGTGGGCGCGGCGCGTGTCCGCGACCTCTTCGAGACCGCCAAGGCGCACCGCCCGAGCCTCATCTTCATTGACGAAATTGACGCCGTGGGTCGCCAGCGTGGCGCGGGTCTCGGCGGTGGCCACGACGAGCGTGAGCAAACGCTGAACCAGCTTCTGGTGGAAATGGACGGCTTTGATGCCAACAGCGGCGTCATCATGATTGCCGCCACCAACCGCCCGGACGTCCTGGACCCGGCCCTGCTCCGACCTGGTCGATTTGACCGCCAGATCGTGGTGGACGCGCCGGATGCCACCGGCCGCGAGGCCATCCTCAAGATTCACGCGAAGGGCAAGCCCTTTGCGGACGGAGTGAGCTTTGACGTGATCGCCAAGCGCACGCCGGGCTTCACAGGGGCCGACCTGGCCAACGCGCTCAATGAATCCGCTTTGCTGGCCGCGCGCCGCAACCACACGCAGATTCTGATGGCCGATATCGAAGACGCGATTGACCGTGTGATGGCCGGGCCCGAGCGCAAGAGCCGCGTGATGGACGAGCACGAGCGCTTGGTGATTGCCTACCACGAAGCCGGTCACGCCATCATCGGCGAGACGTTGGAGAAGTGCGACCCGGTGCACAAGGTCACGATTCTGCCGCGCGGGATGTCGCTCGGCAGCACGTGGAGCCTGCCCGAAAAGGATCTGCACCTGCACACCAAGATGGAACTGGAGGAGGACATCGCGATGTCGCTCGGTGGCCGCGTGGCCGAAGAGATTCGGTTCGGTGATGTCACCACGGGCGCCTACGGTGACCTGCAGCGCGTGACGTCCATTGCCCGCGCCATGGTGACGGAATACGGCATGAGCGAGAAGCTCGGGACACTGGCGCTGGGCAACCGCAGCCGCAACCCGTTCCTGGGCCGCTCGGTGCAAGAAGACCGCAACTACAGTGAAGACGTGGCCCGCCAGATTGACGAAGAAGTGCGCTCGATCGTGGACACCGCCTACGGGCGCGCCCACCAGATCCTCACAGAGCACCGCGACAAGCTGGAGAACGTGGTGGAAGCCCTGATTGAGCACGAAACCCTGGACCGCGAGCAGTTCCTGACCGTGATGCGAGGCGAAAAGCTTCCGCCGCGCACCCCGCCGTCGGGTGGTGATGGTGAGGCTGTGGTCACTCCGGAGGCCGAGGTTCGTGAGAACGAAACCCCGAATCCCACCGGAAATACCCCGCGACTGGAACCCGGCACGGCCTAAACCTGGTAGTATTCTGGCCTGGCAGTATCATGACCGCGCAGGAACTTTACGATACTGGGTTTGCCGCTCGGTGTGATGGACGGTACCGCGAGGCCAAGCTCTACCTAGAGCAGGTGGTCTCGATGGACCCCCATCACACCAAGGCTCACTGGCAACTCGCCCTCATCAAGGGGTTTGAAGGTGACTTTGACGGGTCGCTCGCCGACCTCAAGCGGTTGCACCAACAAAATCCGAACGATCTGGACATTCTCAACGATTTGGGGATGACCTACAACATGCTCGGGTACCCGGACGAAGCCTGCGAGACCTTCGCGCGCATTCTGAGCATCAACCCGGATCACGAGAACGCCCGCCGCCAGATGGCGTACTGCTAACGGGTTCACCTCATGCGCCCTCTCGGTCGATCCTGGGCGTACTGGCTCCTCTTTTTGCTTCTCCCGGCCTGGTTTCTAGCACCGGTGTTGGGGGGGCGCGCCATTGGTCAGGGCATCGGATTTGAGATCGCGGTGGACCGTTGGTTCAACGAACCCTTCGATGTCCTGCACGCCGATGCCGACCTTCAGGTGCGGCCGTGGCGGCAAGTCGTTCTAGAGAGTTGGTCCGCGGGGCAGCCTGCGTTCTGGAACCCCCATCAGCTTCTAGGGGCACCGCTCATGGCCAACGCGCAGTCGGCCGTTTTTTATCCGCCCCACATCGTGTTGGGGATGCTGCGCGTGTCGCCCGATGCGAGCTTGAGCTTGCTAGCGTGGCTTCACATTGCGTTGTTGGGGCTGGGCGTGGCGGCCTTGGCGCGGAGATTAGGGGCCGAGGGCCACGGGCCGGTGGTAGCCGGGGGCACGGTGGCGCTGGCCGGGTTTGTGGGGCTGTGGTCGCCGTTTGCGAGTGTGCTGGGGTCGGTGGCGTGGATGCCCTGGGTGTGGGCGGCGATGGTGCCCGCCGACGACGAGCCGCACTGGCGGCGAGCTGGGGCGGGGGCGCTGGCCACGGCCATGATGATGCTGGCCGGGCACTTGCAGTTTGCGGCCTTCGGGCTGATGGGGGCGGTGGTGCTGGCCCTGGGCTTTGCAGTGCTTGAGCGGCGGGGGGCATGGGTGGCAGTGTGCGCCGCGACTCTCATGGCGGGTGGATTGGCCTCGATGCCGCAGATGTTGCCGGTGCTGGAAGGCACCAAGACGAGCCACCGGCGCACGGTGGCGACGGCGGAGGGATTTGCGGCCTATCAGAACTCGGCGGTGAAGCCGTTTGAGCTCCCTGCGATGGTTTCGCCGATGCTGATGGGGCAGACCCGCACCCGCGCCGAACTAACGCTTCCAGACAACGCATCGGCTCGTACCCCTGCGTTCTCTACCTACTGGCCGCAATACGCCAAGCCTGGGGCGCACCCGGCGGAGAGTGCGCTAGGCGTGGGGCCGCTGGCGCTCGTGTTGCTCGCCCTGGGTTTCCGGAATTGGACGCGGCGGGCCAAGGTGGCGGTGGCGTCACTGGGTTTGCTGGGGTTGCTGATTGCCCTGGGGACGCCCTTCAATGCTTTGCTCTATTACGGTTTGCCGGGGTGGTCGGGCTCGGGGAGCCCGGGGCGCGCGGCCATCCTGTGGGTGATTGCGGCGGGGCTGGGGGCGGGGCTTTCTTGGGCATCGATCACCGAATCCAAGGCGACCAAGACGCCCCTGTACGTACTGATCGGCGTGGGGTTAGGCGGGGTGGCGATTGCCAATTTGCTGGCGAGCAGCCAAGCCCCGTGGCTCCCAAATGTCGCGCCGTTCTTCGGCCAGATTCAGGCGCAAGCGCTCGTGAACGCCCTGCCGTTCGTGGTGGGCGCACTGGCGTGTGCGGCGGCGGCCCTCATGGTGCCCGACGCTCGCGGCAAGGTAGCGGCGGCCCTCCTCTCCGTGGCTCTGGCCACGGGACCGGGAGTCGTGCCCACCCACAAACCGGAACCTTCTCAAGTCGAACTCGCCACGGGCAACGGCCGGGTGGCCGCCGTCAACCGGGGGTGGAACCTCCTGGCCTGGCCGCAAGGCGCCGTCATGATGCCGAACCTGGCCACCCGCTACCGATTCTACGATGCCTTCGGTTACGACTCCCTGATCCCGGCCACCACGGTCGAGGCCCTCACCAAGATCAACGGGGGCACCAACCCAGCCCCGCCCACCAACGGCAACATGATGCTGTTGAGCCAGCCCGACCCCGCTGAGCTGGTCGAAGCCGGGGTGACCGTGTTTCTCGCGCCGGAAGGGCCGCAAGAAGTAGCCGGCCGTCCGCTCGCCGAAGTGAATGGCGAGGCCGTGGCCATGCGCACCGACGCCCAGGGCCTCACGCTTGATCTGCAGGGCAAGTCCGGTCTGGTGGTGGCACGGTTCATCCCGCTCCCCGGCTGGCAAGCCTTTGCTGATGGCAAGCCCGTGCCCTTGCAAGAGAATCGATGGCTCGCCGCCGAGGTTCCTGACGGCACGCAATCCGTGCGATTCCAATACACGCCGCCCGGCTACGGGCCGGGTGTCATGCTCGGTTTGGTGGGGATTCTTGGTATCGCCGCCCTGGCCGTGGTGGGCGCACGCCAACGATTGGACTCCAAACCCAGTAAAATAGAAGACGAATGAACGCGATCGGGATTCCCGAGTTACTGGAACGTTCGGCTAACCAAACCCAAGGTGCCGGGCGTCACCGCGTCGTCATTCACAACAACGAAACCAACTCGGTGGACGAAGTGGTTTCCATCCTGATGGCGGCGACCGGCTGCGACGCCGAAGAAGCCGTGATCGAGACCTGGGAAGCCCACACGTTCGGGAAGGCGGACGTCCACTTCGCCGATGTGAGTGAGTGCGAAGATGTGGCCTTGGTGATCTCCTCGATCGGGGTGAGAACGGAGGTGTTGCCGGAATGGAACGACTGACCCTCATCCTGCCCGCCCCGGTGGAGCAGGCCGTTGAGCAGAGCCAAAGCCAAAAGGATCCGGGCTGGATTGTGACGGTCTACAACAACGAGACCAACACCTACGAAGAGGTCATCATGATCCTCATGTTGGCCACCGATTGCACCACGGACGAGGCCTACATGGAGACCTGGGAGATTGACCACCTGGGCAAGAGCGTGGTGCACCGCGCCAGTGAGGCTGAGTGCCAACGGGCGGCCGAAATCATTGCCACCATCGGGATTCGGGTGGAAGCCACCCCCGACCCGCTCTCTTAATCCTAGCCCCCATGCCGCTGGTATCCGGCATTGATTTCACCTCGCGTCCCTCGCGGCGTAAACCCCAGTGGGCCAGTGCGTGGTGGGTCTCGTCGAGCCGGGTGGAATTGGTTGAACTAGTGCCCCTGCCAACGTGGGACGAATACGCGGCGTGGCTGGCCCGGCCCTTTGATTTGATCGGGATCGACCACCCGTTTGGGCTCCCCCGTGAGATGCAAGGCGAGTGGGGAATCCCCGACACTTGGGAAGGCATGCGTGACTGGGTGACCAGCTTTGAACCGGCCGCATGGCGCGAGTTTGTGAGTGCGTGGCGGGCAGGGCAGCCACCGGGGCGCAAGTTCCGGTACCGGGCGACGGACCGCGAAGCGGGCTCACAGAGCCCCCTCAACACTGTGAACCCCCCTGTGGGGATGATGTTGCGAGCCGGGTTGGCGTATCTGGATCGCACGCGGATGGTGGAGGTGTATCCGAGCCTCACCGCCCGGGCGAGCGGCGTGGGGCCTTACAAAGGCGCGGATCCTTCACCACGCCAGCGGCTCCTGGCCAGCCTGAACGATCCCCGGGGACGAGAGCTCATCATCCCCCCGGCCTTAGCGGAAGTCGCCACCCAGAACACCGAAGGCGACGCTCTAGACGCCGTCATCGCCGGTCTCACCGTCGCCTGGGCGGTACACGAACCTCGATTCGGGCTCCCAGAGCGCTACGACGACTGGGAAGGCGCGATCGTGGACCCCTTGCTTAGCGCCAAGCGCAGCACTTCCTCGGCCGAACTCACAAAGTGAGCGGTGAGCTGCTGGCGGATGGCTTCGGGCACTTCCTCGTCGTAATCCTTGCGGTTTTCCTTGGGCAAGATCAGGGTCTGGACGCCGGCGCGGTGCGCGGCCAGCACCTTCTCCTTGATGCCCCCCACCGCTAGCACTTGGCCGGTGAGGGTGACCTCGCCCGTCATCGCCAGCCGGGGCCGCACCACCCGCCCGCTTAGCAAGGAAGCCAGCGCCGTGAGCATGGTAATGCCCGCACTCGGGCCATCCTTGGGCACCGCGCCCTCGGGCACGTGCACGTGCAGGTCGCTCTCGTCAAAGAAGGTCGGGCTGATCTTGAGGGCCTTATGGTGGGCGCGCAGGTAGGTCAGAGCGAGCTGCACCGACTCCTTCATCACGTCGCCGAGTTGCCCGGTGACGGTGAGCCCCTTCTGGCCGGGCATGCGGGCCGTTTCGATGAACAGAACGTCGCCGCCCACCGGTGTCCACGCGAGGCCGATGGCCATGCCGGGCTTGAGGCTACGTTCGTTGATCGCGTCCTCCAGGTAGCGCGGGGCACCAAGAGCTTCGCGGACGAACTTGCGGGTCACCTTGACGGGGGCTTTGCGCCCCTCGGCGAACAGCACCGTGGCCTTGCGGATCACGCTTGCCACTTCGCGTTCCAGGTTGCGCACGCCCGCCTCGCGGGTGTAGTGGCGCACCAGCTCCACTAGGGCGGCATCGTCAAATTTGAGCTTGGCCGTGGTCAGGCCGTGCTCCGAAATCTGGCGGGGCACCAAGTGGCGCTTCGCGATCTCGACTTTCTCTTCTTCGGTGTAGCCACCGAGTTCGATGATCTCCATGCGGTCGCGCAGGGCGGCCGGGATGGTGTCCAGCCGGTTCGCGGTCGTAACGAAGAAGACGTTACTCAGGTCGAACGGGGCATCCACGTAGTGGTCGCGGAAGGTGTCGTTCTGCTGCGGGTCCAGCACCTCCAGCAAGGCGGAGGCCGGGTCACCCCGGAAGTCCGTGCCCAGTTTGTCAATCTCGTCGAGGACGAAGACCGGGTTGCGGGTGCCGGCCCGGCGGAGACCCTGAATGATCTGCCCCGGCATGCTACCAATGTAGGTGCGGCGGTGGCCGCGGATCTCGGCCTCGTCGCGCATTCCGCCCAGCGAGATGCGTACAAATTCACGCCCTAAAGCATGCGCAATCGAGCGGCCCAGCGAAGTTTTACCCACGCCCGGGGGACCCGCAAAGCAGAGAATGGGCTGGCGCACCGGCCCGTCGGTTTTCACCTTACGAAC
>CAZDWU010000033.1:0-1612 GCA_964509165.1 uncultured Chthonomonas sp. | reverse complement strand
AGGTCCTCGTCGGTGTCGTCGCCCATCCCGAGTTCGCGCTGGATGGCCTTCAGCTGCTCGCGCAGGTAGTAATCGCGCTGCGATTTGCTCAGCTCCGCGCTCACTTCGCTCTGCACGCGGTTGGTCAGCTCCAGCACGCGCACTTCGCGGCCCAGGAACTCCACCAGCTTACGCAAGCGCTCCCGGATGGGCAGAATCTCAAGGATCTCCTGCTTTTCGGCGGTGGCCATGGGGATGTGGGCGGCCACCAGGTCGGCGAACACGCCCGGCTCTTGCACCGCGCTGGTCAGGCTTTGCAGTTCATCCGGCAGGTTGGGGTGCAGGGCCACGGCCTGGTCAAACAGGCTGGCCACCGTGCGCCGCAGGGCCTCGATTTCCTCCGCCTGGTCGGCGGGGACTTCGGGCTCCTCAATAACCTCTACCCGTGCCTTCAGGTAGGGCGCATCCTGCAGCCGCTCGACGATCCGGAACCGCGAGACGCCCTGCACAATCATGCGGGTGCCCTCGCCGGTCTTCATCAGGGTGCGGATGATGACCGCACACCCGTGTTCGTAGATGTCGTCGAAAGTCGGTTCGTCGGTCTGGGGTTGGCGCTGGCTGATGGCCCCGATCACGCGGGTGCTCTCCGCCACGCTGTCGTCAATCAGCTGCATGGCCGAGCTGCGCGAGACGCTTAGCGGCGCAATCAGCATCGGGTAGATGACCGATTCGCGCAGGGGCAGTAGGTTCAAAATTTCGGGCACGTCGGGGCGACGCGACTCCGAATCCCCGCTCTCTTCCTCTACCGGAAGCGCTTCGAGCAGGTCCTCGATCTCTTCAATATTGTCTACGGGGACTTCAATTTCGGACGACAATTAAACCTCTCGAATCGTGACGGTGTGCTCCACGATGAGCGTGCCGGATTTGGGAATGGCCACCAGAAGCAGGCCGTTATAAAAGTGAGTACGCGTCTCCGCGAAGGCGAGTTCAACCTCCGGCAGGACCAGATCACGGGCAAACTCGCCGTGCTCGATCTCCAGCAGGTGGGCACGGGGGTTTTCCTGCTCGCTGTGCTCATCGCGCCGCACGCCGTGGATGCTGAGCACATTGCGCGCGGGGCGGAAGGTGAGCTGGAACTGGTCGCGGCGCACCCCGGCCAACTCGAACCGCACCAGCACGTGCGTTTCGGTTTCCAGCATGTCCACGCGGGGGCCCCAGCCCCGTTGGCGGGCCAGGATGGGCGCGCCCAACCCGGTGTCATTCATGAACCGTTCCAGGTCCACTCCGACCTGAAGCAGCCATTCATCCCCATCGCGGCGCGGCATCCTTCTATTGTGTCCCATCCCCTGCGGGCGGGCAGGGAACGGGCGGCTAAACTGGGCGCGATGTCGGCGCGTCCGCAAAAGGTGTGGTTTATCCGGGTGGGGGGCACGGCCATGGGCAGTGTCGCGGCGGCCCTGGCGCAGTCTCCGGACCACGTGGTGCGGGGGAGCGAAACGGACCTTTACGAACCCATGGCGTCGTATCTGGCGGCCTCGGGGGTGGATGTGCAGCGGGAGTTCAACCCCGACGCGATGCGGGCCTGGGGGCCGGATGTGGTGGTGGTGGGCAACGCCGTCAGCCGGGGGAATGA
>CAZDWU010000032.1:7750-21891 GCA_964509165.1 uncultured Chthonomonas sp. | reverse complement strand
CGGCGGGCCATCAGTCGGTTGGCCGCCACCATGATCGGCACCCGGCTGGCCTTGGCGCTGATGTTGAGGTTGCGGTAGCCGTACTTCTCGCAAATCTTGACGTATTCCAGCGCGCTCTCCACCATGCCGTCGGGGGTGTCGCCGTAGGTCACCAGCATGCGCTCGGCCAGGCTGCCGTGGTTCACGCCAATGCGCATGGCCCGGTCGTGCTTCAGGCACGCCTCAATCACCGGGCGCATTTCCTCTTCAATCGCGGCGCGTTCGGCGGCGTGCTCTTCCTCGGTGTACTCCACCTTGTTGGTGGGCTTCCGAAACACAAAGAGCCCCGGATTGATGCGGATTTCGTCCACGTGCTTGGCCGCTTCCACGGCAATCTTGGTGCCCTGGTGGTGGACGTCAGCCGTGAGGGCCACCGGTCGGTAATTTTCAATCACCTTGGCGCGGATCTCGGCGAGGCACTCGGCTTCTTGGAGTGTGGGCGTAGTCACCCGGACAATTTCACTGCCAGCCTTCGCGAGAGCAATGATCTGCTCCACACACGCGTCCACGTTCCGCGTCTCTTCGGTAATCATGGACTGGACCACGACGGGGTGGTTGCCCCCCATGGTCACCGGGCCAACCCGACAAGGCAAGGTATGGCGGCGGGCGTAAGTGATGTCCAGGTTCATGCGCATTTCATTCTACGAGGAATGCGCACGGATTCGCTCGGACGGCTTACGCGCCCGAGGGACCGCTGGCCGACTTGGCGGGCGTGGCCGCGTCGCTCTTCGGTTCGGTGGCTTCCGAACGCGCCATGATAACGCCCTTGATGCCCGTCCCGTCCAGCTCGTTGTAGATCAAGCCTTTGGGATCAATCAGGAATGTCTCGGTGCGCTTGTAGGCTTGGCCATTCACTTCCGTCACCGTGACCGAAATCAGGAGGCCCTCTTCCTTCCAGGTTCCGCGCATGCGCTCGGTCAGGGGCTTGGCACCTTCAATGACCTTGACGAACTCCGCTTCCTGGTTCGCCTTGAACTCTGCCCGAAGCGTAATCGGCCCCATCAAAAGGTTGTCTTTGGCAAAGTAGACGCCGGGCTTGAAGGCCATCTTCTCGCGCTCTTCGGCCTCTTGGCGGGCAGCCTCTTCCACCGTGGGGGGCACCAATAGATTGCCCTCGGGCTTCGGGTCACACCCGGCCCCGGCCACCGCCAGGGGCAGGAAAAGGATCAGCCATCGCCGACTCACCCTCCTATTATGGGTCAAAAATTCTTTGCCCTCCATGCCAGAAATAGTTGTGACTTTGGACTTCGCGTGTTATGGTAAGGATAAGGCAACAGCGACGTTGCCGATCTGAAGGGATTTTCCTGGAGGAAGCGACATGAAACAGTACACGACCGAACAAATCCGAAACGTGGCCATCGTGGGTCATGGAGGGTCCGGCAAGACGATGCTGGTGGAGCACATGCTCTACACGGCCGGGGCAACCGACCGGCTGGGCAGCGTTGACGCCGGTACCTCACAGAGTGATTTCGATAGCCAAGAGGTCAACCGCCACCATAGCGTGAACCTGTCCATTCTGCCCCTGGAGTGGCATAACCACAAAGTCAACTTAATTGACGTGCCCGGATTCCCGGACTTTGTGGGTGAACTGGAAGCAGCTTGCCGCGTGGTGGACAGTGTTATCATCGTGTGCGAAGCCAAAGCCGATCTCGACGTCGGATTCGACCTGGCCTGGGAAGCCGCCGAGCGCAACAACCTGGCCAAGTGCATTTTCATCAACAAGCTGGAGCGCGACAACGCCGACTACGAAGGCCTCATCGAAACCCTAGACCGTCGCTACGGGGCGCGGGTGGTGCTCTGCGAAATGCCGATGGGCACCCAAGCCAACTTCAAGGGCACCATTGACCTCCTGAAGATGAAGGTTTACAAAGGCAAAGACCGGGGCGAAGAGATCGAAGAAATCCCCGCCGAATTTGCCGACGAAGCCGCTTACCGCCGCGAGAAAATGATGGATGCGGCCGCCGAGGGCGACGATGCCCTGATGGAGAAGTATCTGGGCGGCGAACCCTTGACTGACGAGGAGATTGAGCACGGCCTGATGCTCGGCATCAAGGAAGGGCGCGTGGTGCCGGTGCTGCTGGGTAGCGCGGCCTCCGGGCTGGGCATTGCCCTGTTGCTCGACCGTATCGTGGGCGAGCTTCCCTCACCCGTCTACCACCCGGTGACCTGGAACGACAAGAAGATTCCCGAGGATCCCAAGGGTCCGCTGGCCGCTTTCGTCTTTAAGACCACCAGCGACCCCTACGTGGGCAAGATCAACTACGTGCGGGTCTTTAGCGGCACATTGAAGCGGGATATGGAAGCGTGGAACACCAACCGCGAAAGCAAAGAGCGCATCCACCACCTCTATATCCCGCACGGGAAGGGGCAAGAAGAAACGCAGGAAGTGCCGGCGGGCGACTTTGCCATGGTAGCCAAGCTGAACGACACCCACACCAACGACACCCTCAGCACGGCCGACCAAAAAGTTGAGCTTGCCCCGACGGAGTTCCCCACCCCGGTCTACCGTGTGGCCATCGAGGCCGTCGCGCAATCGGACGAAGACAAGCTCGGTACGGCCATCCAGAAGCTCTTGGAGGAAGAGCCGACCCTGCGGGCGCGCCGCGAGGCGGAAATCCACCAGGACATCCTGGAGGGCATGGGGGACATTCACATCGAGAGCGTGGTGAGCAAGCTGAAATCCAAGTACGGCGTGAACGTGAAGATTGTGGAGGCGAAGATCCCCTACCGCGAAACCATCTCCGGCATCGCCAAGGCGCAGGGCCGTCTGAAGCGGCAAACCGGGGGCAAGGGCCAATTCGGCGACTGCTGGCTGGAACTTCAGCCATTGCAGCGGGGCGAAGGCTTCACATTCGAGAACAAGGTCGTGGGCGGTTCGATTCCCAAGAACTTCATCCCCGCGATTGAAAAAGGCGTCCGCGAAACCCTCATTGAAGGCTACGTGGCGGGCTACCCGGTGGTCGACGTGCGGGCCATTGTCTACGACGGCAGCTACCACGACGTGGACAGCAGCGAGCAAGCCTTCAAGACGGCGGCCAAGCTCGCTTTCCACAACGCGGCGGAAAAGGCGAACCCCGTGCTTTTGGAGCCCGTGATGAACATCACGATTGACGTGCCGGATGATGCCGTGGGAGATGTGATGGGCGACCTGAACACCCGGCGTGCCCAAACCCAGGGCATGGAACCCGTGACGTCTGGCATCACGCGCATCCAAGCGCAGGTGCCGATGGCGCACGTGGCGCGGTACGCCATTGACCTGCGGAGCATGACGAAGGGCCGAGGACGGTTTGCCACCGACTTCAGCCACTACGCAGAAGTGCCGGCTCATGAGGCCCAGCCTCTCATTGCCGCGCACCAAGCCCGGCGCAAGTCCGAAGAAGACTAACCTTGCAAGCAGAAATGGCGGCCTTGATCTCTCAAGGTCGCCATTTTTTGGTCTCCAGGTTGCGGTTATTGAATCTTGAAGGTGTCTTGAGCCTTCAAGACCTCTTGCACCATCACATCGCGGATGGCGTCGAACTGCTCCAGCGGGATGCCCACGGCCTTCACCACGTGCGGTTCCAGTTCCCAAGTGATGCCCACCGTGTTATTGGTGAAGCCCGCCTGGTGCGCGAGCACGTTGGCCGCGGAGATGAAACAGGTGGTTTCAAAGTAGTTGCCGTCTTCTTGCGGATTGTGGTGATACTTCACTGCCGCCTGGATCATCGGGGTCATGCCCCACTTTTCGGCCAGCAACCCGCCCACGTCGGCGTGGGTGAAGCCATAGAGAAACTCTTCTTGCTCGTGGATCGGCGTCTTGTCGTTCAGTGCCTGCTCCAGGGCCGTGTCCAGTTCGGTGCCCATAAAGCGGTCCAGGATCAGATAGCCGATGTCGTGCATCATGCCGGCGCAATAGAGCTCTTCGGCTCGCATCGGCATGCGGAGGCGACCAAGAATGCGCGCCCCGGTGGCCACGGCCAAGGAGTGACGCCAGTATTCAAGATTGTCAAAACGTTGCGAGGTGCCGCGATTGGCGGTCATGCCCTGGAAGGCCACACTGACCACCAGGCTGCGCACCGCATTCATGCCGAGGAAGGCGATGGCCCGGCCGATGTTCGGCACGTTCGGTGAACCGTAGTAAGCGCTGTTGGCGGCGCGAAGAATCTTGGCCGTAATGGCCGGGTCGCGTTCAATCACCCGCTCCAAGTCACGAGGACCCGCGTTGGGGTCATCCGCCAACTTGAGCACGGAGCTGACGGCTTGCGGCAATACCGGTAAATTCTCGCTCCGGGATAAGCGCACAGCCAGGCGATTGAGGTCCACGCTAGAAGTATTGGCAGGCTTAGCCTAAGTCTCCAGATGTCCCCGCCCTTATTTTAGGGAGTTTTGATACGAATTTCCCAATCCGGAATCCTCCGGTCCATTTTGCGCGTTATATTGAGTGTATTGCGCTCAAACCAATGAGCACAGAGGGATCATGTCTCGCGACTACTACGAGGTTCTGGGCCTGAAGAAGGGGGCCGACGAAAAGGAGATCAAGGCCGCCTACCGTCGGCTGGCCCGCAAGTACCACCCGGACGTGAACCCGAACGACCCCAAGGCGACCGAGAACTTTAAGGAAGTCAGCGAAGCCTATGCGGTGCTGAGCGACCCCGACCGCAAGCGCGACTACGACCGATTTGGCAAGCGGCTGGACCAAGACATGGCCGGGCCGGGTGGCGCGGGATTCCAAGATGTGGACTTCGAGGACATCTTCAGCCAGATGTTTGGCGGGATGGGCGGGGGCATCGGGGGCAGCATCTTTCAGCGACAAACCCCGTACGCCCAGCCGCGCGACCTCGAAATGAACCTGGCGGTCACGCTCACCGAAGTGAACGACGGCGCCCGCCGCACCCTGACCTATCAGACGAGCGACGCCTGCACTGCCTGTCGCGCCTCGGGCACGGTGCGCACCCGCGAAGGGCACATGGCGTGCCCCACATGCCACGGGAGCGGCACGATTTCTGGCCCCCGCAAGGTGGATGTGCGCATTCCGGCCGGTATCCAAGCCGGCAAAAAGCTTCGCGTGCCTGGGGGCGGCCATCGAGGCATGAACGGCCGAGGTGGCGACCTCTTTCTCTTGATTCAAGATCAACCCGATTCGAGGCTCACCCGGCAGGGCGACAACCTGGAAGTGAACTTCGAAGTCCCCTTCACGACGGCCGCTCTGGGCGGCGAGGTGAAAGTCGAGGGCCTCGGGTCATCGGTCACCGTCACGGTGCCGGCGGGCACCCAAAGTGGGCAGCTCTTCCGGCTGAAGGGGCAGGGCCTCACCAAGCTCAAAGGCGGCAAGGGCGACCTCATGGCTCGCGTGCGCATCACGGTGCCGCGCTCCTTATCTGAGCGTCAGCGCGAACTCCTCAACGAATTCAAATCCATCGAACTCACAACCTCCGAGAAGAAGTCATGAAACTCAACAAGACTCCGGTTTACATGATTGGCGTCGCGGCGGAGCTATGCGGCGTGCACCCGCAGACCTTGCGCCAATACGAGCGCCTCGGCTTGCTCATCCCCGCCCGGGTGGGGGCCAAAAATCGCCTCTACAGCGAGGAAGACATCATGCGCGTGCGCCGCATTCAGCGGCTGACGCAAGACATGGGCGTGAATCTCGCGGGCGTCGAGATCATCCTTAAGCTGCAAGAGGCGATGGAAGACCTGGAACGCGAGTTTGAGGAGGAGTTCCGGCGCCTGGTGATGGAGATGGAGGAGCGGATGCGCGCCATCCAGGCCAACCCCAATGCGCCGATTCCCTTTAACGCGGCGTACCCGGTCCCGCGCCTGCCCCGCCGCTCACCGCTGGACGAGTAGGTTCCGCGAAGCGCCGCCACAGCGCTTCCACCGGCCCTTGGCGGCCCGTGCCGCTGTAGAACCAGGCAAAGACCAACAACAGAGCATTGACACCCAGCACGACCATGAGATCTTGTTGCCAGCCGGTGCGGTTGTAGTAGCCTAGCCCCCACTCGTAGAAGTAAGCCGTGCACAGCACGGTTTGCAGCAGGTAGCAAGTGAGGGCGATGCGGCCCATGCGTCGGAAAGGTTCGGTTAGGGCCTTCGCGCGTTGGCTCGCCACCCAGCGCAACACCAGCAACAGATACGCCGGTGCGACCAGCATGTTCAGGCCGAGCTCGATGAACATCTCGCCGCCCACCGCCCGGCCGCTGGCCACCGCCCACGCCATGAGGATGTTGAGGGGAACGCCGACGCCCAGGCCGATGGCCACATGGCGGCGCACTAAGTGCCACTTGCCGAGGGGGTCGGCAATGACGCCCTGCTGCGACAACCAAAACCCGTAGAGGAAGAACCCGATCGCCTGCGGCAAGAAGAAGATCAGCGAGGTCACGGCCTTGGCCTGGAAGATGGCCCGGAACTCAAGCCGAGATAGCCAGTCGCCCATCATCGCGGCTTGCTCACGCTTGACGCTATCCGCGCCCATCATGTCCCCCATGAGGGGGCCCGCCGCGGCCAATCCCAATCCCATGAGCATGGAGAGACCCGCCAGGGCGTAGGCCACCTTCAGCACTGGCATGTTGGGCTGGCCCACCAAGATCGCCACGATGAAGGCCGTGATGGCATAGGTGAGCAGAATGTCCCCGCTCCACAAAAACACGCCGTGGATGAGGCCCAACCCCGCCAAGAGGGCGGTACGCCGCATGTAGCTGCCGGGCCAGGCTTCACCCCAAAACCGCCGCTTGCCAAATTGCATGGCGAGGCCGATTCCGAACAGGATGGCCAGCATCCCCCGGAACTTGCCACTGACCAGCGTGAGTAGCGCCATGTTCCAGCCGAATTCATCCGGACGGGCCACCATGAACATCTCGTAGAAGGCTGGACCCGAAAACGCGGCGATATTGGCAAAAAGAATCCCGAAGATGGCAATGCCCCGGGCGACGTCGAGAGTCGGAAGGCGGTTCGATGCGGTTTGGCTCATGGCTCGTGCTCAGTTCCCGGCTCAGGCGCAGCGATTTCCACGCGGCGGCGTACTTCGCGGCAGTCTATACGTTTACAATAGATAGTGATGACGGGATTCATGGTTTGGGCCTATATCAGTGCCAACGTGGACGTGACGCGCGACGTGGTTTACGCCAAGGCGGGCACGGTGGAACTGAAGGCCGATGTTTACGCCCCGGCCAACCCGACTTCGACCAAGCAACCTTGGGTCGTCGTGATCCACGGGGGAAGCTGGATGATGGGCCAGCGCCAAGACATGGCGCAGTTTGCCGAGGCCCTAGCACTGCAAGGCGTAGTGGGCATCACCATCAGCTACCGCCTGGCCCCGGCCAACAAGTGGCCCGCGATGCTAGAAGACAGCCAGGGTGCGGTGCGCTACTTTAAGCAGAACGCCGGCAAGTACGGCCTAGACCCCGAGCGCGTGGGCGCCGCCGGTGCCAGTGCGGGCGGGCACTTGGCCATGTTCCTTGGGTTCCGCGACGATATCGCCCCGTTGACGGACGGCCCCAACAGCCGCGTAAAGGCCGTGGTGAACCTCTTCGGCCCCACCGATCTCTCGGTGGACTACCCGCCGGCCCTCGGCCAGTTGTTTGCTCCGCAAGTGCTGGGCAAGCGCTACGAAGACGCCAAGGACACGATCAAGGATTTCAGCCCGATCAACTTCATCACCAAAGACGACGCCCCGGTGTTCACCATTCAGGGTGACAAGGACACCACGGTGCCGCCCGAACAGGCCCGCCGCTTGGACCGTGCCATGCAGGCCATCGGGCTGGAGCACAAGCTGGTGATGGTGCCCGGCCTGGGCCACACCAACCCGGCGACGCGCCCGGAGGGTGAAGTCGCTCTCAAGGACGCCACCGCTTGGATCATCGAGAAGCTCAAGTAACTGCCAGGCGCAGAGAAAGCAAAACCCGCCGGGTTCCTTTCGGAATCCAGCGGGTTTTTTGGTGACTCGGTTGCCGCTTAGGCTTCCGAGTCGTCGTCGTCCGCAGCTTGTTCCAGCAGCGGTCGGTCGAGGTCGATGTTGCCACCCGGGATGAGGCGATTCATTTCGCGCTCTTCCTCCGCCGCCAGGTCGGTCATGCTCAGGCCGCCCAGTTCGCCGGATTGGTGCTCGTCGTCGCTTTCCACCAGGCTGGTGAGCGATTGCTGCGCCCAGCTCGGTTGGCTGCGGTCCACATCGATGGCCAGGTCACGATACGGCTTGGTACCGGTACCGGCCGGGATGAGGCGCCCGATGATGACGTTCTCCTTGAGGCCCAGCAGCGTGTCCGACTTCCCTCGCACGGCGGCTTCCGTAAGGACGCGCGTCGTCTTTTGGAACGAGGCGGCCGACAGGTAGGAGTCCGTGGCCAAAGAGGCTTCGGTAATCCCGAGCAGGATCCAGTTCGCGCGGGCCAAAAGCAGGTCGCGCTCCCCTTCCTCGCCCGTCACCGGGTCCACGAATCGCTTCTTCTGGCCCGAACCGATGAGCTTGCTCACCCGCTCGTTTTCACGGCTAAAGGTGAAGCGGTCCACAATCTGGCCCGGCAGGAACGGCGTGTCGCCCGGTTCCTTCACCGTTCGCTTGCGCAGCATTTGGCGGATGATCACCTCAAGGTGCTTGTCGTTGATGTCAACGCCCTGGTCCTTATAAACGCTTTGCAGGTTCTGGATGAAGTATTCGTAAACGGCAGCCGGTCCGGCGAGTTCGAGCACTTCGTGCGGGTCCAGCGGACCTTCGGTGAGCGGGTCACCCTTGATCACGCGTTGGCCCTTTGCCACCGGCAGGTTGCCGAGGGGCGGCACGAGCACGGTGAGATAGATCTTCACCTTGTCAATCTCGTTCTTGCGCAGAACCTGGAGGGCCTGCGTGCTGAGCTTCTGACCGATGAGGCGTTCCAGGCTGGTGCCGAAGGTCGGGTCATCGTCCTTCTTCTTGCCCTTCTTCATCTCCCACTCTTGCTCTTCGGCGATGTACGCCTGCTTGAGCGGCATGTCGGTGCCGACGGTGGCTTCCACCACAATCCAGCGACCGTAGCTCGACCGAATGATGTCCACAATCGAACCCGTGACCGGGCAGATGATGGCCTTACCACGCGGTTGCTTTCGCGCTTCGAAGATTTCTTCGACGCGGACGATACCGCTCGATTCACCCGTCCATGAGTAGAAGAACGTCTTGCGGCTTCGTTCCCACAGCTTGCGGCTTTCGCTATCCATGCGCTCCAGCGCGCGTTCGCTCGCCTTGGTGGTGCGCTTGGCGGCCTTCTCGTCGTCGGACATCACCATGATGCCGCGGGAGAAGAACTGCTTGACGGCCGTTTCTTGCGATTCCAGCAGCTTGCTCGGGTCGAACGTGCTGATGTCCGTCTGGGTGGCGGCTTCAAAGTCCTCTTGGAAGAGGCGGATGAACTTACCGGTCTTGTACTGGTTGGTGCGGGCGATGGTCTTGGAACCGGCCACCCCACCGGTGTGGAACGTACGCATCGTAAGCTGCGTCCCCGGTTCACCAATGGACTGCGCGGCGATGATCCCGACGGCCACGCCGTCTTCAACCAGCTTGTGACTGGCCAGGTCGCGGCCGTAGCACTTGGCGCACACGCCTTGCTCCAGTTCGCAGGTGATGGTGCTGCGCACCTTCATGCCCAGGCGTCCGTGCTCGTCGCGGGTGAAACCAGCGGCGAGATACTTCTCGAAGATCACGTCCTTGGCGGCATCATCGGCGGCACTTTCGATTTCGGCCATGAACGCATCGTCCACCTTGGAGAGGTGGGCGCTCACGGGGTCGTCAATCATCTGGTCCGCTTCGACGATCACTTCACCGGTGGCCGGGTCGGTGATGTTGCTGAGGCTGACGCGGCTGTAGGCGCGGTCCCCAATCGTCTCGATGGTCTTGCCTTCAAAGAAGAGGCGCGTGATGTTCAGGCCCTCGGTGGTGCCGCAGTCGTGGGCGCGGATGATGACATCCTGAGCCACGTCCACGAGACGCCGCGTGAGGTAACCCGCGTCGGCCGTACGGAGAGCCGTGTCGGCCAGACCCTTACGGGCCCCGTGGGTCGTTACGAAGAACTCCAGCATGGACAGACCCTTCTGGAACGAGTTCTTCACGGGCAGTTCATAGATAACTTCGTTGAACTGGTTGAACATCAGGCCGCGCATCCCGGAGAGCTGCGCAAGCTGCTTGACCGAACCACGTGCCCCGGAGACCGTGATGATGCTGAGCGGGTTTTCCTGCTGCATCGAGCTCACGATGGCGCTACCGATCTGGTCGTACGTATCCGTCCAGAGTCGCACCAGCTTTTCCTGCATTTCGCGGAACGAAGTCAGACCTCGGCGGTACTGCTCCAGAACGCGGTTCGCTTGGGTATCCGATTCGTTCAGGATGACGTCGCGCGTGGTCGGCGGCGTCATGTCCGTCATGGCAATCGAGATGCCGTAGCGGCTGGCCCAGCGGAAACCGAGCGCCTTCACGTTGTCCAGCAGCTCAATGGTGCCGCCGTCGCCCACGCTCTTGTGGCACGAGAGCACCAGGTGCGCCAGGTTCTTCTTGGTCAGTTCGGTGTTCAGCCATTCATCGCTGTAGCGCAGCGGGAACGGCAGCACTTCGTTGAGGATCAAGCGGCCCGGGGTGGTGATCGCGATGACCGTTTCGAAGCTCTGCTCCAGCGGTTCCAGTCGCGTCACTTCGTCGCCAAACTCGTTCTCCTCGGTGACCTTGACGTATTCGATGCCCGTTTCCCAATCGCGGTGATCCACTTCGGAGGCATCGCGGAAGATTGGGCGACGCACACGCACCTGCACCGGGTCGTTGAGGCGAATCTTGGCATCGCCAAACGATTCTAGCAGGCGCAGGACTTCGTCCGGATTGGCGTACACCGGCGGATTCGGGTTCTTTTCCGGGTTCGCCTTGTGGGCCTCGATGGCCTCCATCAGGCGCTCCTTGGCGGCGGCGTTCGTGTAGGTCAGGGCATACGAACCAAGCACGATGTCTTGGATCGGGGCCACCACCGGACGACCGTCAGCCGGCGAGAACATGTTCTGCGTGCTGAGCATCAACACGCGGGCTTCGGACTGCGCTTGCAGCGAGAGCGGCACGTGCACGGCCATCTGGTCCCCGTCAAAGTCCGCGTTGTACGCGTGACAGACGAGCGGGTGAAGCTGAATCGCCTTCCCTTCCACCAGGATCGGTTCGAAGGCCAGAATCCCGAGGCGGTGCAGCGTGGGAGCGCGGTTGAGAAGCACGGGGTGCTCCTTAATCACTTCTTCCAGGCCATCCCACACGGCGGGGTGCATGCGCTCGATGAGTCGCTTCGCCGTCTTGATGTTCTGCGTAATCTTGCGCTCCACCAAGGTCTTCATGACGAACGGCTTGAAGAGCTCAAGCGCCATTTCCTTCGGCAGACCACATTGGTGCAGCTTCAGGTTCGGGCCGACCACGATGACCGAACGGCCAGAGTAGTCCACGCGCTTACCAAGCAGGTTCTTACGGAACCGGCCTTCCTTACCCTTCAGCATGTCGCTGAGGGACTTAAGCGGGCGCTGGTTGCTGCCCACCACCGGGCGGCTGCGGCGGCCGTTATCAATCAGGGCGTCCACCGACTCTTGGAGGAGTCGCTTTTCGTGGTTGATAATGCTCTCGGGAGCCTGGATCTCGATGATCTTGCGCAGACGGTTGTTGCGGTTGATGATGCGGCGATACAGGTCGTTGAGGTCAGAAGTCGCAAAGCGGCCCCCGTCCAGCTGCACCATCGGGCGCAGTTCGGGCGGAATGACCGGCAGCACGTCCAGGATCATCCATTCCGGGCGGCACTTGCTGATGAGCAGCGATTCCACCAGGTCCAGGCGCTTGATGGCGCGGGCCCGGCGGGTGCTGGTTGTCACGCGGATTTCGCGGCGCAGCTCGCGGGCGGTTTGCTCCAGGTCCACGCGGCGCAGCAGTTCCTTGACGGCTTCGGCGCCCACGTTGGCGTGCACCAGGTCGTCGAAGTCGCGCTTGAGGCGGCGGCCAACGGCATCCAGCAGCTTGCTGATAGCGCGCCACTTGTCCTCGTCAATCAGCATGTTCTGTTCGAGCATGCCGAGGAACTCAGCGGCCACGTCGAGGTCGCGCAGACGCTCGTCCGCATCGCGGAATTCCGCGCGGATGCGGTCGAAGTTCGCCTTCATGCGTTCCCGAACGTAGCTCTCATCGAAGTACTCGTCCGGGTTGTTGATCATTTCCGAGGAGAGGTGATCGAGGGAGTCAGTCTCGAGCTTTCGCATCTCCTCCTGGATCATCAGCTTCTCGTCTTCCACGGCCTGCAGCAGGCTGGGCATCAGGTCGGCGATCTTGTCCAGGTCAACGTCAATGATGATGAAGGAACCGAAGTAGACAACCTTTTCGAGTTGCTTCGGCGAGATATCGAGGATCAAGCTCAGGGGCGAGGGGATGCCCTTGAGGTACCAAATGTGGCAGACCGGCGCGGCCAACTCGATGTGGGCCATGCGCTCGCGTCGCACCTTGCTGCGCGTGACTTCCACGCCGCAGCGTTCGCACACGATGCCCGCGTACTTGACCTTCTTATAGCGTCCGCAGTCGCATTCCCAGTCCTTCACCGGACCGAAGATGCGCTGACAGAAGAGGCCGTCCCGCTCGGGCTTAAATGTGCGGTAGTTGATCGTTTCGGGCTTCTTAACTTCGCCGTGCGACCAGCTTCGAATATCGTCCGGGCTCGCAATCCCGATCCGGATCTTTTCGAACAGATTTGAATCCGCCATGTTTTGTGACTCGTTTGTTTTGTGCCGCCCCCTTGCGGAGGTAAGAGCGTGAACTTCGCCGGCACACTGCGAAGTTCACGACTAGGGACGCCGAATTAGTTGAAGAAGCCGACCGACCGGGCGAGGCGCATTTCGTCGCCACCCGCCAGTTGGTCCAGATCCTTGAGCGAGAGTTCCTTGTTGTTCTTGTCCTCGACCGTGACGCGCAAGCAGAGCGAGCGCAACTCGTTGACGAGAATCTTGAACGACTCGGGCACGCCGGGCTCGGTGATCGATTCGCCGCGCACGATGCTTTCGTAAGCCTTCACGCGGCCGGTCACGTCGTCCGACTTGATCGTCAGCAGCTCCTGCAGGGTGTAGGCGGCGCCGTAGGCTTCGAGAGCCCAGACTTCCATTTCCCCGAACCGCTGACCACCGAACTGCGCCTTACCACCCAGCGGCTGCTGCGTGACGAGGGAGTAGGGGCCAATGGAACGCGCGTGGATCTTTTCGTCCGCCAAGTGCTCCAGCTTGAGCATGTAGATCGTACCGACCGTCATTTCGTTCGGCAGGCGATCGCCCGTCAAGCCATCGCGAACGATGCTCTTGCACGACACCGGATTGAAGCCGGCGCGGTCGAACACGTTGGCCAGGATGCGCTCCTTGATGCCTTCGTAGACTTCCGTGGCGGCCTTGTAGGGCGCGCCGCTCGGCTGCACGTCTTCCGGTTGCCAGAAGTCGGCATCCTCGTCCAGCAGTTCCTGCATGGTGCGGGTGGACGGAGCCGCCACGATGCGCGAGATGCGCTCCAGGTTCGGCTGGTCCAGTTCGCGGAGGCGAGCATCCACCGAGGCCATCAGCTCGTCGAAGCTGGCGCCCGGCGCGAAGTGCACGTCCAGGCCGAGGTCGGCGTGGCAGTACGTTCGCAGGGCCTTGCTGCGCATGTGCACGGCCAGTCGCTCGGCTTCGCTCAGGATTTCCTCGGCGGTCATCCCTTCAAAGGCCGGGCACTCGTAGCGTGCATTCAGGTGCTTCCCGACGTAACCCAGGTGGGTTTCCAGGATCTGCCCGATGTTCATACGGCTCGGTACCCCGAGCGGGTTGAGAATGATGTCAACCGGCGTTCCGTCTTGCAGAACCGGCATGTCCTCCACCGGCAGGATGCGGGAGATAACCCCCTTGTTCCCGTGGCGACCGGCCATCTTGTCCCCGACCATGATCTTGCGCTTTTGCGCCACGTGCACTTGCACGCTCATGTTCACGCCGGCCGGCAGTTCATCACCCGGAATCTGGAGCAGCGGCTCTTCCGTGCGGTCACAGATGAGACGATCGCGCTTCTTGGATTCCTTATAGATGTAGTTGATGCTCGGGCTGAGGTACTTGAAGCGGCTGAAGACCTTGACGTCCACCACCGTTCCCTT
>CAZDWU010000032.1:4362-7650 GCA_964509165.1 uncultured Chthonomonas sp. | reverse complement strand
ATGGCGTCTTCGTAGTTGTAGCCCTGCCACGGCATAAAGCAGACCGTGACGTTTTGACCAAGGGCCAACCGACCGTCGTCGGTGCAGGCGCCATCGGCCAGCGGGTCACCGGCCAGCACGCGCTGACCAAGGTCCACCACCGGGCGGTGCGTGAAACAGGTGCTCTTGTTCGACTGGAACAGGTGCAGCAGGCTGTACGACTCCACCGTGCCATCGTCGCTGGTCACGCGGATCGTCTTGGAGGTGACGTAGCTCACCACGCCGTCGCGCCGAGCCCGAACCGAAGCACCCGAGTCAATGGCGGCGCGGGCTTCGTGACCCGTACCCACCACCGGGGCGTCGCCGCGAAGACACGGCACCGCTTGGCGCTGCATGTTCGCGCCCATGAGGGCACGGTTCGCGTCGTCGTTCTCAAGGAACGGGATGAGCGAGGTCGCCACGCTGATGATTTGCACCGGCGAAACGTCCATGTAGTCCACGCGGAGTCGCGGCACCGTCGGGTACTGCGCACCGGCAAACTGCTTGTCGCCGCCCGGGCATCGCACCGTCACGAGGTCGGCCACGATGCGGCCATCGCTGTCCAGCGGGGTGTCCGCCGGGGCGATACGAGCGGTGAAGTCTTCACCGGCCGTCAGGTGCACCACTTCGTCCGTCACCACGCCATCCACCACGCGGCGGTAGGGGGTGCGGATGAAGCCGAATTCGTCCACGCGACCGTGGGTGGTCAGCTGGCTGATGAGACCGATGTTCGGACCTTCCGGCGTTTCAATCGGGCAGATGCGTCCGTAGTGCGAACGGTGCACGTCGCGCACTTCCAGCTTGGCGCTGGTGCGCTGCAGACCGCCGGGGCCGAGGCTCGAGAGACGACGCTTGTTCGTCAGCTCGCTCAACGGGTTCGTTTGGTCCATGAACGTGCTCAGCTGGTTGCTGCTGAAGAACGACTTGATGCTGGCGCTCACCGGCTTGACCGACAGGATGATGCTGGGCAGCAGGTTGTCCTGGTCGGCGCTGGTCATGCGTTCGCGGGCGACCTTTTCCATGCGGACAAAGCCGAGGCGGAGCTGGCTCTGCAGCAGTTCGCCCACGCTTCGCACGCGCTTGTTGCGCAGGTCGTCAATGTCGTCGTGCTCCACGTCCTTGGTCAGGTAGGGGCCCATCGCCTTCAGCGTGCCGGCGAGGTCGTCGGACGTCAGGTTGCGGATGGTGAGCGGAACATTGATGCCCAGGCGCTGGTTGAGGTGGCGGCGGCCGACCTTGGCCAGGTCGTAGCGGCGCTGGTCAAAGAACAGGCTGTAAACCAGCTGGCCGGCGGCGTCTTCATTGGCCGCTTCGCCCGGTCGCATGCGCTTGTAAATGTCCAGGATCGCTTCGCGCGTCGTGCTGGTGCGGTCGGCGTGCAGGGTGGCTTCCAGCAGTTCCGGCAGTTCCAGAACCTCGATGGTTTCCAAGCCGAGCGCGGCGATCTTCTTCGCCGAATCCTCGTCGATGCGCGCCAGAGCGGCCACGATGACCTTCTTGCCATCGCGGATCTCTTCGATCGGGCGCACGCCCACCAGTTCGTGGGCTTCCGGCTTCGTCAGCGTCTTTTCTTCGCCGAAGTGCCAGATCATCTCCGTGTTGCTGCTCAGCGGGCTTTCCACCGTGGCTTCCCACGCCTTCTGCTCGTCGGTCAGGCCGTCCAAAACCACCTTGCGGAGGATGACGCCCTTATCCAGCACCACTTCCCCGGTATCGGGGTCCACCAGCGGCTCACTCAGCTTCTTCTGCTGGGCTTGACCCACCGGCATCACCTGCATATCGCGGCCTTGCTTAAAGCCGTGCAGCGCCTTCATCACCTGGGTGATGGGAAGCTTTTTGCTCTGCGAAACCTGCGTGTGCACCACGCCGTTCGGGTCGTTTTCGACCTCCAGCCACGCTCCCTCCATCGGGATCAAACGGGCACGAACGATCATCTGCATCGAGGTGTCCACGTCTTCCTCGAAGTACAGGCCCGGCGAGCGGCTGAGCTGGCTCACGATGACGCGCTCGCGGCCGTTGATGATGAACGTTCCGTTGTCGGTCATCAGGGGGAGGTCGCCCAAATAGACCTCGGACTCGATGACGGGACGATCTTTCCCTCCAAATCGAACAATTGCCTTAATCGGAGCTTCAAACGTCATATCCCGATCGCGGCATTCGCTGATCGAGTACTTCGGCTCGCCGAGCGTAAAGCTGACGAACTCCAGATAATTTGTTTGCGTAAAGTCCCAGATTGGGGTAAAAGTCTTGAATAATTCCGGCAAGCCCTCTTCGAGGAACCATCGGTAACTGTTCAGTTGGAGATCAATGAGGTTGGGCAACTCTAGCGAACGTCCAATTCGCTTCGAGGCAGGCATAACAACGCGCATTCAGGACTCCGGGAACCTGTAATCATACACTCAAGCGGCCTCGCCTCACGGCAAAAGGCCGACCCCTGGCCCAACTCATGTTAAGTAAGGGCCTTAAGTCCCAGTGGCGAACGTTTTGACCGCCGCGGAACCCGATTGACTCAGGCTTGATCGGTGTTTCGCACGGCTTCGGTCGGATAGGCCGGAGGTGTATTTCCGAGTTGCGGATTGAGGCCGCTGGAGGGCAAACCATCGCGCTGCACGATCATCGTGTTGACCGATTCGCGAAGCGACGCCATCTCGGCGCGCAGCGCTTGGATTTCGGCGGCCGCGGCTTGATTTTGCTGGGCGTGGTGGCTCCCGTGGATCAGCTCGGCCATCGAACGCTGGTGTTTCGTAAGAATGGCCACGATCGGGATCAACAGAGCCACGATGGGAATCATGATGCCTAGGGTTTCTGGTTCAAACATGGTTTTGATCTCGCGATGCGTTTTGAGGTGAAGCCACCTCTATGCCGCTATTACACTCCCTTCGGTGAAGCCGTTGCAACGGTAAGGGCTTCTTGCAGAGTAAATCGCCCTTCGTACAGGGCCTTTCCTACAATCACGCCCTCGAGGTTGGTGGCGGCAATGTGCTCAAGGTCACTCAGTTCGGCCACGCCGCCGCTGGCAATCACAGGCACGCTGGTGGCGTTGTGCAGGGCCACTGTGCCGCTCAAGTCCGGCCCGCCCAGCACGCCATCCCGGACGATGTCGGTGTAAATAAACCTTGTAGCCCCCCGCTCGACGAGCGCCTTCGCCAAGTCCAAAATGCTCTGCCCGCTTCCCTCTTGCCAGCCGTGGGTTGCGACTTCCCCGTTCCGGGCGTCGAGCCCGGCCACCAGCCGCTCCCCAAACTGGGCAAACAGCGCGGCGGCGAAATC
>CAZDWU010000032.1:1887-4262 GCA_964509165.1 uncultured Chthonomonas sp. | reverse complement strand
GCATCAAAGGCTCCCTGGGTCAGGCGCACGGCCTGCCCTCCCATCAGGTCAATCGCCGGAAAGACAATCACGACTGAAGCAGCTTGCCCTTAGTGCTGGCCACACCCTGCCGATCACTGGTGCGGGTAGCGGCATGCAGAGCCCGGCCCAGCCCCTTGAAGGCGGCTTCGCAGAGGTGGTGGTCGTTGTCCCCCGCCAGGCGGCGCACGTGGATGGTCATGCCGGAGTGCATGGCAAAGGCCCGCATGAATTCCGCAATGTTCTCGGTGGCCAGGCCGCCCAGATTCTCACGACGGAACGGCAAGTCCACAAAGGCCATCCCTCGCCCGGAGATGTCCACCGCCACGGCCACCAACGCGTCATCCATCGGGGAGAGCAAGTCCCCGTAGCGTTGAATTGACGTGACTTCGAGCAGCGCCGTGCGGAACGCCTGCCCCAGCGTAATGCCAACATCCTCCACCGTGTGGTGGTCGTCCACTTCCAGGTCGCCGTCGGCCGTCACACCCAGGTTGAATTGGCCGTGGAACGCCATGAGCTGGAGCATGTGGTCTAGGAACCCAATCCCTGTGTGGACATCACGGCGTTGTCCGCCGTCCAGGTCCAGCACTACCGAGACCTTGGTCTCCGTCGTTTCGCGCTCAATCTCCGCGTAGCGGACGTGCGGGCTCCCTTTGCTCATGGTCTTATTGTAACGAACGGCCCCAACTTCCGGTGGGCTTCGGTATTCTGGCGGGCAGGAGTATTCAAATTGGCAGTCTTGGTGAATAAGGACACCCGGGTTCTCGTGGCCGGGATGACGGGGAAAGAAGGCACGTTCCACGCCCAGCAGATGCTGGAGTACGGCACGAAGGTTGTGGGCGGCGTGACGCCGGGCAAGGGCGGCACCGAGCACCTCGGCCTGCCGGTGTTTAACACCATGCAAGAGGCCGTGGACGCCACGCAGGCCGATGCCGTGCTGGTGTTTGTGCCCGCACCGTTTGCCGCTGATTCGGTGCTGGAAGCCGAAGCCGCTGGCATCCCGTTCATCACCCTGATCACCGAAGGCGTGCCCGTGCAGGACATGTTGAAGGTCGCCACCAAGATGAAGGCGCGCGGCAAGAGCCGCCTCCTGGGCGGCAACTGCGCCGGCATCATCACGCCGGGCGAATGCAAGATGGGCATCATGCCCGGACACATCTTTAAGCCGGGTCCGATCGGCATGGTCAGCCGCAGTGGCACCTTGACTTACGAAATTGCGTGGGAGCTCACCCGCGCCGACCTCGGCCAGACCACCTGCGTCGGCATTGGTGGCGACCCGATCCCGGGCACCCGCTTCATCGAGGTCATGGAAATGTTTGAAAAGGACCCCGCCACCACCGCCGTGGTGATGGTGGGTGAAATCGGGGGCACGGACGAAGAAGCCGCCGCCGAGTACATCAAGACCATGAGCAAGCCGGTCGTCGCGTTCATCAGCGGCCGCACCGCCCCTCCGGGCAAGCGCATGGGCCACGCGGGCGCCATCGTCAGCGGTGGACTGGGCACCGCGCAGAGCAAGGTGGATGCCTTGCTGGCCGCCGGGGCTAAGGTGGCCGACCGCACGAGTGATGTTCCGCGCTTGATCATGGAATCACTCGCTACGGCGACCAGATGAGCGGACCAAGCCGACTCGAAAACTACTTCGACAACGCGGCCACCACGCCTCTCGATGCACGAGTTCGAGAGGCCATGCTCCCGTGGCTCGGCGAACAATGCGGCAACCCCCACAGCCTGAATGCGTGGGGGATGCAAGCCCGTGAGGCCGTAGAACGCGCGCGGCAGTACATTGCCGACCAATTTGCCACGCCGCCGGAGCAAGTTTTCTTCACTAGTGGGGCCACCGAGGCCAACAACTGGGCGCTGCAACACGCCACGAACCTGGCCGTGAGCCCCTTTGAACATAGCAGTGTGTGGGCCCCCGCCGAGGCCAAGGGCGCGACGGTGCTGGCCAATGAGGGCTACAAGTGCATGCCCGCCCCGGCCGGCATCGACATGCAGGCCGTGATGGTGGTGGGCAACGAAACTGGCGCCGTACTGAGTGCCCCCAGCCTGCGGGGCTGGACGCACCGCGACGCCACCCAGGCCCTGGGCAAGGTGCCGATTGATTTGATTTCGGGCGACTCGTGGAGTTGCTCGGCGCACAAGCTTGGCGGCCCCAAAGGCGTGGGAGCCCTGGTGGTGACGGGCAATGTGGCTTTATCCCCCTGGATGGTGGGCGGCGGCCAAGAGATGGGCCTGCGCGCCGGAACGCTGAACGTGCCCGGGATTGTCGGCTTTGCCACGGCCCTGCGCCTGGCCAAACAAGATTACGAAGCGCGCACCGCCCATGTGCGGGGCCTGCGCGCGGCCTTTGCCGAAGC
>CAZDWU010000032.1:0-1787 GCA_964509165.1 uncultured Chthonomonas sp. | reverse complement strand
ATTACGAAGCGCGCACCGCCCATGTGCGGGGCCTGCGCGCGGCCTTTGCCGAAGCCGTGGCCGGGGTGCCGGATTCCTTCATCCACGAACACGACCGCCAGAGCCCATGGATTCTCACCTGGGTGGCAGCGGGCATTGAAGGAGAGACCCTGGTGCTGGAAGCCGACGCGCGCGGGTTTGCCATCGGGGCGGGGGCCGCATGTAGTGCGCACTCCAACGAGCCCAGCCGCACCCTGGTGGCCCTGGGCTGGCCGCCGGAACACCTCCGCAGCGCCGTGCGCATCAGCTTTGGACCGCAAAACACGGTGGAAAGCGTGCGCGCCCTGGCCGCGGTGCTGAAAGAAGCCGTAAATCGTCTTCGCGGCTGATTTCCTGCCCTTTTGGCAAGTCTCGGGCGGGATTGTTGGACCCAGGCCGAAAACCCAGCCGGCCCTAGTCCAGGTGACCCCAAGGCAACCTCTAGGCCGTTCATTCCGTCTACACTCGTTGGCACGGCCCTTGCAATGCTCTTTTGTAACTGAATTTTTCGCCCTCGGGCGGATTCTTGAGTTATAAATCAGTAGGAAGACGGAGGCCCGTACCTATTCGGGGCGACAAGGATCAACTTTGATCCGTCCGAACCTATGAACCCGGATGCTCTCGTAGCATCCACAGTGAGAAGTTAAGAAGAGAATGGCTGGCGAAAATCAGATGCCCACCCAGGTGAAGCGCGGCAAAGCGATCACCGTTCGAACGCACGCTCGGCACGTCTACATGGACGCGGCCAAGCACATGCTGATGGACGATGAACCGAATGCCGAAGACCTGCTGGAAATGGAGGATGAGGAAGAGGAGGAGGAGACTCGTACTAACGACGAATCCGAAGAACTCGAGATGTGGATGCGGCAGACCCGCCGTGCCCACCTGCTCACCCCCGCCCAAGAAGAGCATCTGGCCAAGCGTGTGCAAGCCATGGACCTCGCCGAGAACGGCAAGTGGTCCAAGGTCGCCGAACTGGTGAACAAGCCGAAGGACTACGAATTCGACCAGTGGGAGATCAAGGAGATCATCAAGTCCGGTCGCGCCGCCAAGCAGCACCTGATTGAGAGCAACCTCCGCCTGGTCGTTTCCATCGCCAAGAAGTACAACGCCCGGGGCATCCCCCTCGCCGACCTGATCCAAGAGGGCAACCTCGGTCTGATCCGCGCGGTTGAAAAGTTCGACTGGCGCAAGGGTTTCCGCTTCTCCACCTACGCGACGTGGTGGATCCGCCGCGCCATTGCCCGTGCGATCATCAACCAGGGCCGCACCATCCGCATCCCGGTTTACGTGGCCGAACTCATCAACAAGGTGATGAAGACGGCCAACCAGCTGCAGCAAGAGCTGCACCGCGAACCGACGCCGGAAGAAGTGGCCGAGCGCGTGGGCATGAGCCCCGACCGCGTGCAAGAAATGATGCGCGTGGCCGTGGAACCGCTCTCGCTGGAAACCCCGGTGGGCGAAAAGGACAACTCCTCGATTGGCGACTTTGTGCCGAGCACGAACATGCCGACCCCGAGCGATGTGACCTGGTCGCTGATCCGCCGCGAAGAGATTGACAGCATTCTGGGCCGCCTGACGAGCCGAGAGCGCGACGTGGTTCGCCTCCGGTTTGGGATGGACGATGGCCGCAGCCGCACCTTGGAAGAGGTGGGCGCCGCGCTCAACGTCACGCGAGAAAGAGTGCGCCAGATCGAACTGCGCGCGATGAAGAAGCTGCGCCACATCGGGCAAGAGCTCAGCGCCAGCGGCTTCACCATCACCCCCAG
>CAZDWU010000031.1:0-21992 GCA_964509165.1 uncultured Chthonomonas sp. | reverse complement strand
GGGGTTCCGATTGTGCTGGACACCGAAATGGACCCCTGGCACTGGCCGGCGCAACGAGAGCGGTTGGCGGCAATGCTGAAACAGGCCGAGCATGTCTATCTCAGCCTGTGCCTGGACGTGCTGGAAGCCGGCACCGCCCCGGGGGTCAGCGCCCCGGCAGGACGAGGGCTGAATGTGGCCGTGGTGGATGACTTTGTGCGTGCGGTGGCGCAGTCCGGCAAGTGCCGCCTGTTTGACGTGGCCGAACTCAACCCTTCGCTGGATATTGACGAGCGCACGGCCCGGGTGGCCGCCCGATTGATTTGGACAATGGTTTCGGAGCACCCCTTCGCATGAGCCAGATGCTTTTCCGCAACGGCAACCTCGCGACCATGAGCGGGGAAGGCCTGGGCGTGATCGAGCAGGGTGCCCTGGTCGTCACGAACGGCAAAATTGAGTACGCGGGCCCGGAAAGCGCACTGCCGCAACTAAATCCCGAGCATCAGGAGATTGACCTGAAGGGAAGTTGGCTCACCCCTGGCCTGATCGACGCCCACACCCACTTGGTGTACGCCGGGAACCGCAGCGACGAACACATCCGCCGCCGCGCGGGCGTGCCCTACGCCGAGATTGCCGCCCAGGGCGGAGGCATCCGCCGGACTGTGCGCGAGACCCGCGCCGCCACCGCCGATGACCTCAAGTCTGATGCCAGAAAGAGGCTCATGCAACTGGCCCGGGGTGGGGTGACGACCATTGAAATCAAGTCCGGTTACGGCCTGGATGAAGCCACCGAGCGCCGGTGCCTCCAAGTTGCCCGCGAGCTTGGCCAAGAAGGAACGGCCAGCGTCACCACGACCTACCTGGGGGCGCACGGCTTTCCGCCGGAATTCCAAGACCAGCCCGAAGCCTATCTGGACTGGGTGATTGCCGAAGTCATGCCCGGCATCGTGCGCGACCACCTGGCCGATGCCGCCGATGCTTTTTGTGAGCGGGTCGCGTGCAATGCCGGCCAAACGCGGCGCTACCTGCAAGCGGCCAAAGACCTCGGTCTCAAGCTCCACCTGCACGCCGACCAACTGACGGACGGGGGCGGTGGGGAACTCGCGGCTTCCCTCGGCGCCCTTTCGGCCGACCACCTGGAGTACTGCTCCGAGGCCTCGGCGAAGGCCATGGGGAAGGCTGGCACCGTGGCCACGCTCCTCCCCGGGGCGTACTACTGCCTGCAAGAACCCCAAGCCCCGCCCGTCCACTGGTTCCGCGAGTACCGCGTGCCGATGGCGGTGGCTACCGACTGCAACCCCGGCACCAGCCCCGTCACCAACCTTCCGCTGATGATGCACATGGCCGCGACCATGTTCGGGCTCACCGTGGAAGAAGCGTGGCAAGGCGTCACCAAGAACGCCGCCCGCGCCCTGGGAATGAATGACCGTGGGGAACTACGCCGCGGGCTCCGGGCCGACCTCGCGGTGTGGGATTTCGATCACCCGCAGGACCTCCTGGCCAGCCTCGGCATCTATGAATGCCAGGGCACCTGGCTCGCCGGGCAAGCCGTTCAACTCTGATCCACCACGGCCAGGGTAATGCGGGCCACGGCGGCCGTCACTTCGTCCACCTCGCGCACCATTTCCACATCCCAGACCTGCGTGCGCGAGCCCTTATGGACGAGTTTGCCCTCGGCACGAATGAGCCCCACGCGGGCCGAACGCAATAGGTTCATCGAGACTTGCTGGCCGACCACCACCTGCCGGGGGAAATCCACGTGCCAAAGGCCGCCAACGGAGGCCACTGTCTCGGCCAGGGCGGCAAAGGCGCCCCCGTGCATCAGCCCAAAGGGCTGCGTGGTGCGGGCGTCCACCGGCATGTGCATCACCACGCCCGTTTCGTCGCAGCGGGTGCACGTGATACCCAAAGCGCCGGTCAGGCCTTGCTCAAGCTGGCGTGTGACCTCGAGGAGAGCTTCATCCGGCGTCATGAACCGCATTTTACATGGCGTGGCTCGGCCCGGCCGCGCGAGGTAACGTCTTGATATGAATGCAACTCGCCGCCGCCCCGGCCCGCTGACTTGGTTTGCCGCCGCCGGAGCCCTCCTGATTCTTGCTTGTGGCGGCGATGGCGCGTTTGTGGATCCCGTGAGCGACCAGAACGTGAGCCTGAGCGTGGCGGGCGTGCCGAGTGCCAATCCGGGCCAAACCTTCGATCTGCAGGTGGCGCACGACCCGGACCTGAACAACGACGGCAACTTTGTGCCGCGATTGGCGGACCGCATCGTGTTCTTTGTGGACGACGCCAAGATTCAGCCCATTTCGCCGATCAACATCCCAAATCCGGGCCAGGTCAACAATTTGACGATTCCGGTGACCGTCAGCCCGTCGGCTGAGGCCGGTACGACGATCATCCGCGCTGAACTCCGCAGCGGCGGCAGTGAGATCAAACCCAGCACCGCCGGGGAAATCGAAATCACCGTTACCATTCCGGCCCCTGGCCCCTAAGGGGCTTCAGAACGGGTTGGGGTGGTATCGGGGGCGTTCCAAGCGACCCCTTCGAAGGCCATCACGACGATAAAGACGATGATCATGATGATCATGCCAAGCAATCTGATGCTCTGCAATCCTTTTGGCAGGCCCGGCACGAGGTCTTGATCGTCACTTGAAGTCGGTCTGCGGCCGATGTAATTGAAGTTCGGAGCATTCAATCCGGTGGCCACGTGTCCGCAGCGACAGGCTTGGCCCTCTTGGACTTCGTCACCGCAAGTCGAGCATCGATAGAACGCACTATCCATCGCGTCGGGAGAGAGTACCCGCCCTCATTCGTCAATGTCATAATATAGATTATCAGAAAGGACGCAGATTCAACCAAGACCACTTCCCTGGGGGTGATGAGTTAGCGGTTGCCGCTCGGAACTTGGGCTTCCTTCAGAATGTCGTTCTCGAAAAAGAGGAGCCAATCCTGTTTCGTCTTGGGATGCGTGTACTTGTAGCCCTGAAACGGACCCGTCTTGCCCAGATATTGAGCCTTGCCACAGATCCGTTCGACTTCAGATAGGGTCATGCCGCGCTTGACGTTTTTGGTGCACGCCTCCCAGAATGCCATCTCCGAGCCGCTACCGCAGCCGCCAAGGCCAACAACGGCCAAAATGGCAACAAAACTCAACTTCCAGATACCAAACGGCATGGGCACCTCGCCCAACGTGGGGCTATCTGGAAGTCTAGCCTAACCCGCCTGCCCATCGGGCATACAAATTGACGCGTTACGCGGTCAAGCGGTCGAGGAGATTTTCCGCCGAATCAAAGAGCTTGTCCACGTCTTCATTCTCGTGGCGCTTCGCCATCAGCCACCAGGTGGCCGCGGCCAGCGCCGCCAGGCCAAGCCCCGCCCACACCCACTGGGTGCCGCCGGTGGCCTTTTCGGGAATCGTTTCTTCGTTGACGTGTTCCATGGTGTTCCTCATCTCTAAATCTCGGCAAATGCTCCCAGCTTTTTCAGGCTAGGCGTCATGTCTTTCTACGCCATTCGACGCGTGTCCCCCGGCCAAAGGTTCCTTCCCGCCTGCGCAAACCTCAGATTCGCTAAACTCTGGGGCACATGTTGGACACCTTGACGCGTCGATTGGGAGGCCTGGTCGCCGGTTGGCGCGGCCGTGGTCGCCTCACCGAAGACGACGTCAATGATGCGCTCCGCGAGGTGCGCACGGCACTTCTCGAAGCCGACGTCAACTTCCTGGTCGCCAAGCAGTTCGTGGCCCGGGTGCGCGAGAAGGCGGTGGGCGAAGAGATCTTTGCCAACCTCAATGCCGACCAAACTCTCATCCGCATCGTCCGCGATGAACTGGTGGCCCTGCTGGGAGGCGGCGATACCCCGGTCAACTGGGCGCCCAACCCGCCCACGGTCATCCTGCTGGCAGGTCTGCAAGGTTCTGGGAAAACCACCACCTCGGCCAAGCTGGCCCTCTGGTTCCGCTCCCAAGGCAAGAAGGCAATGCTGGCCGCTTGTGACCTTCAGCGCCCGGCGGCCATTCAGCAACTTCAAGTCTTGGGTGAACAGATTGACGTTCCGGTCTTCACGGCTACGGGCACCACGCCTCCCGAAGTCGCCCGCCAAGCTCTGGAGCGGTGTAAGCACCTTTTCCTCGATGTCCTGATTGTGGACACCGCTGGCCGCCTGAGCATCGACGAAGACTTGATGAATGAACTCGCTGCCATTGAAAAGGCGGTGGGCTCGCATGAGCGGCTCCTGGTTCTCGATGCCGCCACCGGTCAAGAGGCCGTCAACGTGGCCGAAGCCTTCGGCAAGCGCGTGGACCTCACCGGGGTCATCTTCACCAAGCTCGATGGTGACGCGCGCGGCGGGGCCATTCTCTCCGTCCGCGAAGCCAGCGGCATCCCCGTCCGCTTCATTGGGGTCGGCGAGCAAGTGGAAGCGCTAGATATGTTCCACCCCACCCGGATGGCTGAGCGCATCCTGGGCATGGGTGACGTCCTTGCGCTGATCGAAAAGGCCGAGGCCGCTTTCTCGCCGGAGGATTCGCAGGACCTGCAGGGCAAGATCACCACCGGCAAGATGGACTTTGCCGACTTCTTGCAGCAGATCCGCATGGTGCGCCGCTTGGGCCCGCTCAAGAACGTGATCAAGATGCTGCCCGGGGCCGCTACCATGCTTCCCGAGGAGGCTTTAGATGGCTTTGATGAACGGAAGATGGACCATATTGAGGCCATCATCCTCAGCATGACCCCGGAGGAGCGTTCGAACCCGGATATACTGAATGGCTCACGACGGCGACGCATCGCCAACGGCTCGGGTCGAACTCCGCAGGAGGTCAACCGACTCGTCGACCAGCTGTTTGAAATGCGAAGACAAATGAAGCAATTCAGCAAGATGGAAAAGCGGATGCGTCGTGTAAAGCGCCGTTAAAGGCAACAACAAGGAGTTACAGCAACAAACGTGGTACGAATTCGTCTTCGCCGCATGGGCAATAAGCACCGTCCCTTCTATCGCATCGTGGTCACCAAGAGCGCTTCCCCGCGTTCGGGCGCGCACATTGAGATCCTCGGAACCTACAATTCCCTCACCCGCCCGTCGACCGTCACCCTGAACGGCGAACGTGCCCTGCACTGGCTGATGGAAGGCGCCCAGCCGACCGAAACCGTGGCTTACCTGCTGAAGCGCGAAGGTGTGCTGGAGCAATTCTTTGCCAAGCGACCGAAGGCCAAGGCCAGCTACAAGTTCCTGGATAAGCGCACCGCCGCCATGAGCCAAGGCTCGGCGATGGACGAAAAGCCGGCCAAGGCGGAAGAAGCCCCGGCGGAAGTTGCGGCTGAAGGATCCGAAGCATGAGCTTGAACCCGCTGGTTGAAACCCTGTTCCGTATGGCGGCCCAAGACGAAGACGCCGTGAGCGTATCGGATAAGAACGATCGCGGCACCATGGTCTACACCGTGAACGTGGCCCCGAATGATGTCGGGCGCGTCATCGGCAAGGATGGCCGGGTGGTGCAGTGCATTCGCAACGTCGTTTCGGCGGTCGGTGCGAAGGGTGGCTCGCGCACCGTCGTCAAGGTTGCGGCGCGGGACTAATCCCCTCCTAAGTTGAATGCCTGGCTCCCAGGAAGCTGAATGGACACCGATTGGGCGTATCGTCGGTGTCTTTGGCCTCCAAGGGGGCCTTAAAGTTGAACCCCTCACCAATTTTGCGACCCGATTTGAGGTCGGGGCACGCCTTTATCTCAAGGGCACCCTGCACACGATTCAAAAAGTGCACTGGCACGGCCAGCAAGTGCGCATCCATTTGGATCACATCGAAACGCCCGAAGCGGCTGAGGCTCTGCGTGGCCAAATGCTCAATGTCCCGGCCACCGACAAGCCCAAGCTCGCCAAAGACGAGTTTCGCGTGATTGACCTCATTGGATGTGAAGTCATCACCACCGACGGCCAGGTTCTCGGACCGCTGGAAGACGTGGTCGCCAGCCCCGCTCAAGACCTCTTGAAGATCAAAACCCTGTTGGTGCCCATGTCAAAGACGTTTGTGAAGAAGATTGACTTGGACGCCCGGACGATCACCGTCGAACTCATCCCCGGCATGCTGAACGAGGAGGACGCCATTGTTTCTTGATGAAGCCGTCATTACCGTAACCAGTGGGAACGGGGGCAACGGCAGCGCCAGCATGCACCGCGAAAAGCACGTGCCGCGCGGTGGCCCCAACGGCGCCGATGGCGGCAAAGGTGGCGACGTGATTCTGCTGGCCCAACGCGGGTGCCGCACCCTCTTTGACGTGCGCTTGCGCCAGCACATCGAGGCTCCGCACGGCAGCAATGCCCGCAACCAAATGGCCGGGCGCGATGCTGAGGATGTCACGATCGTCGTGCCCGTCGGCACCATGGTCTACGACGACGAGGACAACGAACTCCTGGTTGACCTCTCTGCCGATGGCATGACCTACGTGGTGGCGCGCGGGGGGCGTGGCGGGCGTGGCAACAAGCACTTTACGAATAGCGTGCGGCAGGCACCCGCCTTTGCGGAGAACGGAGCGCCGGGCGAATCGTTCCGTGTTCGCCTCGAACTCAAACTCCTGGCCGACGTGGGCCTCATCGGGTTGCCAAATGCGGGCAAGTCCACGCTCATCGGCGCGTGTTCGGCGGCTCGCCCCAAGATTGGCGACTACCCCTTCACCACCATCATCCCCAACCTCGGGGTGGTGCGAGTCGGGCACGAATCGTTCACCATGGCCGACATGCCGGGTCTGATTGAGGGCGCTAGTGAGGGCCTCGGCTTGGGCCACCAGTTCCTCAAGCACGTCGAGCGCACGCGGGTGCTCATCCACGTAGTGGATGCCTTCCCCATCGACGGCTCCGAACCTTGGGACAACTTCCGCATCGTTGAGCAAGAGTTGGCGAACTACAGCGAAGAACTCGCTTCTCGCCCGCGCCTGATCGCCCTCAACAAGGTGGACCTCGCCCCCGACCCCGAATTCGTGGATTTGGTTACGGAACCCTTCATTGAGGCCGGCTACGAGGTCTTCCCTGTCTCCGGGGCGACCAACCAGGGTCTCGAACCCCTTCTCTTCCGGGCAGCGGCCCTCATTGACGAGAACGTTGTGGCCCCCGCCGTGCCGGTGCTTAAGCCGGCCCAAGCACGCAAGATGGACGACAAGTGGGGCGTGCGGGAAGAAGATGGGGAGTTCTTTGTGGAAGGCCAGCGTATCGAGCGGCTCGTGCACATGACGAACCTCACCAACAAGGAAGCCCTGCGCTACCTCCACCGCAAGCTGGAACGAATCGGGGTGATTGATGCCCTGCGCGAAGCCGGCGCCACCGACGGCGACACCGTGGTGATTGCGGGATGGGCGTTCGCCTTCCGGGATTGGGGGTCATAGGATTTATGAAATACGGCATTCTGGGCGGCACCTTCGATCCGCCGCATAACGGACACCTTCACATCGCGCAGATCGCACTGCGTGAACTGAAATTGGACGAGGTCGTGCTCGTCCCCGCCGGTTGGAATCCGCTCAAGCTTGTGCGTCCGGTCGCCAGTGGCCCCCAACGTTGGGAGATGTGCCAAGCCGCCATCGAGGGCGAGCCGCAGCTCTCCGTCTCAGATATCGAGCTGACGCAAGGCGGCCGAACCTACGCCTACGACACCATCCGGGAGCTCAAGCGCGCCCGGCCGGGGGACTACATGTTCATCGTGGGCGCGGACACTCTCCGCACCTTGCCCGAGTGGTACCAAATTGACAAGCTGGCCGGGCTATGCCGGTTTGCCGCTTTTGACCGCGACGCTTTGCTGGTCAGCGACATCCTGGGCCAACTCCCCGGCCACATTTCCGAGCGGGTCCTCACCATCTCTGCCCCGCTCGTCCACGTTTCATCGTCTAAAATTCGAGAAGCCCTCGCGCGGAAGGAGTCCATTGTGAATTGGGTTCCGACCGGAGTGGCGGATTACATTGAAAGGAGCAAACTCTATCACCCCGAAACCCATTGATACCGACGCCAAGGCCGAATTGGTGCGGGAATACGCCGACGACATGAAGGCCCTCGATATTGAGGTCATTGATGTCAGCCGCAAGACCTCGGTTACCTCGCGCCTCGTGATCTGCACGGGGACGAGCGACACCCACGTCAGTTCCATTGCCGACCGCGTGTTCGAGCGAATGAAGCACGACCAAGGCATCGCCCCGGTGCAGCGCAACATGGGCCCCAAGATGGACGGATGGGTCGTGGTGGACTATGGCGACGTGGTGTTCCACTGCTTCCGCGAAGAGAAGCGCCAATTCTACGACCTCGAAGCGTTGTGGAAGGACATCGCGGAAAATCCTGATCTGATTCAAGAACCGTGAGCGACCAAGAACCCGATGTGACGCCTGAAGTCATTCCGGAGACGGAATCGACACCAACTCCCGAAGTGACCGAAATCCCGCCGGCGACCCCGGCGGAGATTGAGCGCGCCGAGTTCTTGATTCGCCAAGCGCATCTCTTGCGCCAGCGCGGGCAAAACACCGAAGCCTCGCGCAGCCTAGAAGAAGCCGCCAAAATCGCCCCGGGCCACGCCGTCACCCAGATTGCCGTGGGCGACAGCTACGCCGCCCGCAGCCGCTGGGATAAAGCTCGCGCTTGCTACGAACTAGCCATGCGCGTGGACCCCACCAACCGCGAGGCCGAAAGCAAGTACGGCGAGGCCGTATTGAAGGAGAAAGGCATGGACGAAGCCCTGCTTTTGCACTCCATTGATGGCGGCACCGGTGCGGCCAGCCCGAAGGCGGCCACCATGCTCAGCGTGCTCCTCCCGGGGCTTGGCCAGATCGTGATGGGGCAAACCCGCAAAGGTGTTCTCCTCATGGTGACCTGGGCGCTTGCGATCATCATGATCAACCTTATGCCGGGTGGATTCAACGGGCTGATGAGCCTGTTTGGCGCCAGTCGCGAAGAGTTCAATCCGAGTGTGCTCCTGCCCTGCTTCGTGGCGGTGGCTGCCCACATGGGATCGATCTTCGATGCCGCCAGCCAAGCCAAGCGCGCCCAACCGGTGCGCATCGAGCGGCCCGTGCCGCCGGTCGATAAGCCGTTCTAGCTTGGCTTAGTTTCTTGGCGATAATCGCCAACAATAGGTTCGTATGGACCGCTCGCCCACCAAAGCCGAGATCCTTGGCGCCTTGAGCCACGCGTTGGACTTGGTGGAAGGACAACCGGAAGGCCACGCCGAGCGCTCGGCGCGCATCGCTCTGCGCCTGGGTCAGCAGTTGGGATTGAACGAAGCGGAATTGAGCAATCTCTACTTCGCGGCGGTGCTTAAGGATTCGGGCTGCTCAAACAACGCCGTGCGCATCGCCAAGATGTTTGGCGGTGACGAGCATCTCTCCAAGAAGGCCGTCAAGCTCATCGATTGGACCAACGCGCTGGAATCGGTGAAGTTCGCCTATCAGTACACCGAGGTGGGCCAGTCTCTGGGGAGCAAGCTTCGGCGCATGGCGGCTAACATCGGCCCGCCCGGCCGCGTGATGAACGAGGTTACCGAAGCCCGCTGCACGCGCGGCGCCGCGATTGCGGCTCGCTTGGGCTTTGGGCTTGAAGTCGCCGATGCCGTGCTCTACCTGGATGAACACTGGGATGGACAGGGAGCGCCTTACGGCAAGCGAGGGGACGAGATTCCCTTGGCGGCGCAGATTTTGTGCCTGGCGCAGACGTTTGAAGTGTTCTTCGTTGCCTTTGGCCTGAGCCACGCCTATGACATGCTGGCCGATCGCAAAGACAAATGGTTCAGCCCCGAACTGTGCGACGCCATGCGAGCGCTAGAGGGCGAGGACGCCTTTTGGGCGGGGCAAGAAGCCTGCGACATGACGCCGTTCCGGCATCTCTTGGACGAGAGCGCGGCCCTGGATGCCGACATCGACTCCATCTGCGAGGCCTTCGCCATGATCATCGATGCGAAGTCGAGCTTCACTGCTGAGCACAGCACGCGGGTAACCCAGTACGCCATTGCCCTGGCCTTGCACTTTGGATTTGATGAAGCGCAGATCAAGACCATGCGCCGCGCCGGCCTGCTGCACGATATCGGCAAGCTAGGGGTGCCCACCACGATTCTCGAAAAGCCCGGCCGCTTGGATGAAGAGGAGTTTGCCCGGGTGCGTGAGCATCCGAAGTACTCGGACTCCATCTTGCGCCCCATTCCGACTTTTGCCGCCATCGCGGAGCTGGCGAGTTCACACCACGAACGGCTGGATGGCAAAGGCTACTGGCGAGGTCTGGGTGCAGAGCAACTTCCGCTCGACGCCCGAATTCTCACGGCGGCCGATGTGTTCGATGCTCTCACCGCCCGGCGCCCTTACCGAGACGCTATGCCGGTGGATGCTGCCCTGAACATCATGCGAAAAGACGAGGGCACAGCCTTTGATCCGGCGTGCTTGTCAGCCTTATCCGAGCTCTACGAAACCCAACAAAGCCTCGCGGCCTAACCTCAGAATCCGCCGACTTCGCGCGGCCGGAACACCACAATCCCGGTCACCCGGGGCTGCCGCTTGATCGCTTCAAGAAATCCCTGCTGCTTCACCACCATCTTCTGGGTGGAGGAGGCATGCAGGAAGTACGTCTTCCCTTCCTCATCCCGCACAAACAGGCCAACGTGACTCGTATCCAGCCCCTCTCGGTCGGTGGTGATGCCAATCAGGTCGCCGGTGCGCAGGCGCGTCTCCGCACCCCCTAAGGCCGACAACGGTACATAGGGCAACCGCAGCCCACTCAGCCGATTCTCATGCTGCTTCAGCGCCGAGATCATCGGGCCCCCACCCGCCGCAATGGCCGGGTACTTGTCCGCATTCTGGGTCATGAAGTTGATACGCTTGAACTCCGTCACCGCGCCCGGTAGTTCACCCGCCAGGTTCGTTCCCAGTTGCCGCTGACCCATGTCGTAGAACCATTCGGTGGTGTAGTGCAGGCGGCTGGCGTAGCCCGTGTTGCGCCCGTTACGATAGCGCGTTTCTTCCACCAGTTTCACCAGTTGTTCCGGAGTCTGCGGACTTCCCTTTAGCCAGCGCGCCAGGTTGAAACTCACCTCAGCCAAGGTCACGCAGTCCAGGCCATCCAACACCACCGTGCAGACTTCCTTTTCGGGATTTGTGTCCAAAGTGCCGCCCACATAGGGGGTACCCAAGAAGAACTCTGCCACCCGAACCGTTCGTTCACCAATCGGTAAGGCAACCCACTGCTCTGCCCGCGCCGCCCGCTGGATTTCGCCCAATACCGCTGCATCCGGCGGAGCAACGACCGGCCCCGACGCCAATGCCAAGAGCAGGCTTACCACCACGGCTCCTGCTGGGCCAGCCACAGCCGAAGGTGCGGAATCTCGTGGATAAGGCTTGCCCCAGGGCAATCGGTTTCTCCGGGCGCAAAGTCCACGTGCCCCTTGATGGCGTGCGGAAACACCTTGTGTTCCCGCGCCAGGTATGCCGTCAGTTGATACAAAGACTCCCTCTGCGGTTCATGCAACGTGTCCTCGGGGAACAACCCCTCCACCACGATCAGCAGATGCCCCCGCACGTCGTAAGACGTGTTGGTGTCGCCGGGCAGTTCTACGGGGCGCGCCTCGGCAATCCGCCCGCTCCAGTCGATGTAATAGTGATAGGGGATGTCCGTCCACTGCGGCTTGGTGCGGCCACCCGCCAGTTGATCCTCGCGCTGAGACCAAGCCTGCAGACCTCGCAGCTTGTCGCCAAAGTCGCGCTGCGGAGTCTGCTTTACACCCGTGTGGTGGATCGTGATTCGCGTGATCGTGTGCGGCTCCATCGGCAGCACAGGGGGCTTGGCGCCCCATTCTTCCCTGGTCCAGATTGCCGGCTTGCGGCCATCGGTGGCCACATCCGGTGCCTTCCAATTCTCTCCCATCAACACCAGGGCCAGAAACATAGCCACGAGCGTACCCGCGCAAGGTAAACCCGCCCGTATGGGCATCGACCCCCGCATTTCTCGGAGTGACTTCTTCCGCACCGTGGCTGTACTTGGAGCCGTGGTGGCAGCCAAACCCGCCGCCTTCCCCCAAACCGCCGAAGAGTGGACCGTGGAAGACCTGGCGCGCGCGGAGCGACTCGCGGGCATCACCCTCACCGAAGAACAGCGCAAGGCCCTCCTCCGCAACATCCTTACCCAGGCGGGCACAATGAAGGAACTGCGGGCGCAGCCCATCCCCAACCATGTGGCCCCGATGATCCCCTTCCGGGTGTGGGGTCGCCAGGGCGAGGCGGCTTCCGACACCTTTGTCGAGGTTTCCCCTCGCGGCCGCATCCGCCGGCCCGAACGAGAATCCGACCTCATGTTTCTCACGGTGGCCGACCTGGGTCACCTCATTCGCACGCGTCAGGTCACTTCCCGGTTGCTCACGGAAGTCTCCTTAGAACGTCTCCGAACGCTTGGCCCCAAGCTCAACTGCGTCATTAATCTGCTCGAAGATCGCGCTCTGGCCCTCGCCGATACCCTCGACGAAGAAACCAAGCGGGGACGCCTGCGCAGCCACCTGCACGGCATCCCGGTGGCGCTCAAGGACCTTTACTCGGCGCAAGGAGCCCCGACCACGTGGGGCGCCGCCCCCTATCAGAACCAATACATCGACTCCGACGCCGAAGTGGTGAAGAAGCTCGAGGCCGCCGGGGCCGTTCCGGTTGCCAAGACCAGCGTGGGCGCCCTCGCCTACGGTGATCTTTGGTTCGGCGGGCTTACCCGCAATCCTTGGAACCCCGAGCAAGGCTCCAGCGGCTCCAGTGCCGGCAGCGCGGCGGCCGTGGCGGCAGGCCTGGTTCCCTTTGCCATGGGCACCGAAACGCTAGGAAGCATTGTCTCGCCTTCCCAGCGCTGCCGGGTCACGGGCTTCCGCCCGACGTTCGGATTTGTCAGCCGCGCCGGGGCGATGACGCTCAGCTGGACCATGGACAAGTGTGGCCCCATCTGCCGCACCGCCGAAGATGCCGCCCTGGCCATGAGCGCCATTGTCGGCCTTGACCCCAAGGACCCGGCCACCGTCGAGCGCCCGTTCCGCTACCGCCCCCTGCGCAACCTCAAGAACATCAAGATCGCCCGGGTGGCCACGTCTCCGCTCGAAGGCACCGAAACGGCCAGCGTGATGGAAACCGTGCTGGGCTGGGTACGCGAGTTGGAAGGCGACCCGCAGGAAGCCATCTTCACCGGTCCACAAGCCGGGATTGACGATGTGCTGGTGATAGAAGCCGCCGCCGCTTTTGATGACCTCACCACCAGCGGGCGGGTGGACGAAATGAAGGGCAGCCTGTGGCCGCCCATCTTCCGCTCCGCGATGTTCTTCACGGGCGTGGACTACCTCCAGGCGATGCGCAAGCGCACCCTCCTGCAGCAAACCTTTGAATCGGAATTCGGCGATTACGACATCATCATCGCGCCGGATCGGGCGGGCGAACTCCTCATCACGACCAACCTCACCGGCCACCCGCAGATCTACATCCCGCTTGGGCCGGATGAGCAAGGCCGCCCGCAGGGCTTCAGCATCATCGGTCGACTCTACGAAGACGCCAAATTGCTGGCCATTGCCGACCTCATCCAACGGAAATCGGACTGGTATCTCCGCCAACCGGACCTCTCAGGACTAGCGTAGGAACTGATACACGATCGGAAAGCGTTCTATTTTGTAAGGGCATTCCTCATGAACCTGATTGGCTTGGCGCTGGTACTTTTCGCGACTCCGTCGCAACCGCAAGATTCCCTCATTGACCTGAAGGTGAATGCCGACTCGATGGAGTCGGTCCTCTCGCAGCTCAGCGAGCAGACGGGCTTCAAGTTCGCGGCGAGCGGGGATGTGAAAGATGACGTGGTGAGCGTCGAGTGGTCCGACGTGACCCTAGATGACGCACTCGAGGCACTGGCCAGTGCCACCAAGGGCAAGTGGACGCAGCGCAACGGCATTGCCTACCTCGGACGTGACAGCGTCGAGATGCGCCGAGACGAACGCGCCCGCGCGGATCGCTTTGAAGCCGAACTCCAAAAGGCTCTCAAGGAGATGGAGAAGGTGCTGGGCGAGGGCATGCCGAAGATGGACGGCGAAATGGGCCCGAACATGACGCCCGAGCAAATGCAGAATGCCGCGCGTTTCTTCCGCGATGGCATGCCGGGCAACCGCACCGCGATGCGCCTCCTGCTCAGTGTGCCGCGCGCCACGCTGGCCAAGATGGCCCCGGGTGAGCGATTGGTTTTCGCCAACCGCAACACGCCGATGCAAAAACCGCTGGCGGTGAACCTGCCCAACTTGGTCAAGTCCTATCTGGATGATATGGCCAATGTCCCTCAGATGGGTCAGCGCATGGGCCGCATTCGCGCCTTTGGCGGGGAGCAGCAACGATCGAACGAAGACATCCTCAAGCAGGATGGAGCCAGCCGGGTCTTCCTCATTGTGCGCCGGTCCGAGGATGGCGGAAGCCTGAACATCGAAATGGCCCTCACCGATCCCCGAGGCACGAGTTTGGCTACGGGATTCTTGTCCACTTCTCAGTTCACCGGACGAGAACAGTTCCTCATGTCCTTCGGCCCGAGCGGAATGACGACCCCGCCAGAGGCTCCGGCCCCGGAAGGCAAACCCATTGATCTTTCGCCCGAGCTCAAGGAGAACCTGGCGTTCTTCGGCGGTCGCAATGGCGGCGGCCTTGGTCAGATTGTCACTCAGGTCGGCTATGCGATTGCGGTGGGCGGCGACGGAGAAGCAAATGATGTTTTCAGTTTTGATGGGGGCGAAGAGGATTCCGAACCCGTTTCCAAGACTTGGGTGGAACTTCTGACTACGCCCGATGCGAATGAACCCCTGGGCTGGTTTGTGGCGCCCCTCATGCGCGCCGCGACGCCCGACAACGACTACGTGATCTGGCTCTCGGACAGCCTGTTTGAGAGTGCGGCGATTCGATTTGGTCGGGGAATCCTCACCGACAAGGAATACGACACGTGGTTCGAAGGCGAGGGCTATGAATCTTTGAAGGTCAAGGCCACCCAAGTGATTCGGCCCATGGATCTCGCCAAAGCCGCCGCCGGCCGCGTGGACCGCAAGGCCCTCGCGAATGCCCTTCAAGCGGGCTACGGCCAGGGCGCGCTTCGCCTTGACCAGATTGCGCGATATTCCACCACGAGTGCCGAGCCGCAAGTCCGATCGGGTTTGGATATCTCGGTCGCTTCGCGCCTAGATGCTCTCGTAGGGAACCAACTCCGCACGGTCTACGGTGCCGACCGCACTGCCCTGCAGATTTGGGATCAACTACCCGCCAACCAGCGACCCGCACCGTCGACCGGTGATGCGGCTGCCCCAGTCACGGTTTATCCCACTCGTATGGGTGGCCAGATTAACGATCGAATGTTCTGGGATGTTTTCAATGACGATCCGGGCCCGAGCGTGGAACGGGAAAACAACAACCAACAGGGCCAAACCATGGTCACCGTGACAGCGACGATGGGACTCGGAGGCGGGGACGGCATTCCCATGATGTTCGGCGGCTCGATGCTGGATGAGCGCACCGAAGTTCTTCCGCGAGGCATCCCCGGCGAAACCCTCCTCCAAATCACCGCCCGCGGCAATCAAGTCCTCAAGGCCACCACGAGCACGGGGGGCGGCGGCCGCGTCACCACGCCGAGTCAATTGGGGTCCACCAAGGCCGCCCAGGAGGCCATGCAGAGTGCCACCCAAGGCCGCATCAACATGAACGGGCCGGAACTCACCCAGTTCCGCGTGGGTAGCCAAGTCACCTACACGTTCACGTTCCAACTGGCCCGGGGCGTGACGATGACTCGGCAGCTACGCGACTCGAACTTTGAGGGCTCCACAGTCTCGAACTTCAGCCAGCTCCCGCGCGAAATGCAGGCCGAATACACGCGGGCTTATAACGAGACCAAGCAGCGCATGGCCAACATGACGCAACGCATGGGCAACGGGAACCAGCAGGCTCCCTAATCACCCTCGAACCGGGAAGGTACAACGCCATCTAGGATGTTGGATCGGTACCTTCCCGATGAATTTGAGTCGAAGTGGCGCGCCCGTTGGCAAGAAACTGATCTCTTCCTTACCCAGGAGATCGAAGGGCGACCCAAGTTCTACGCGCTCGACTTCTTTCCCTATCCGAGCGGCGCGGGTCTGAGTGTCGGCCACTGCCGCAACTACATCCCCACCGACGCCATTGCCCGCATGAAGCGGATGCAGGGCTACAACGTGCTGCACCCCATGGGCTTCGACGCCTTTGGGCTGCCCGCCGAAAACGAAGCCATCAAGCGGAAGCGCCATCCCGCCGGGATGATTGACGACTATGCCGCCAACTACCGCCGCCAGATGGATTTGGTGGGCATCGGCTACGACTGGTCGCGCACCTTCAAGTCAAGTGACCCCGATTACTATCGCTGGACACAGTGGATATTCAAGCTTCTGTTTGATCGCGGACTGGCCGAGCGCCGCATGGCCACCGTGAATTGGGATCCGGTGGAAAAGACCGTGTTGGCCGACGAAGAAATCATTGGCGGCCGGGCCGAGCGTAGCGGCGCCTTGGTGGAGAAGAAGGAGATCCCGCAGTGGTTTTTCTGCATCACCAAGTACGCCCAACGCCTGCTGGATGACCTCGATACCATTGACTGGCCCGAAGGCATCAAGCAGATGCAGCGCAACTGGATCGGGCGCAGCGAGGGCGTGGAATTCTCGCTGGACGTCGTGATCCAGGGCGAAGACCTCGCCAACCCGGCCCATGCCGTCGAGGACCTGCGCGCCTCTTTCCCGGACCTCGAACGCGCCCAAGATCAAGCTCTGGAATCCATCCGCGCCGCCAAGACGTGTCTGGAAACCCTCAACGCCACCGAAGCCTTGGCCCGGTGCCAAACCCTGCTGGTTTTAGCGGCCAGCCCAATCTTTGAACCTGCCGCCTTTGCCTCGGATGACCTCACCACCCTTCGGACGATTGCCGAAGGGCCGCAGCGCCGCGCCGATGCCATTGAAGACCTACTGGAAGAGCTGATTGACGAAGTCGCCCAGTTCAAGGGCGAGGCCGCCACTGTGCGCGCCGCCCTGATGCACCTGGAGGCCGCTGGTGACCAATTCGACACCATCGAGGACGCCTTTGAGGACTTTATCGACGCCACGGAAGAACCCGACGAACTCACCGTCCGGGCGAAGCCGATGTCGTTCCGCGCCTTCACGACCCGGATCGACACCATCTATGGCGTCACATTCTGCGTGCTGGCCCCCGAGCATCCCTTGGTCAAGACCATCGCCAAGCGGGTCCGTCCTCGCCACCGCGTCGTTATCGCGCAGTACCAAAAGCAAGCGCGCGAACTCAGCGAAACCGACCGGACTGCGGTGGACCGCCCTAAGACGGGGGCCTTCACCGGTGCCTATGCCGTCAATCCGGCGACGGGCAAGCATGTGCCGCTCTACCTGGCCGACTACGTGCTGATGAACTACGGCACCGGCGGCATCATGGCCGTGCCGGGCCACGACGAACGCGACTTCGAGTTCGCCCAAAAGTACGACCTCCCGGTGGTGCCCGTCATTGCACCGGCGATTGATTCCATCCCCGAGCTTCCCTACGCCGCTACTGATGGCTATTTGATCAACTCGGGTTCGCACACCGGGCTCAAGGTCGAGGAAGCCAAGGCCCGCCTGGCCGACTGGATGGAAGCCGAAGGTATCGGCGAACGCAAAGTCAACTTCAAAATGCGCGACTGGCTCATCAGCCGCCAGCGCTATTGGGGCTGCCCGATCCCGGTCGTTTACAACTCCGAGGGCGGCATGGAACTGGTGCCCGAAGACCAACTTCCCGTCACCCTCCCCGATGTGGAGCACTACGAGCCGGGGGACGATGGTTCCTCTCCGCTCGCGGGCATTCCCGAGTTTGTTAACACCACCACCCAGGACGGCACGCTGGGCCAGCGCGAAACCGACACCATGGGCGGCTTCGCTTGCTCCAGTTGGTACTTCCTGCGTTTCTGCGATCCGTTTAACCAAGACCAAGCGTGGGACCCGGAGAAGGTTGCCAAGTGGATGCCGGTGGACTGCTATGTCGGCGGGGCCGAACATGCCGTGATGCACCTGCTCTACGCCCGGTTCTGGACCAAGGTGCTCTACGATGCGGGCCTGGTGCCCGTGAACGAGCCGTTCCAGCGCCTCATCAACCAGGGTCAGGTCTTGGGGCGCACTCCTTACCGCCAACCCCGCGAGGGCGAACGCCTCGAAGTCGGCGAAGACGGCATTCTCATCTCGTACGACGAAGCCGCCAAGCTTCCTGAGTCCGAAGTGACCTGGAAGTGGGTGCGGATGAGCAAGTCTAAGGGCAACATCGTCACCCCCGATGAGGCGGTGGCCGAATACGGCGCCGATGCCCTCCGCGTGTTTGAGCTCTTCGTCGCTCCGTTCGAACAGAACGTCCAATGGAGTAACGAAGGCATGCAAGGCAGCGTGCGCTTCCTCAGCCGCGTGATGAAGTGGGGCGCCGAGCTGAGCCCTATCTATCAACCGGACTGGGCGCTGATGATTGACCAGCACGAGGCCACGGACCTCTCCCGCCAAATTCGGCGCGTCACCCACCAGATGGTCGCCAAGTGCGGCCACGACATCGAGCGTTTTGCCTTCAACACCTACATCTCGGCGATGATGACGGCGCTCAACAAGTACGGCGACTTGATGCCGAAGGACGCGAACACTCTCACGGAAGCCGAACAGGCGGCCTGGAGCGAAGCTCTCAGCGCCTTTATCCGGGTCTTGGCCCCCGCGGCCCCACACACCGCCGACGAGATGTGGTCCGGCCTGGGTTACGAAGAGTTCACGCTCAACGAATCCTGGCCCGAAGCCATCGAGTCCCTGGCCGCCGAGGATGAAGTCACCGTGGCCGTGCAGGTCAACGGGAAGCTCCGCGACACCATCACCTTGCCCGCTGGATTAGGCAACGAAGAACTGGAGCAGCACGCCCTGGCGTCTGAGAAGGTGAAGGCGCATCTTGATGGCAAGACCGTCCGTAAGGTCATCGTGATCCCTGGGAAGCTCGTAAATGTGGTGGCGAACTAGTCTCCTCCTGCTCCTCGCCCTCCTCATCGGGGGGTGCAGCGGGACCACAGCCGCCATCAAGAACGAAGCGGAATACTTTGCCAAAACCCAGTTAGTGGTGGACAACACGCTCGCCGCCATGCAGAACTACGAGCAGGGGAACCCGCGGACCAAGGCAGACCAGACCGCTTTGGAAACCGCCCTCAAGGACACGGACGCCCTCATTGCCTACGACCCCAAGCGGTTCCAGCCGTACCTCTTGCGAGCGCGCTTCCTCTTGGCTCTCGGCCGGCAGGAAGAATCCAAGGCGGCGGCCGCGCAGGCCCGGGCGGTATTCCCCAAGACCAATGCCCCCGGCGCGGATGTGGACGTGGCGAGTGCCCTGTCTGACCTCGCCGCGAATGCGTTTCTCACCGGTGACTACGAGCAGGCCCTCGCCGATGCCAAACGCGCGGATGAGAAGTTCCCCCTCGGTACCTACAAGCTGATGCAGGCGCGGGCGCTGGTGCAGCTTAAGCGGCTCGACGAGGCCAAGGCCATCCTCAAGACTCTTGAGAAGGAGAGTCAGGTGTCGAAGGAGGCTCAGTCTTTGCTGAAGTTCCTTGAGGGCGCAGAGGTTTCTGCCGCATCGTCGCCCAAGGACGCGGGAACTCCTTCGGCGTCGTGCGCACCTTCTCGTAGATCGGGAACGCCCGTTCCAGGTCTCGGCCCGGCAGGGTTCGGACGACCACGTCCACCAGTTTGAGACCCAGCTGACCCGCCGGGATGCGCACGAAATCTTCTTCTTCCGCCGCCGTGCGGAACGGGATAACGTACCCGCCCACCCGCACATACGCCGCCGAGAGTTCAAGCTGAATTCCAAGCGGGGCAACGGCCCGCCCGGTCACCACATCCATCTCTTCCCTGCGCTTGGGTTCTTCCGCTCGCAAAGGGGCCACCGCCAGGTTGGCGCGTTCGTGACGGCTCAGAAAGCGGTGCATCTTCCCTACGGAATCCATCCCCACCACCTGCAAGTCCGGACGCGCCCAGGCCAGCGGCCACGCCGGGAAGCCCGGACCGCACCCGATGTCCAGCACCCAGCTGTCGGTCGGAAACAGATCCTGCGGCAACAAGGAGTCCAGCACGTGCAGGGCCACTGCGTCCTCCGGGGTAATGCGAGTGAGGTTCGTGGTCTTGTTGACCTCGTACAAATCCTCTAAGAACGCCACCAGTTCGGCGGGATCGGGGTGCAGGCCCTGTTCGGCCAAGAATCCCATTACAGGCTCAATATCAAATGAAGATTCCGTCACCGCGCGTAGAATCTACCTATGATGCCGGCCAAGAGACTCCAAACGGGCCAATCCCTGGCCACCGCCGGGGTGCTGGTGGCCGCGTGCAGTCTGCTTCCGTTCTTCAGCACCGGCCCGCTCCCCATCCCCCTCATCGTCGGCGGCTTGCTCTATCTGGTGGGAGGGTTTATGATCTCGCTTACCCCGCCGGGAGATTCCCGCCGTGCGGCCCTAGGTCGCCTGCGGCTCATGCGCATCGGCATGGCCATCGTGGTGGTTATTCTGCTGGTGCGGATGGCTCCAGCTGGCTGAGCACATCGTCACCGGGTTCAAAGGGGTCGCTGAAGTCGAGGTAGGTGTCGCGCCCCACGGCCGCCCCACTCCAGTCAATGATGGCCGCCCGGCGTCGCGGCCCGTCCAGCAGGTGCTTCACCAGCTTCCCGCGCCCGTGCGCCCGGGTGTTGGTCGGCGGGATCGTCATGGCATCCAGGTCGTCCAAATCGTCGCCAAATCCCTGTAACCCAAGCGCGTGGAACAAGCTCTTCTCAGGGTCGATGTTGTGATATTCGAGGTCAATCGAGTGCAAGGCATCGTCGCTCCACTCTCCGCCCGTATCCTCCAGGTAGCGCGCCAGCATCATTTTCTTGGCCGTCCAGTCCAGGCGGTCAGCGGTGCGCATCGGGTCCAGCGAAAGGTCATCTAGAGTCCTCTCCCACTCTCGCAGCACCCAGTCGGTCTCCTCCGATTCCCCCTTATATCGTTGCGCCCATTCCAGGTGCTCACGCTGGATATCCACCGCACTCATGGAGCCGTGTTCACAGTCCACCATCCATTTGTAGGTGGGGTCGCGGCTGATGTCTTGCAGGGAATGGATGGGGTGAAGCAGGCGCGGTCGTCCCTTCAGCACGCCTTCTTCCAGCAGCCGCAGCACCAAGTGCGTGGTGCCCACCTTCAGCGCGTAAGCGTAGCGGCTTTGGTTGGCCTCGCCAAACAGCACGTGCAAGCGGTGTCGACCTTCATTGGCATAGAACGTTTCCCACTTCGGGTTGATCATCGCCCGGTTGAACCGCACCCGCGACGCCATGGTGCGCAGGATGTGGTCGGCCCGCTGGCTGATCTGGTAGGTCACCGTCGGGTCGGGATGCACCCGGTAGACGTTGGACACCCAAATGTAATCAATCGGGTTCGCGGCCAGCTCTTCGTAGGCCGGCGGGCCACCCTCCAACAGTTCGTGGCCGCCCACGCGGCCCACCCCCGCAAATATCTGCCGCGTCACCAAAAACGGATAGAGCTGGGGCGCCTGCGAACTAAAGAAGTCCTCGTCCATCTTAACGAGATAGTTTTCGTGGCAGCCAAAGGTGTGCCCTCCAAAGTGGTCCACCGAGTTGGAATAGACGTCCACTACTTCGTCAATGCCCATATCGCGCATGGCCTGCACGATCATCTTCTGCCCCGCGCGGTCTTGGGCGATGAGGTCACGGAGCGTCCGGCACTCGGCCGTGGCGTATTCCAGGTGGCTCCCCACGGCGTCAATGTAAAGCCGCCCCCCGTTTCGCAAGAATCCCCCGCTTTCGGCCGGTTCAAAGACCTCATCACGGGCATGGCGATCCAGCACCCCCATCCGGGCGTCGAGGAACACATGGTTCTTGATGGCCTCCACCGCGCCTTCGGGCCGCCCGAACTCGGGGACCACGAAGCACCCGAACTCCGTCTCGACGCCCATGATTCGGTCGCGCGGGCTGGCACTCA
>CAZDWU010000030.1:17444-22498 GCA_964509165.1 uncultured Chthonomonas sp. | reverse complement strand
CGCTCCTGCCGGGCCGTCTGCTTCACCTCGTTCCACACAAAGCGGCGGCCATCCCCGCGCGGCCGGGCATCGCGCCCCCCACTCAAAATGTATGCCCGCCGGTCCACCTCGGACCGGTTCGCCCCGGTGTAGTGCCACGTGCGTGAACTATGGAACGTCGCCCCGCCCGGCGGCAGCGGGCACGCCACCATCCCCTCGCGCGGCGGCTCCAGCATCTCCAGCGCGTGCACCCGCACATCGCCCCCCACGCTCTGGTGCGCGTGCACCTCATCGTTCTGCGTGCGCGGCACAAACCACATGCACCCGTTCTCAATCGTCGCCTCTTGCAGCGGCACCCAGATGCTCAGGCTCTCGTAATCCAGGCTCGGGTCCCAATAGGCTTCGTCCTGGTGCCAAGGGGTTTCCGCCCCGATGCGCGCGGGTTTAAAGATCATGTGGCCATCGCCAAAGTGGGCGTCCGGCCCCAGCAGTTGCCGCACCATGTGGGCGGCGTTCACCCACAGCTGGCTTTCGCGCAATTCCGGCGCGTACTTGGCCGGCCCCAGGATCTGCGGCAGCACCGGGGGGGCGTCGGGGTCGTCGGTGCCCGCCAGGTCAAATTGGTCGCCCACGTCGCGGCCCACCCGCTCCCGGAACAAGCGATCGTAAATCTCGCGCATGGTGGCCACCTCGTCCAGCGGCATGATGTTGGGGATGCTGAGGTAGCCGTTCTCGTGATAGAACGCGATCTGCTCGTCGGTGAGGACCACCGTGGGTTCCATGCCGGGAGTATCCCCGGCGGCCCGCCTCCGGCGCTAGATGGTGAGGGCGGGGAAGCCGGTGTGCAGCAGCGTCAGCGCCAGAATCCAGCTGCTGGCGGGCTTGCGCAGGCGGGCGGCGGGGGGCACAATCTGCGCCATAAAGATCTGCTCGGCCTGCAGGCAGTGGCGCACGGCCCGGGCGTAATCGGCCTCGGAGCTGCGTACGGTCTTGAGATGGTCGCGCACTTCTTGCTGGCGGTGCGCCACCTGGGAGACGGTGGCCTCCTCGCGCTGCGCTTCGCCGTTGAGGATGTCTTGGATCAGCTCCTCGGTGTCGGCGCGCAGGGAAGCCAGGTAGAAGCCTTCGTTCTGGCCGCCCGCCCCAATGGCGGACTGCGCGGCCATGTAGGTCTGGCCGTAGGATTTGAGCGCGATCCGAAGAAGCCGCAAATCACGGGCGCGCAGGGCGTCCAGGTCGGCCATGCGGGCGTTGTTCGCTTGCTCCAGCTGCTCCGCAAAGTCGAACTGACTCTGGTGCATGCTTTGGCTCTTCAACAGATTGCTCTCTTCATCCATGAAAATCGTCACTTTTGCCCCGAGGCCGCCAGCGCGGCCCCCAGGTTCCAAAGGAAGTACCGGGCGGCGGACCTTCCGTTGCTCCCATTCTTCAAAAATGGTCAGAAAAACTGCGGCGGGGGTCCAATCGTGCGGGGGCCTCGCGCCGCCTGGCCCAGTTGGCGCGTCTGTTCTTTGATATGAAGCGTCTTCTCTCGCTGGTTTTGGTGCTGTGCGGCCTGGTGGGCCTGGCATGGTCACAGGCGGCGGCCGGGGCGCGGACGATTCAGCCCGGCGACAAGCTGCGGATGGTGTGCGAGGAAGAGCCCAGCATCAGCAAGGATTACACGGTCAAAGAGGACGGCACCATCACGGTCACCTTCCTCGGCACCATCCGGGTGCAAGGGCAGACGGCCGATCAGCTGGCCCAGTTTGTGGCCAAGAAGCTGGAAGACGACCGCATTGTGCGGCGGGCCACGGTGCGGGTGAGCATCATTGGCGAGGTGGCGGGCCGGGTGAGCTTCAGCGGCGCGGTGCGCAGCACGGGCGATGCCCCCCTCACCGCCGGGATGCGCCTGGCGGACGTGATCAAGCTGGCCAACCCCCTGCCGGATGCCGACCTGACCCGGGTGCAACTGCGCAGCGCCGAAGGCACCCTGAACGTGATTGATTTCACCAAATTTGACCCCCAGACCAACGCCGCCAACCCGGTGCTGCGCCCCGGCGACACGGTGGTGTTTGTGCTGAAGGTGCAGGGCGAGACGATCACGATTCTGGGCGGCGTGATGCGCCCCGGCGTGATGGAATGGAAGCGCGACATGACGGTGGCGGGGGCGGTGCAACTGGCAGGTGGCCTCTCGCCCCTGGCCCGAGGGAGCCGGGTGCGCCTGCGCCGGGGCACCACCGAGCGCACGATTGACCTCGGCAACCCCACGCAGGCCAGCACGGTGCTGCAGCCGGGCGACCAGGTGCTAGTAGATATCTCCGAAGGCCGCCGCTACGTGCGCGTGGGCGGGGGTGTGCAGGTGCCGGGCTTGGTGGAGTTCACCCCGGGCTTGACCCTGATGGCCGCGGTGCAGAACCGAGGCGGGGTGGTGCCCAAGGCACAGCTGAACAAGGTGGAGATCCAGACCGTGGACCTGGAGAAGCGCACGGTGGACCTGGGGCCGATTTTGGCGGGCTACGCCGCCGATATCACCCTGCAAGCCGGGGACGTGGTGAACATTCCCGGGGGCGAACGCCGCCGCTCGGGTGGGTCGCTCCAGCAGATTGGCATTGCCGTGATTGGAATTTTGCTATTCTTCTTGGGCGGATGAGCTGGGATCGGAGCATCGGGCGGCCGGAGCCGGTGGCGGCACTGGACCGCATTCGGCACGTGGACGAAGGTGAACCGCTCGTCAGCCTGCTGGAGCACGCCCCCGAGATCACCATCCACCGCGATTCCGTGATCCCTTACCTGCGGGAAACCGTGGTGCGGATGCTGAAAGACGCCCAAACCCGCCTGCCTGAGGGGGTTCGGTTTGGCGTGACGGATGCCTGGCGCCCCTTGCAGCGGCAGGTGCGCATTTATGAGCGCATGACGGATTGGCTAAAGGAGGCCAAACCCGAGTTGCCGCCCCACATGGTGAAGCGCACGGTGAACAGGTGGGTAGCGCCACCCAACCGCAAGGCCCCGCCGGGGCACTGCACCGGGGCGGCGGTGGATTTGGTGCTGCTGAACGCGCAAGGCGAAGTGATGGACACCACCTCCCCCTTCGACCGGCTGGGGGGCGCGCCGACATTTTCTTACGGCCTGACGCCCGAAGCCCGGGCGAACCGAATGATGCTGTACGAGGCCATGATGGCGGCGGGGTTCAGCAACTGCCGCGATGAGTGGTGGCACTACAGCTACGGCGATGCGGGTTGGGCCGTGCGCATGGGGCTGGATGCGTGCATCTACGACGCGATTGACCTCCCGATGGAGGAATACGCGGAGAAGGAAGAAGTTTGGGTTCGGCTGTTTCAATCCCGGCCGAACCCCTTCTTGCCGACGCCTGACTAGCGGTTGGCCGGGGCCTTAAGGGCGCCGTCCATCCAGTCGCTCGGCGGGCGCGGGCCATCGGGCCGGAAGTTCATCGGGGCCAGCACCAGCGTATCCAGCAGCACTTCCTCGCCGGGATTGGCGGAGAACTGCACCTTGATCTGGTGATCACCCTCGATGAGGTTGACCGAGCCGAGCTTGTACCAGGCAAAGCCTTGACCGTAGCTGGAGATGCCCGTCTCAGCGGGGCCGAGCACGATTTCGCCGAACTGCGCCGCCAGGCGGTGCACTGCTCCGGCCGGCACACTGGCCGCCACCCAGACCTCGTGGTTACCCGGAATGCGGGTGGTCACCTTGAACTGGGCTTCGGCCATGCCACCAAAGCGGGGCGCCATGCGAAGCACCTGCTTGCTGGAGGAACCACTGCGCGTCACTAGGCCTGCCAACTGGGCAGCATTAGCGCTGTCGGCACTGCGCCACAGGTAGGGCGCACTGCGGGCCAGCATGCGGTCCAGGATGGTCCACATGGCTTGGCTGGCGCGGCCGGGGTTGCGTTCCCATCCGCTGAGGGCGGCGGTGACTTCCACTTGTTCGCGCCCGTCGGGGTCGGCCAGGGTCGGCACGGCGGTAAGCAGGGTGTTGACCTTTAGGGCGGCGTTTTCAAAGGCGTCCGCCGGGATGATCGGGTCGTTGGATCCCCGGACGATAATGGGCAGCGAAGGCAGCACCATCTCCACGCCGCGTCGCACCTTCTTCACCTCGATGGGCGTGCCATCGGGCGTGTAGAACTTGAGGGCGTCGGCCTGGTCGTGAACGATGCGCACGGGGGTGTCAGCGGAGAGGCTCCATAGCACGGTGGCGATGCCATCCTGCTCTTGCACCGTGTAGCCCTCGTATCGGCCGCCCATCCGCAGTCGATCTCCGGCCACCGGGGCGGGCAGCCACAGCACGTTGCCGGGCAGTACCATCGGTTGGGCAGGGTCGCGCGCATCCAGCGGGAAGAACAAAGTCTGCGGGGCGGTGAGCGGCGTGCTCAGTGGCTCGGTGCTGGCGACGCGTCGCCACACTTCGGGGTCTTGGCTACGCACAAATACGGCTTGCGCCCCCGCCTGGGCCACGCGGTCCAGGGCGTCATCCACCGAGAGTTCGCCGGTCAGCCGGAGGTCGGTCACCCCCACCCAGGTGTCGGCGTTCCGGCGGAACGCGGTGCCGAGCGCCCCCGACATTTCGCCAATGATTTCAAACTCGCGGGCGGCGCTGAGGCTGGCCCCCACCCCGTCGAGTCCGGCTTCGGGGCGGGCCGCGAGGCCATCCCAGCCGTCCCATTCCTGCATCACCGGTACTCCGGTTTCTTTGCGCAGAGCATCCGTCAGGCGGGTGGTGCGGCGCACCCCGGCGATGGTTTGGGCTTCGCGAAGGTCATTCCACAGGGTGGTGGCGCGGACGTTGACGTTGAAGATGGTGTTGGTCTCGGGGTCCCACGCGGCATCCAGCCCCTTGCCGTTGGACCACAAGGGAACGAGCCGAGCGGCGTCATTGATGTCGCGGAAGTTGGCCGCGCCAATGCCCCAGGAGCGTACGAGGGTGGAAACAGCCCCGTACTTGTTGCGCAGGTAAGCCGCAAACTCGGTGCGGAAGAGCGGCGAAAGCGGCACGCCATTCTTGGGGGCGCTGGTGCTGGGGATGCGGCCGAGGGGGTTCACCCAGCCGCGCAGGCCCGGCCCGAAATCGCTCTGCTT
>CAZDWU010000030.1:16037-17344 GCA_964509165.1 uncultured Chthonomonas sp. | reverse complement strand
ATCCGGTAGGAATCGGGTTCGATGGTGACGGACTCGGGCATCGGGGCCAGGCTATCAATGGCAATCCAGTAGCGCTGTCCGGTGTTCTTCACGGCATCGAGGGCTTCGTTCCATCCACGCCCGTCGGCGGGGAGCTCGATGATGAGATCGCTAATGCCCGCTTCGTGGGTGCCTCGGATGGCCTCGACCGTCCCGGGCACGCGCACGCCTACCGGGCGATAGGGGCGGCCTTCCCACTCCAGAGCATGGCCCGGGGTGACTTTCCACAGGTGGGAAGAAGGCGTTTGGAGGGGAGCCGGGGTGGTTCCGGCGATCGCCAAGAAAAGGGCGGCAATCATAGGCACACTCTACCCGTCAAACGGGTGGCAGGCAGGTAGGCTTCACTTCGGTGACTACTTCCACGCTCCCCGTTTCTCAACGCGCCATCAACACCTTGCGCGGGCTTGCCATGGACATGGTGGAAGCAGCGAACAGTGGCCACCCGGGCTTGCCGATGGGCGCCGCGGTGATGGCCCACCAACTGTGGACCGGGCCGCTGAGCGTGGACCCGAGCCAGCCGGAGTGGTTCGATCGCGACCGGTTTATCCTCTCGGCGGGGCACGGTTCGGCCTTGCTCTACGGCTTGCTCCACCTGGCGGGATTTGACTTGCCGATGGAGGAACTCCAGAACTTCCGGCAGTGGGGTAGCAAGACCCCGGGCCACCCCGAAAACGGACTCACTCCGGGCGTGGAAATGGCTACCGGCCCCCTGGGGCAGGGCATCAGTACCGCCGTGGGGATGGCAATGGCCGAGCGCTGGCTGGCCGCGCGCTTTAACCGCCCCGGCCACGACGTGGTGGACCACCGCACCTGGGTGATTGCCAGCGACGGCGACCTGATGGAAGGCGTGGCGCAAGAGGCGATCAGCCTGGCCGGCCACCAAAAGCTCAACAAGCTGGTGGTGCTCTACGACGACAACAAGATCACCATTGACGGCCGCACGGAACTGGCCTTCACGGAAGATACGGAGCTGAAGTTTAAGAGCGTGGGGTGGCGCGTGCTGCACTGCGACGGGATGGACGCGGTCGCCGTGGATGCGGCCCTGGCCGAAGCCCAAACCCCCGCCGACGGCCCGACGGTGATCATCTGTCGCACGATCATCGGCTATGGCAGCCCGAATAAGGCGGACAGCGCGGGCGTGCACGGGGCCCCGCTGGGTGCCACGGAGCTTGATTTGGCCAAGGATCAACTTGGCATCCCCCGCGAACCCAAGTTCTTGGTGGAAGACGACGTGCGGGCGCACTTTGCCGCCGCGATGGCCAAGGGCA
>CAZDWU010000030.1:0-15937 GCA_964509165.1 uncultured Chthonomonas sp. | reverse complement strand
GGCCGCAATATCAACTACGGCGTGCGAGAGCATGCGATGGGGGCCATCGTCAACGGCATGACCCTACACGGCCTGCGTCCGCTCGGGGCGACGTTCCTCATCTTTAGCGACTATTGCCGCCCCAGCCTGCGCCTGGCCGGCCTGATGCACTGTCCGAGCCTGTTCTTCTTCAGCCACGACTCGATTGGCCTCGGGGAAGACGGCCCGACGCACCAGCCGGTGGAGCAAACCATGTCGCTCCGCCTGATTCCGAACCTCAACGTCTTCCGCCCGGCGGATGGCTACGAGCTGCAGGTGGCGGTGCACCAGGCGATGACCCAGCGCACCACGCCGAGCTGCATCATCACCACCCGGCAGACCCTGCCGATGGTGTCCCCGGCGGGTTCGGTCAATCACCCGGCCATGCGGGGCGGCTACGTGCTGCGCGAGGCCTCGGCCGCGCCGCAGGTCATCCTGGTGGCGACGGGCAGCGAAGTTTCGATTGCCTGCGAAGCTCAGATTCACCTGGAAGCCGAAGGCGTCCCCACCCGCGTGGTGAGCCTGCCCTGCTGGGAGATCTTTGAAGCCCAAGACGCCAGCTACCGCGCGGAGGTGTTCCCGCTGGGCGTGCCGAGCGTCTCCATCGAGGCGGGTACGACTCTGGGCTGGGCGCGCTACGCGCAGGCGCACGTGGGGCTGGATCACTTCGGCGCCTCGGCCCCGGCGGAGCGGCTTTACGAAGAGTTCGGCATCACGCCCGAGAACGTGGTGAAGACGGCCCGCGCCCTCATCCGATAAGGGCCACCAAAACCAAAAAAGTCCATCGCCCGCAGGGGAGATGGACTTTCTCTTTTGCCGGAATGATTCCAGGCTTAGCGCTTCTTGCGCTTGCCGCTCTGGGCCAGCTCAACGGCGGCGCAGGGCTCTTCAAATTCGGCTTGGAACTTGATGCGGCGCATCAGTTCGCCACCGCTCACGGTGGACCAGTTCACGCGTTCCAGCGTCCACGGCCAGCCCAGGTCGGTGGGGCTGTAGAGGAACTCGACGCCTTCACTCAGGATGTCGCTGACCATCGTGATGAGGTCCTTGCGCCGGCCCAAGATGCGCTCGGCGGCGGCCATGCTGGGGCGCAGCCGGCAGGTCAAGGTCACCGTTTCTTCGGCCATCACCTTGGCCTTCGCCTTGGTCAAACCGGTCTCGGCTTGCTGCACCTGTTCGACTTCTTTTTGATACGCACGGGTCAGGGCCTCGTGTTGATTGGGGTTCCATGCGTAAACTTGTCCATCGTAGACACAGTCCGCAAACTTACCGGCCTGGACGAGCGCGGTGGCCACCAGGGCTACATCGGTCGGCTTCAGGTCCTTGTAGGTCTTGCGAATTGAGTCGAACGTGGATTCCGGTTTGGTCAGGTTGCAACTGGTCAAAGGAAAAACACCTCATAATCCGGTTAACCCGGATCATAATCCGCGAGATACTACCCATGAAGCACTTCTTGAAACCTGGCCTTTGGGGATTCGGCACGGTTGCCACCCTGGCCTTTGGCCTGGCCATTGCTTGTTCGCCGTCGGCTCCGGCCACCTCCGAGGGGACCTCGACCACCGGTGAAGGCACCGCGCCGAAGAAGCAAATCACCGTCGGCATCGTCTTTGACAAGGGCGGTCGGGGCGATAAGTCGTTCAACGACTCCGCTTACCGGGGCATTGAGCGCGCCGAGAAGGAATTCGGCATCAAGGTTAACGCCGTTGACAGCCGCACCGATGCGGACTACGAAACCAACATCACCAGCCAAGCCGAGCGCGGCGCGGATCTCGTGATTGCGGTGGGCTTTGGCATGTTGACCGCCGCCAACCAGGTGGCGCCCCAGTTCCCGGACACCAAGTTTGCCTTGATTGACGCCGTGGCGGAGCCCAGCAACGTCCGCTCGATCCTCTTTAAGGAGCACGAAGGTTCGTTCCTGGTCGGCTACATCGCGGGCCGCACCAGCAAGACCAAGAAGGTTGGTTTTGTCGGTGGCAAGCCGGGCGACCTCATCACCAAGTTTTACGCGGGCTTTGTGGCGGGCGTGAAGGAAGCCGGTACGGGCACCGAAGTGCTGCCGCCGAAGTACACCCAAGACTGGGATAACGTGGACGTTGCCAAGGCGGCCGCCAACGTGCTGTACGGCCAGGGCGCCGACATCATTTACCACGCGGCGGGCCGCGCGGGCCTGGGTGTGTTCGAAGCCGCCAAGGAGCAGAACAAGTACGCCATCGGCGTGGATAGCGACCAGGACGACATCGCTCCGGGCCGCATCGTGACCAGCATGGTCAAACGCGTGGACGAAGCCGTCTATCAGACCATCAAGGATGTGGTGGAAGGCAAGTTCAGCGGCGGCACCAAGGTCTATGATCTCGCCAGCGGCGGCGTGGGCACCACGGACTTCCGCAACGCGAAGGAACTGGTGACCGATGCCATCAAGGCGGACCTCGACAAGGTCGCCGAGCGCATCAAGAGCGGCGAGATCGTCGTTCCGGAAAAGTAACGCGCGAGCGTGATTAGTTGGCCGGTGGGTCGGTGGGTGCGGGTGCACTCGCCGGCCCGTTGCTTTCTGCGGGGGCAGTTTCCTTGGCCAGGGAAGAACTGGTGGCCGAGGATCCGCCGGAATCGTTGACATAAAAGCCCGAGCCCTTGAACGCGATGGCCACCGGCTGGATGATTCGGCGCAGGGCGCCCTTAGCCCCGCAATCGCAGTCCGTCAGCGCGTCTTCCACCATGCGCTGTTCGACTTCAAACACCTTTTCACAGGTCTTGCATTCGTAAACGTAAGTTGGCATTTCGACTCCGCCTCCACCGGGAGGCACCCTCGCATTGTGCCAGAATCGTACGGCCCTGCGGGGCGACGGTCTTATGTTTGTCCCCCAGACGTTCAGCGTGGGTGACCTTGGCGCGATTGGCTTTCTGATCTTGCTGGAGGGTCTGCTTTCGGCAGATAACGCATTGGTGCTGGCCATTATGGTCAAGCACTTGCCGGATAAGTTGCAAAAAAAGGCCCTGCTTTACGGATTGGGCGGGGCGTTCGTCTTCCGGTTCCTGGCCATCATTTTTGCCACGTTCATTCTCAACCTCTGGTGGCTTCAGCTGGTGGGGGCGGCGTACTTGCTGTGGCTGCCCATCAAGCACTTTCTGAACAAGGCGTCCTCATCGGACCACTCCGCGAACCCCATCAAGCAGCGCGGGTTCTGGCAGACCGTCATCGCGGTGGAGCTCACCGATATCGCCTTTGCGGTGGACTCGGTGCTGGCCGCCGTCGGCACGGTGAGTGCAAAAGATAAAGTTTGGGTGGTTTATCTTGGTGCCATCTTGGGCATCATCTTGTTGCGGTTTGCAGCCGGGGTCTTCATTGGGGTGCTGCGCAAGTTCCCTGACCTGGAGCACCTCGCCTTCCTGCTGGTCGGCTGGGTGGCCGTTAAGCTCTTCCTCTTTGCGGGCCACAGCTACGAAAGGTGGTGGGAGACCAACCAGAGCTGGCCGCACATCCCCTTCGCCATTCCCGAAATGCCTACTGCAGTCTTTTGGGGCGTGATGTTGGTGTTGATTGTGGGCGGCACCTTGTATGCTCTGCGGCATCGAGCACCAGACCCACTGGAGTCCGAAACCGACGCGGCGTCCCCCGAGGAAACCGTGGCGGAAGTCATGGACGAGGGCCTGATGCCACAGGAGGACAAAGATGGCGAAAAAGCTTAAGGTAGGGATTATCGGCACGGGATTCATTGCGCGGGGGGCGCACATCCCGGGCTACAACTCGATGCCGGACGAGGTCGAGATCAAGTGGTTGTGTGACATCAAGCCGGAAGCTCTGGCGGAGTCGCTGAAGATGGCCCCGGATGCCAAGACCACGGCGGACTACCACGACCTCTTGAACGACCCGGAAGTGGATGCGGTTTCCATCTGCACCCCCAACCTCATGCACCTGCAGCCGGCCCTGGATGCGCTGGCGGCGGGCAAGCACGTGCTGTGCGAAAAGCCGCTGGCCATGAACGGCCACGAGGCGCGCCAGATCGTGGCGGCCGAGCAGAAGTCGGACAAGGTTTTCCAAGTGGGCTTCCAAACCCGCTTTACCGGCGAAGCTCAGTTCCTGCGCAAGTACATCGATTCGGGCGCCATGGGCGACATCTATTACGCCCGCACCCAAGCTTTGCGCCGCCGAGGCGTGCCGGGCTGGGGCGTCTTTATTGACAAGGAGAAGCAAGGCGGCGGCCCGCTGATTGACATCGGCGTGCACGTGCTGGACCTCACCCTGTTCCTGATGGGCCACCCCGAACCGGTGAGCGCGAGTGGTGTGACCTGGAACATGCTGGGCAAGAACCCGGACCTCTACAACGGCTGGGGCGACTACGACCGCACCAAGTTCACGGTGGAAGATATGGCCGTCGGTTTCATCCGGTTTGCCAATGGTGCCGTGTGTGTGCTGGAGTCCTCGTTCATGGCCAACATCAAGGACGATCCGTTTGGCACCACCATCCTGGGCACCGAGGCGGGCGCGGAAATTTTCTTCTACAACGATCAGCGCGTGCGGATCTACCGCGACGATAACAAGGAACTGTTTGACCTCACGCCGCGCTCGATTCCGGAAGTGAAGAACAGCCACGTTGCCGAAGTGCAAGCGTTCGTCAAGACGATCAAGGAGGGCGCGCCCTCGCTGGTCACGGCCCGCCAGGCGATGATGCTGAACAGCATCTTCGACGCGCTCTACAAGTCCGCCGAAACGGGCAAAGAAGAAGCCATCCAGCTCGTCTGAGTTTGACTTGGCTTCGTGCAGATCGGGGTTGCCACTGGGCGACCCCGATTTGCTTTTTGGACCCGCCCGCCTAAGGGGCGAGGCCGCACAATAGAGGCTCATGAGCGCCAGGGTTACGGTGGTTGGGGCAGGATTTGCCGGAAGCGAGGCCGCCTGGGCGCTGGCCCAGCGCGGGGTGCCGGTGCGGCTCATCGAAATGCGCCCCGTGGTGCAAACCCCCGCCCACCAGACGGGCCACTTTTCGGAGCTGGTGTGCAGCAACTCCTTTAAGTCGCAAGATCCCGATTCACCGGCGGGGCTGCTCAAGAGCGAAATGAAGGCGCTGGGTTCCTTGGTGATTCCCACGGGGGAAGCTCACAGCGTGCCGGGGGGCGCGGCGCTCTGCGTGGACCGTGACCGCTACGCCGCCGCCGTAACCGAGGCGCTGGAAAACCACCCGCAGGTGGTGATTGAACGGCGCGCTTTCACCCCCGACGAAGCCGAATCGCTGGCTCAACAGGCCGCCGAGAACCCGAGTCACTCGCTCATCCTGGCCACCGGCCCCCTCACTCACGAGCCCCTGGCGCAGTGGCTGGCCACCCAAACCGGGCAGGAGCACCTTTACTTTTACGATGCGGTTTCGCCCACGGTGGATGCCGAATCGCTGGATCGCAGCATCGTCTTTGCCCAGAGCCGCTACGACAAGGGCGAAGGTGATGACTACCTCAACTGCCCCTTCACCAAGGAGGAATATCACGCCTTCATCGAGGCCTTGGTGGCCGCCGAGCAGGTGCCCCTGAAGGACTTCGAGAAGGCAAAGTACTTTGAAGGCTGCATGCCGATCGAGGAGATAGCGCGGCGCGGCAAGGATTCGCTCCGGTTTGGCAACTTCAAGCCGGTGGGGCTCGAAGATCCGCGCACGGGCCGCCGCCCCTATGCCGCCCTCCAACTCCGGCCCGAGAATCGGGAGAAGTCGCTTTACAGCCTGGTGGCGTGCCAAAACCGCCTGAAGTGGGGACCGCAAAAAGAGGTCCTGAAGATGGTGCCCGGCCTGCAAAACGCTGACTTTGTGCGCCTTGGTGTCATTCACCGCAACACCTATCTGGAAGCCCCGAGGGCCCTGGACGCGACCCTCCAACTCCGCGCCCGGCCGGGCGTATACGTGGCGGGGCAGCTCACGGGCGTGGAAGGCTACGTCGAGAGTGCGGCGATGGGCATCTACGCCGGCATGTGCGTGGCCCAGCGGGTGCAAGGGCAGGAGCCCGTGCTACCCGCCCGGCCCTGCGGCTACGGTTCTCTCCTCATGCACCTGCAGGACGAAACCCCGCGCCATTTCGCGCCCATGAACATCAACTGGGGGCTCCTGCTCACGCCGGATGAAGGCGTGAAAATGAAGAAGGATGGCCGCCGCCTGTGGCAATTGGAGCAGGCGCGTGCTGCCTTTAGCCAGTGGATGACGGCGCTGGCGTCAGCGTAATCAGGGTTACTTCAGGTCGGACCAAGAACCGGGCGTGGCGCGGCGAGCACAGCCCGCGATTAACGTACACCCGGTGCGCGGCTCCGCGCACCAGCCCCCGGCTGAACTTAGAACCAAAGCGGCTGGGGACGTAAGCTTCGCCGATGAACGGCATGTAGAGCTCACCGCCGTGGGTGTGGCCGCTCAATTGGATGTCTACTCGGTAGTCGCCCAGGCCGAGTTCGGCGGTATCCGGGTTGTGGGCGAGGAGCACGGTGGGCGTACCGCTGGGGATGCCGCCCAGTGCTTCGTCCGGGCGGGGCGTCCCGTACATCAGGTCGTCAATGCTCGCCAGGGCCAGCCGGTCGCCGCGCCGCTCGAGGATGGTGTGGTCATTGAGCAGCACATCAATGGGGGAGCGGGTGAGTTCCTTCAGCACACCCCGGGCGTCCAGGGCAATGTCGTGGTTGCCCAGGCATCCAAAGACGCCATCCGGGGCCGTCAATCCGGCAAAGAGGTCGGTGCTGTCGGGCACCACGCCGGTCTGACCGTGGCCATCGAAGAAATCCCCGGTGACGACGATCAAATCCGGCCGCTCGGGCCGGAGCATGCCGATGGCTTGCTGCACCCATTCCACCGTGATGTTGCGGGGGAAGTGGATGTCGCTGATCTGGCCGATCCGGTACCCGTGAAAGGCCGGGGGTAGCCCGGCCACCGGGATATTCATGCGTACAAGTTCAAGCCACTTGGGCTCAATGAATCCCGTATAGACAAGTCCGCCGCCCACCAGGCCACCGAGTCCCCACCGCAGACAATCGCGGCGGCTGAGACGGCGAGAAGAGGGCGAGTCGGACACGGCGCGAACCCCTTCACTTTACGCCAATTGGGAACATTCACTAAAAAAGTCCGCCCAAATGTCCAATGCGACTAGGTAACGGGGCGGGTTGAACAATATCTCGAAGGTAAAACTCGTAGACTTTGGGCAATCGGGAGCCAAAAGTGGCCACCAAGACAAACAAGAATTCGAACGAACAGTCACGCCCGCGTGACTTGCTTTCGCCGCAGCAAATGCGCGAGATGCTGACTCAGCTTTATCTCGCTCGCTATTTTGACGTGCGGCTCATCAAGGAGAAGAAGCGCGGTCGCCTGCGCGGCACGCTCTACAGCTCGCACAACCAAGAGGCCATTTTGGTGGGTTCGCTCTTCGGTCTGAAGGGCACCGACTGGATCAGCCCGATTCACCGGGATATGCCGGCGTTCTTCCTCAAGGATATGAATGCGGGTTGGCGCAACCCGGACCGCATCGGGATGACCATTGAGGAAGTGTGCGCCCAGGTGTGGGGCAAGGCCGGTTCGCCGGGTCGCGCCCGCGATAACTGGAGCCACATTGGCAGCAAGTCCAAGCGCATCATCCACAGCACCTCGATGCTGGCCGGGACGATTCCCGCTGCCGCCGGGGTGGTCTACGCCGACCGGCTGGATGGTGGTGACGCGGTGGTTCTTACGTTCAACGGGGAAGGTAGCACCGCGCAGGGCATCTTCCACGAAGCGATCAACTTCGCCGCCGTGCACAAACTGCCGGTGATCACGATCATCGAGAACAACCAGTGGGCGTACGGCACCCCGACGCAACTGGAGTATTCGCTGGAAGACTTTGCCCGCCGCGCCGACGGTTACGGTATCCCGGGTCTCATCGCCGATGGCCAAGACGTTCTTGACGTCTACGACAAGGTTATGATGGCGGTGGAGCACGCTCGCGCTGGCAACGGCCCGAGCATCGTGGAATGCAAGACGTTCCGCGCCTACGGCCACGGCGACCACGACGACGACCGCGCGGCCAAGTACCGCCCAAAGGACGAAGTCGAAGAGGGCCGCAGCCGCGACCCGATTGCCGTGATGAAGCAGCAACTGGTGGCGCTTGGTCACATGACCAAGGAAGAAGCCGGCCAGCACCTTGCCGAGAACAAGGGCGCCGGTGAGGTAACCGACATCGACTTCCCCGAGGAAGTGGTGGCCTACCTCAACGAGGGTGTGCAGTTTGCGATCAAGTCCCCGCTTCCGGAGGCGGAAGAGGGCGGCATGTGGGTCTTCAAGGAGGTCGAATAAACCATGGCAAGCCTGATTGACGGTGTGAGCAGCACCAAGAAGAACTATCTGACCGCGATTAAGGAAGCCATCGCCGAAGAAATGGCCCGCAACCCGCACATGATTGCCATGGGCGAGGACATCGGGATTCTCGGCGGCGCGTTTGGCGTGACGGATGGGCTTCAAGCCCGGTTCGGCCCCGAACGTGTCATTGACATGCCGATTTCGGAGGGAGCCATTGTGGGCACCGCCTGCGGCATGGCCCTCAACGGCAAGACCGTGATGGTGGAGATGCAGTTCATCGACTTCATCTCGTGCGGCTTCGACCAGATCGTCAACATGACGGCCACCTACCACTACCGCACGGCCGGGGAAGTCAATATCCCGATGGTCATTCGCGGCCCCGCGGGTGGCTACGGTGGCGGTGCGCTTTATCACAGCCAGATGAACGAGGCGTGGTTCGCTAACAGCCCGGGCCTCAAGATTGTGTGCCCGAGCACGCCGAGCGACGCCAAGGGCCTGATGATCAGCGCCCTGCGCGACCCGAACCCGGTGCTGTTCTACGAGATCAAGGAGCTTTACCGAAAGCGCGAGATCGAAGAGGAACTGAACGCGGGCGACGATGCGATTGTGCCGCTGGGCAAGGCTCGCATTGCGCGCGAAGGCGCCGATGTGACGCTGGTGACATACGGCCAGAACGTGTGGCACTGCCTGGAAGCGGCCGACAACCTGGCCAAGGAAGGGTATTCGGCGGAAGTCATCGACATCCGCACGCTGGTGCCGCTGGACGAAGAGACGATCATCGCCTCGCTGCAAAAGACGAACCGCCTGGTGGTGGTCAACGAAGCGCCGATGACGTGCGGCTTTGCTGGGGAAATCCTGGCCCGCATGACGACGAAGGCGTTCCGCTACCTGGATGCGCCGCCGGCCCGCGTGACTCGCCTCGACACTCCGGTGCCGTGGGTGAAGCCGCTGGAACTGCACGTGCTCCCGTCGGTCGAGAAGATCACGGAAACCGCGCTGCAGACGATCCGGTTCTAACGTTCCCGACCCGAAAAATGATCGCGCCCTTGGTCAACTGACCAGGGGCGCGACCTTCTTTTGGCAAGTGTGTTTGGTCGGGTAGAGATCAAGTCGAAGCCCTACAAAGCAAAACCCTCGCTCCCACGAAGAGGAGCGAGGGTTTCTTGTCCCCAAAGGACGGGTCGGAGCTTAGAGCGTGCCGCGCAGGGCTTGCTCGCGCTCGATGGATTCGAACAGCGCCTTGAAGTTGCCCTTGCCGAACGACTGCGCGCCCTTGCGGTGGATGATCTCGTAGAACAACGTCGGGCGGTCCGTCACCGGCTTGGTGAAGATCTGCAGCAGATAGCCCTCGTCGTCGCGGTCCACCAGGATGCCGAGGTCGGCCAGCACTTCGATGTCTTCGTCAATCTCGCCCACGCGATCCGGCAACATGTCGTAGTACGTGCGCGGCACGCTGAGGAACGGGACGCCCCGCGCCTTCAGGCGGCTGACGGTGTGCACGATGTCCTCGGTCTGCATGGCGACGTGCTGCACGCCCGCGCCCCCAAAGAACTCAAGGTATTCGTCAATCTGCGACTTCTTCTTGCCGGCGGCGGGTTCGTTGATGGGGAACTTCACGCGTCCGTTGCCGCTCGACATCACCTTGGACATGAGCGCCGTGTATTCGGTCGAGATGTCCTTGTCATCGAAGGAGAGCATGTTCTTAAAGCCCAGAACATCCTCGTACCACTTCACCCACACGTTCATCTGGCCGAGTTCGACATTCCCGACGGCGTGGTCCACGGCCTTAATGCCAATGGGGTCGCCCGGCTGATTCTCGGCGCGGAAGCCCGGCAGGAACGGACCGTTGTATTGGTCGCGCTGCACCAGACTGTGCACAGTGTCGCCGTAGGTGCAGATGGACGCGATGCGGACGCGGCCGAAATCATCTTCCAGCGTCATCGGCTCGTGCCATACCTTGGCGCCGCGATCCACGGCCGTCTTGAAGGCGAGATCGCAGTCTTCCACCGTAAAGGCGATGTCTTGCACAAAGTCGCCGTGGTAGGCGATCTTTTCGGCCATCGGGTGGCCGGGGCGCACGGGGGCACTGAACCACAGGCGGACATCTTCTTGCTCCATGGCGTAGCCCACTTCGTTCTGGTTGCCCGTTTCTAGGCCGGTGTAGCCCGTGATGGAGAACCCAAACGTGTGTTGGTAGAAGAAGGACGTCGCGCGGGCATTGTTGACAAAATGCCGAACGTAGTCAATTCCAATGATCGGAAAGAGGTCTTGGCTCATCGTTGTTTCCTCTGTCTTCCGGTTGCACGCCCCAATTTCCCGGTGAGGGAATACGGTCGATCGGGCAACGAAGAGCTGGAGAAATTATGACACACCGGCCACAGGCGTGCGGAAGGCGCGACGGGGACGTCTAACAACCAGAGATGCTGAGTGCGAGCGTGATTCTGGCTCTGGCGAGCTTGGGTGGGATGCGAGCCGAGGTGGCCGTGGTGCCCACGCAGGCCATGCCCCTGATTCCGCTGGGCCCGTTTGTGCGGGCGGCGAATGGCCACATCCTGGCCCTCAACGACGGCTGGATTCGCCGCAGCACCGATGGCGGCGCGAGTTGGAAAGGGGCACGCATGTTCCCCGGGGGCGATTACGAGGCCCTGAATGATTCGGCCCTGTTGGTGACGAAATCCGGCCGGGTGGTGGCGTTTTTCATTGATCGCAAGACCCTGCGCTACGACTGGGACAACGCCGCCCGCCGCTTGAATCCCAGCAGCAAGGCCTGCACCCTAGTGGCCGTGAGCGATGACAATGGCGCGACCTGGCGCATGATTCAGGAAGTGCAGGGCACCTATGCCGGGGCTAGCCGGGGCCTGGCCGAGATAGCCCCGGGGCACCTGGTGGCGGTGGGGCAGGAGATGACCAGCGCCAAACCCACCAACGTGACGGTGATGTACGAAAGCACCGACAACGGCGACACTTGGCGGCGGCGCAGCACCATGGATGGCGGCGGGCGCGGGCACCACGATGGCCTCTATGAAGGCGTGGTGCTTCCGGTACCAGGCGGGGCGATGGCGGTGCTGCGGTCTACGCAAGATTCGCTGTGGATGACGCGGCGGACGACCAGCGGGTGGAGCCGCCCGGCATCGATGGGGATCCCCGCCAGTAGCTCCCCGGCGGGCCTGCTTCGGCTCGCCGACGGCACGATCCTGTTGGCCTACAACCCGCTCTATCCCACGGGGCAGCGCACCACGCGGCGGTTTTCTGACCAAGGAAGCGAGCGCGGGGCATCGTGGTATCGGCGCGAGATTTACGCGCGGTGGAGCGAGGACGACGGGCGGACGTGGAGCGCCCCCCGGGTGCTGTGGCGCGGGGAGACGGACGCCGCCTATCCCACGCTCTTTGAGATTGAGCCGGGGAAGGTGTGGATGACGACCTATCAGGGGCAAGTGCGCTTGAACTTTGCGGTGGATGAACTGAAGCAGACTCCGCCGGCGCCTTGATCGGAGCACCCTCGCAATTTTGCGGGGCTTGTCGAAATATCACCAACTTTTAACCAGGATTGTTGCGAGGGGTAGGTTAAAATGTGGTCATGCGAACCATTGGATTTGCGCTTGCTTTAGTTGGACTGTGTTCGGTGGCTTCAGCCACTCGGTTGACTTTTAATCAGGTGAATGGCAACGTCATTGGAACCGGCGACACGACGAGTAGTCCCAACTATGGGCACCGGGTGACGGCCACTACGATGGGCAACTTCTCCTACGGGGCCGAAGGTGGCTTTACGCCCAACGTGACGGTCGCCTACCGCGCCCAGAACCCGAGCGGTACGTTCAACGGCTTGAGCCCTTGGGCGACCGGCTACGGAAACTTGAGCAATGTTCTGTGGGCAGGCAACGCCTCTACGGCGGTGCCGAACGACGGCTACGTCACGCTGACGGCCGATGCGGGATTCCAGGTCTCTCTGCTCTCCTTCCGCACCGCTCTGTGGTCCACGGGGCCGGCGCAGTACTCGGATATCTCGGTGCGTGACGGGCTGGGCAACGTGCTGTATTCCACCAATGCGGCGAACCCGGTGGGCGGCAACGTGCTGCACGATTTCACGTCGAGCCCGCTGACCGCGCAGCAACTGGAGATCAAGTTTGGCCAGGGCTGGTGGATTGCGGTGGATGACGTGACATTCTCGCAGGCCGTGCCCGAGCCGGGCACCATGCTGGTGCTGGGAGCCGGGCTGGTGGCACTGGCCCGCCGCCGCCGCGCGACCAAGTAGGCGCGGGACCTATTTGCCGGAGGGCGCGGTCTTGGGGCCGTGCCCTTTTTGGCCTATAATAGGTGCTGGCGCACGCCGACATAGCTCAGTGGTAGAGCAGCTGTTTCGTAAACAGCAGGTCGCCGGTTCGAATCCGGCTGTCGGCTCCACGTTTTCGGTCGAAAACTTCCATATTTTCGTGTGCATCAGGCCTTCCTGGGAGTAATGGTGGGAGTCATCGAATCTTACAAGGTTCCCTCTCTCAGTTCGCCGTCAGTCGCCCCGCGCTCAGAGGGACATGGGTCAACCACTGGAGCTTAACCCGAATCAAGATCGCATCAAGATTGGACGACACACCAAGTTTGCCCTAGCACCCGCCGGTATTCTGGCCGCATAGAACCGCGGCGACCCGATCCTGACGAACTCCTCTTTGCGGTCCAAGCTAGCGACCAAGGCAGGGGGCGTTTGAAGGTCTTCATCGGCGCGTCGGCGGGAGTTGGAAAGACCTTCGCCATGCTGGGCGAAGCCCAACAGCACCTCGAGCGGGGCCTGGATGTCGTCATAGGATTTATCGAGACGCACGGAAGAGCCGAAACCCAGGCAATGACTTCCGGCATTCCGGCCGTGCCTTTGCGCCAGTTCAGTTACAAAGGGGCGACCCTCTTTGAGCCCGATACGGACGCCATCATCCAGCGCAAGCCGCACCTCGTCCTTATCGATGAGTTGCCCCATTCCAATGCCCAAGGATCCCGGCATAGAAAGCGGTGGCAGGATGTCGAGGAGTTACTCGATGCCGGGATTGATGTCTACACGGCCATGAATATCCAGCACCTGGAGAGCCTGAACGATGTCGTGGCTCAGGTCACCGGCGTTCGCGTGCAGGAGACAGTTCCAGACGCCTTCTTGGACCGGGCCGATGAAATTGAAGTCGTCGATATCCCCCCGGGTGAGCTCCAGCAAAGGCTCAAGGAAGGGAAGGTCTACGTCCCGGATAAGGTCGAGCAAGCACTCGACGGCTTCTTCAAGACATCAAATCTCACTGCTCTACGCGAGCTCGCCCTTCGTCGAGTGGCTGATTCGGTGGACGCGGAGATGCGCCGTCTGCGCACGCAAGAAGGAGCCAAGGGGCCGTGGGCCACGCGAGAGCGCGTCGTCGTTTGTGTTGCCCCCAACCGGATGGGGAGCCGGGTGGTCCGAGCGGCAGCCCGACTCGGTGCCGCCTCTCATGCAGAACTCATTGCCGTAACCGTGGATAGTGACCGCCAAGCCGCACGAACGGAGGAAGATCGTAGTCATGCCGTTGAAGCGCTGGAACTCGCCAAGTCCCTTGGTATGGAAGTCGTTACGCTAAGCGGTCACGATATTGTCCAGGAGGTATTCCATTTCGCGCATAAGCGGAATGCAACCCTCGTTGTTGTGGGCAAGCCCATTCGTCCACGATGGAAAGAGATCCTCTTCGGCTCGGTTGTGGACGAAATGGTGCGGGCCAGCGGCGAGGTGGATGTCTACGTCATCACCGGAGGCGATGCTGAGAAACCGCCCTCTCGGCGCGCTCAATCCGGGGTTGCTCCCCGGGTCACCATTTCGGGCCTGCTGGTTGGCCTCGCTCTCGTCGCCTGTGCCACGGGGTTGGGCTTCTTGCTTTACGAGACATTAGGGCTCGCCAACATCGCCATGCTGTTTGTGCTGGGGGTCGCCGTGGCGGCTGGCAGAACCACGCCTTGGGAGTCGGCGATTACCGCCGGGGTTGGCGTGCTCTGCTACAACTTCTGCTTTGTCGAGCCACGCTATACGTTTGCCGTCAGCGATGCTCGCTACACCGTGCTGTTCGTGGTCATGCTTTGTGTGGCCCTCGTAATCAGCACGCTCACCCAGAAACTGAAGACTCAATTGGCGTCTTCGAGCGATCGGGAGCGGAGAAACTCGAGTCTGTATCGCCTGAGCCAACTGCTGGCTCAACAACGGGGAAAGCGCGAACTTGCCCAGGTTGCCGCCAATGAGATTCGGAGCGTTTTTGATGGAGACGTGGCCGTGTTCCTTTTGGAATCAGGTCGCTTAGTGAACTTGGCGGGGTCAGAAGGCGGGTTTGAGGATTCAACTTCTGAAGTGGGCGTGGCCTCTTGGGTTGGCCTGCACGCGATGCCGGCCGGGCAGGGTACCGATACCCTTCCTGGAGCCTCAGCGTTGTACTTACCTCTGCGGGGTTCCGAGGCCATCGTTGGAGTTTTGGGATTTCAACCCGGAGGAAGAGCTCTCGACCTGGCATCAATGCGCCTGCTGGAGACTTTCGCAAACTCTCTCGGGATGGCCCTCGAACGGGCGATTCTAGCTAAGGAATCCAATGACGCGAGAATCCAAGCGGAGAGCGAGCGCATCCGCAGCACTCTCTTGAGTTCGATTTCTCATGATCTTCGGACCCCCCTCACTAGCATTACCGGTGCGGCGGCTAGCCTTAAGGCAGGCAATGCCGACACGTCATCTCTCGTCCATACCATTCATGACGAATCGGTCCGACTCAATCACCAAATTCAGAACCTCCTGGATATGACGCGCTTGCAAAGCGGGGGCGTGGAACTCAATCTGGACTGGCATCTCCCTCAGGACCTCGTGGCCACAGCACTGGAGCAAGCCCGTCCCAGCCTTGGCGATCGGGTCGTGTACGTGAAGAACCCCGATACCTTGCCGCTTCTGCGAGTAGATGGTTTGCTAATCGAGAAGGCCTTGGTGAATCTGATCGAAAATGCTGGTCGCCACACTCCCCCGGGGGTCACGATCGAAATCTCAACGGCTGTTGACGCAGACCAGGTTTTGTTCCGGGTCATGGACAACGGCCAGGGAATTCTGGAGGAGAACCTCACCAAACTGTTTCAGCCCGGTTACCGAACACCGTCTGGAGGGTATGGATTGGGCCTGGCAGTCGTCAAGGCCGTCATCGACCTCCACGGAGGAAAGGTGATGGTCGCGAACAGACCCGAGGGCGGTGCGGAGTTCTCGCTCGCATTCCCTTTGCCGCCCCGCCAGCCGGAGGCCCCCCGTGAGTAAACCGAAGCTCCTGGTGATTGATGATGAGCTCGCGATTCGGCGATTCCTACGCGTAAGCATCAATCCTGAGGAATACAACCTCGTCGAAGCTGCAGATGGAGCCGCCGGGATCCGCATGGCAGCGACCGAGTCGCCGGATCTCATCTTGCTCGATCTTGGTCTTCCCGATCTGGATGGCGTCGAGGTCACCCGCCGAATTCGAGAGTGGTCGCTGGTCCCTATCATCATCTTGTCTGCCCGAGGCGACGAGATGAACAAAGTCGAGGCTCTCGATGCCGGGGCGAACGACTACCTCACCAAACCCTTTGGGCTCGCTGAACTGTTCGCGCGCATCCGGGCGGCGCTCCGCCTGAGCCGCATGAGC
>CAZDWU010000029.1:22859-24735 GCA_964509165.1 uncultured Chthonomonas sp. | reverse complement strand
CTCGACTTCCCCTTCCGCCTCGATGTTGGCGGCAGCAAGGCGAAGTCATCCGGCGTGGAGATTGTGCCGACCGTGGTGGTACGCCGAGGTGATGAAGTGCTCTACCGTGGCCCGATGGACGACGCCAAGGTGACCGAGGAAGTGAAAACCCACTACCTCAAGGACGCCCTCACGGCGGCCCTGGACGGCAAGGAACCCAAGATCAAGGAAGCCGAAGCCTTTGGCTGCTACCTGATGGCCGGTGCCCCGATTCCCTCGATGGAGGAAGTGAACTACGCCGAGCACACCGCCGCCATCATCAACGACAACTGCTTGGTGTGCCACCGCCCGGGTGAGGTCGCGCCGTTCTCCCTGGAAGGCTACGACAATGCCCGCAAGTGGAGCCGCATGATCGCCAAGGTTTCCAGCGAGCGCCGCATGCCGCCGTGGCTGGCCGTGGAGGGCGTGGGCGAATTCAGCCATGAAATGCGCCTGACCGAGCGAGAAATCGCCACATTAGCGCAATGGGCCGAGGCCGGTGCCCCCAGCGGCGACCTGAGCAAAGCCCCGAAGGCCCCCGAGTTCCCGGTCGGTTGGCGTCTCGGCGAACCCGACATGCTGATTTCGATGCCTAAGCCGTTTAAGCTGGGCGATGATGGCCGCGACGAATACTGGAACTTCGTCATCAAGCCGGACATCACCGAGCCGGTCTACGTGCAGGCCATGGACGTCAAGCCCGGCAATAAGGCCGTGGTGCACCACGTCATTGCCTTCATCGATGAGAAAGGCGTGAGCGACAAGCTGCTGGAAGGCGGGCGAGATGGTGGCTACCAAACCTTTGGCGGGCCGGGCTTCATCCCCGATAACGCCCTGGGCGGCTGGGCGCCGGGCCTGCAGCCCGAACGCTTGCCCAAGGGGGCGGGCTTCCTGCTCAAGCCGGGCGCGCGCATCGTGATGCAAGTTCACTACAGCAAGTCCGGCCGTGAGGAAGTGGACCAAACCAAGATGGCCCTCTACTTTGCCAAGGAACCGGTGACCATGCCGACGGAGATTGCCTGGCTGGCCAACCCCGCCATCCGCATCCCGGCGGGCAACGCGAAGTCCGAGTTCAAGCAGACCATCCCGCTGCCGGTGGACGTCACGCTTTACAGCCTGATGCCGCACATGCACCTGCTGGGCAAGGAAATGCACGCCACGCTGATCCACCCGGACGGCACTCGCGAGCGTTTGATTTCGATCGACAAGTGGGACTTCAATTGGCAGCTGAACTACATGCTGAAGGAGCCCAAGCTCATCAAGCGCGGCAGCAAGATTGAGATCGTGGCGATCTTCGATAACAGCGAGGACAACCCGTCGAACCCGAGTTCCCCGCCGCGCGAAGTGCGCTGGGGCGAGGAGACCACCGACGAGATGATGTTGCTGGTCGCCGGGGTACACATTCACTTGCCGGGCGGGGCGCGCAGAGCGGGCTCCCTCTAGGCCGAGTGAGTGAAACCTTGAGCGTAGTCGTTGTGATTCCGGCCCGAATGGGCGCAACTCGTTTCCCGGGCAAGCCGTTGGTGGATTTGCTCGGGAAACCGATGGTCCAGTGGGTGTGGGAAGCCTGCACCAAGTCAGGGATTTCGTCGGAAATCTACATCGCCACGCCGGATGAAGAGATTCAAGCCGCCGCCGAGGGCTTTGGCGCGCGCGTCATCATGACTCGCCACGACCACGTGAGCGGCACTGACCGCATCGCCGAAGTTGCCACCAAGGTGCCGGGCGATATCTTCCTCAACGTGCAGGGCGATGAGCCCCTGGTGCAAGCCGGGAGCATAGCCGCCGCCGCTCAGCCCCTGGTGGCCGACGCTAGCCTGCAAATGGGCAGCGTGTGGACGGAATGCCCCGAAGATGAATA
>CAZDWU010000029.1:21587-22759 GCA_964509165.1 uncultured Chthonomonas sp. | reverse complement strand
GGCGTGCGCCCGGACGGCACCGCCAACCAGGCCGCCCGGGCCGAAACCCTGCGCGCCGCCGAGAGCCTGCGCAAGATGCTGATCGCGATGTCGCTCGATATCCGCGTGATGATTATCAAGCTGGCCGACCGGCTGCACAACATGCGCACGCTGGACAGCATGCCGTCCGATCGTCGCATCCGCATCGCGCAGGAAACGATGGACGTTTACGCTCCGCTGGCCGCGCGGCTCGGGATTTGGCAGATCAAGTGGCAACTGGAGGACCTCTCATTCAAGGTTCTGCACCCCAAGGAATTCCGGGAGATCACCGAAGCGGTGGCGAAGTCTCGGCAGCACCGCGAGGACGAACTCAAGGAGTCGATCCGGATTCTGAAAGAGCGGCTGGAATCCAAAGGCTTGCACAACACCCAGGTCATCGGGCGGCCCAAGCACCTCTACAGCATCTTCAACAAGGTCGTCAAGCAGGGCATCCCGTTCGAGCAGATTTACGACCTCATCGCGCTGCGCGTCATCGTGAGTCAGCCCTACGAGTGCTACCTCGCGCTGGGCTACGTCCACGATCTGTGGCTGCCCATGCAGGGCTTGTTTAGCGACTACATCAGCGCCCCCAAGCCGAATGGCTACCAGAGCCTGCACACCAAAGTGATTGGCCCCCACGGCGAGCCCATCGAGGTGCAGATCCGCACCCGTGAGATGCACGAGATTGCCGAATACGGGGTGGCCGCCCACTTCGCATACAAAGAAGGCGAGCGTGCCAATGTGCGGGGCGAGGCCATTGCGGAACTGCGCAAGCAGATTGCCGACTGGTCGAACGATTCCTCGAACTCACGGGAATTCCTGAAGGCGGTCTCGACCGACTTTTTCAGCGAACAGGTGTTCGTGTTTACGCCCAAGGGCGACGTTTTGGACCTCCCCGCTGGCTCCACGCCTATAGACTTCGCGTTCCGGGTCCACACCGATCTCGGGCTCATCACGGTGGGTGCCAAGATCAACGGGCGTATCGTGCCGCTGAGCACCAAGCTCCAGAACGGAGACCGGGTGGAATTGGTGACCCGGCGCGACGCCCAGCCCAGTCTGGACTGGCTGGAGTTTGTGCAGAGCCAGCACGCCCGCAGCAAGATTCGGGCGTACTTCCGGCGCCGCAACCGCGCCGAGAACACCTCGCGCGGCAA
>CAZDWU010000029.1:18127-21487 GCA_964509165.1 uncultured Chthonomonas sp. | reverse complement strand
AGCCGCGCCACCCAGGAGGCCCGCACCAGCATGGAGGGCGTGCTCTCGCGCCGGGCGCGCTGCTGCCTGCCCGTGCCGGGGGATGATGTGGTGGCCTATGTTTCGCGCGGGCGCGGCTTGCTCATTCACCGCCGGGTGTGCCCGGATGCCATGGCGCTCATGGACAAGGAGCCGGAGCGCATGACCGGCCTGGACTGGGAGCCCGACGACAACGTTTACGACGTGGTGCTCATTGTGGTGACCCTGAACCGGCCGGGGTTGTTGGGCGAGATTTCGAGCTTGCTGGGTGAGCTGAAAACCAACATCAGCGCCGTGAAGGCCAAGACCGGCCCCACCGCAGAAATCAGCCTGCAAATTGACGTGCGCGACAGCAAGCACCTGCAACACGTGATGAACCAGATCGGGCAGATGAGCGACGTGATCTCGATTCTGCGGGCGTTCGGGCGGGGCAAGTTTAAGTGAGAGCGATTGTCCAAAGAGTGCAGTGGGCGCGGGTGAGCGTGGATGGTGCCGTGGTGGGGCATTGCGGCCCCGGGCTGATGGTGCTGGTGGCGGCGCACCGCGACGACACGCCGGCCGACATTGCCACCGTGGCCAAGCGGGTGGCCAATCTGCGCATTTTCAACGATGCTGAGGGCCGCATGAACCTGGCCCTGGCGGATTTGCCGCCCCCTGATCAGCCTGAGATCTTGGCGATCTCGAACTTCACACTTTACGGCGACACCACCCAGCGGCGGCCTAGCTTTGTGCTGAGTGCGCCCTACCAGCAGGGGGAGCGGGCGTTTGATGAGTTCGTGGAGGCGCTGCGTGGGCATGGCCGCACCGTGAGCACGGGGGTGTTTGGCGCGGACATGAAGGTGGAGCTGCTGAACGATGGCCCGGTGACGGTGATCGTGGATCAGGTTTCGGAGAACAACTTAGTCTGACCATCTTGGTCAAAATCTCACAGAAGAGTTGCCCAGAAAAAAGTGGCAGATTTAGAGTTTCCTGGATGGTGATATAGATGCAAGCCGTGATCTCAACGGTCAAGTGGGCAAAGGCGAAAGTGGATGGGCAAGTCGTTGCCGAATGTGGCGTGGGGTACATCCTGTTGGTTGAAGGACATCCGGAGGACACGCCTGACGTCTACGAGTTGATTTCAGAACGCGTCATCCACATGGAGATGTTCTACGATCATGAACGACATATCAGCGAGGGACTGTGGCAACTCCCGCCTACGGATGAACCTGAGATCCTTGCCGCGCCGTACTACGCGGTCAAGGACAAAAAGGGGCTCTTCTTTGGCCCAAGATTTGAAGATCCGGCAACATACGAACAGCATCATCGCGGATTCCTGGAACTCGTTGACATTCTGCGGGCCAAGGGGCGACGCGTCAGCAATGTCGTGTCCGGAGCCTTAGTTGATCTTGAGTTTGAATCTACGGGTCGAGCTGGCGAAATCGGGGTCAAACCCAAGAAGAAGGAAGCCGGCGACTCAAAGCCGAAGAAATCCAACGACCCCCAAAAACACAAGACCCCTCCCGGACGGAAGGGGTACCTTGCGCTTTCGGACTACAGGGAGGTCAGGAGTTCATCGCCGACCCGTCCGAAGGAGTGAGTTACTAAAACCCACGACCTCCCTTGCGCATGTTACTGTCACTCATTTGATTGAATGCCACCTCCTTTCTAGTATTAGCCCGCCTCGCGCGATGCGGACTTACTTATCTGTACGTTCGGCGGGGGTGGAAAGTGTCTCGTTCTTCTTCTCCGCCTCATCCAGCCTCTGAATCGCCGACTCAAAACTGCGCCGCACGGCTCCGGGCGTCATCGAGAGCGCGGTCATCGCCTTAGGGTGCCCCACCACGATGCTGAGCGACTGCGAACCCTCGGGTTCAAAGGCGTTGCCAATCATCAGCACACTGCCGCCATCGCGCCAGAACGCGTACCGGAACTTCCCTTGCCCAATCGTCTCCTCGGGATAACCGAAGTAACCGGAATAGCGGTCAATGGCGGACTGCACCGCATTGTCTTCCACCCCTTCTTCGGTCGTCATGGCCAGCACGATTCGGTCTTCCAGGCTAATCACCGAGGCCGATACCGCCGTATCCGTCCAACCCCGGCTGACAAACGTTTTGCCAAACCCGGGGGGCACATCGCTGGAATCGTAAGCCCGGCGCGGCTTGGGCAGATACGCCCGGAAGTTGGCGATGCTATCGCCCACCGCCAGCCTTCCGCCTTCGGGCATCAGGGCAAGGCGCGTGTCGCTAAAGTCACCTGGATACTCAAGATCGAGTTCCGGTTGCGTGCTCTTGGCCACCGAGACGGGCTCCGGAGCGGCGCAACCCGCCCCCAGCCCCGCCACCAGGCTAATCAATAGCCAGGATGCGGTAGCGCTGGGTGCCGGCCGGGGCTTCCACTTCAATTTCATCGCCAACGTTTTTCTCCAAGAGGGCCGCGCCCATCGGTGAGGTAATGCTGATTCTATCCTCCAGGGGGTCCGCTTCGAAGGCTCCCACGAGGTCAATGGTGAGTTCGCCGCCCCATTCGAGGTCGGCGAGCTTGACCCGCGAACCCAGGTGCGCGCCGCTCATCTGCGAGGGGTCAATGACCTTGGCAAATTGGAGCGTCTTTTCGAGGTCAGCAATGCGGCCTTCCAGGCGCTGTTGGTTCAGCTTGGCCTCATGATACATCGCGTTCTCGCGGAGGTCGCCGTGCGACTTGGCTTCGCGGATGTTGTCCGCAATACGCGGACGCTCCACCATCTTGAGCGTCTCCAGCTCTTTGGCAAGCTTGTCGTAACCCTCGCGACTCAGCATCACTTCGTCGGCCATAATCTCTCTAGTCTAACATGGTTGACACGCCCGAGTCAGGTCAGGTTCGCCTGGGAGTGGTGATTGTCAGCTACAACACCAAGGACCACCTGCGCGCCTGCCTGGAATCGTTAGGCGAGGCCGACGAGATCATCGTGGTGGACAACGCCAGCCGCGATGGCAGCCCCGAGATGGTGGCCGCCGATTTTCCGCACGTACGGCTGATTGCGAATGCGAAGAATCGCGGTTTTGGCGCGGCCAACAACCAAGGCCTGGACGCGATGAGCAGCGAACTCGCGTTGCTTCTGAATTCTGACGCCACCGCCACCCCCGGGGCGTTGGGCGTGTTGCGAGAGGTCATGAGCGACCCCAGCGTGGTGGCGTGTGGCGGCCAGTTGCAGTTCCCGGATGGACGGGTACAGGCTTCATGTTGCGCCCCCCTCACCCTGTGGGCCGTGGCGTGCGAGCAGTTCCTCTTCGAGAAGCTGCTCCCGCGCTCAAAGTTCCTTTCGCCGTATTGGCTGACGCACCGGTTGCTGGCGCGGGGGCCGGGGCCGCACGAAGTCGCGCA
>CAZDWU010000029.1:10248-18027 GCA_964509165.1 uncultured Chthonomonas sp. | reverse complement strand
ATTGGCTGACGCACCGGTTGCTGGCGCGGGGGCCGGGGCCGCACGAAGTCGCGCAAGTGATGGGGGCTTGCCTGTGTTTGCGGCGGGTGGAACGGTTTGATGAACGATTCTTCCTCTACTGCGAGGACACCGAACTCTGCCACCGGCTGAAGGCGCACGGGCGGATTCTTTATGTGCCGGGGGCTGCATTCACGCACGCCCTGGGCGCCAGTAGCACCGGAACCCGTTGGCAAGCCGTCGCCCGCTATAACCGAGGCAAGGAGCTCTACTTTAAGCTTCATCATGGCCCGCTGGCGGCCCTTGAGTGTTGGAGCCTCAATCGCGAGGGAGCGATTCTGCGGTTGCTTGGCTACCTGGGGTTATGCCTGGTGCGCCCCCGGCGCGCATGGCCACACGTCGGGTTGTGGTGGAAGGTTTTGACGGCGCCAATCGCCGGGCCCGCCCTGCCCCCGGACGCCCAGCCTTAGGCCGTACCGGACTCGTAAGCGTCCAGCACCGTCAGCGGGTCGCCTTCTTGCTCCACCCGGCCATCCTTGAGCCAAATGCAGCGGTCTGCTACTTGCAGGACATCTTCCCGGTCGTGACTGACGAAGAGGATGGTGCCGTTCTTCTGCTTGAACTCCTCGATGAACGCAAAGCACTTGCGCTCGAACGCGAAGTCCCCCACGGCCAGCACTTCATCCACAATGAGAATGTCGGCATCCACATGCGCGGCGATGCTAAAGCCCAGGCGCGCCAACATGCCGCTGCTGTAGGTGCGCACGGGCGCGTCGCGGTACTTTTCGAGCTCGGCGAAGGCGAGAATCGGCTCAATGCGAGCGGTCGCCTCCTTGCGGCTGAGCCCCAGAATCATGGCGTTGAAAAGAGCGTTTTCTTGGCCGGTGAGGTCGGGGTGGAACCCCGCGCCAAGCTCGAGCAGAGGCGCGATGCGACCGTTGATGGTGATGGAGCCCGAGGTGGGTTTATAGACCCGGGCGAGGAGGCTGAGTAGCGTGCTCTTCCCCGCTCCGTTGCGGCCCACCAGCGCCACGCATTCACCGCGCTTGACCTCAAAGGTCAGCCCGCGCAGCACTTTGAGTTCTTCTAGTTGGCGGCGCTTCCACCACAGGAGGGCCGTCTTGAGGCTGGCCGACCCGCTATGGCTGAGCATGAACTCCTTGCGGAGATCCTGAATGTGAATGGCGATGTCCGTGCTCATGGGCGCTCCACAAACCTCCACTTCATGCGGTTGAACAGGGCGTAGCCCCCAAAGAAAAACGCGAGCGTGATGGCCACCGTGACGCCGAACATCGGCCAGTTCATCGGCAGCATGGGGATCAGGCCTTCCCCGCCGCCCGGGTCAATCTTGCCCATCGGCACCAGGGTCTTCTTGTAGGCCGTCACCAGCATCGCCATCGGGTTGGCGTGATACAGGTTATACAGCATCATCCCGTACGGCTTGTCCTTGAGCGCGTAGAACACGTTTTCGCTAAAGTACATCACCGGAGTGAGGAAGAAAAAGATATAAAGAAGCAGGCTTACGGCGTACTTCACGTCCTCATAAAAGACGTTAAGCGCCGAGATGATGAACGCCATCCCCGCCGTTAGCATAAAGGTGATGACCAAAAGCACGGGGAGGAACAGCATCCGCCAGGTGAACGGCGACACCTCAAATCCGTAAGTCGCGTAGATCACGAAGAGGAAAATGAAGAAGATCGGGAGGCTGAGCAAGAGGTGAACGAAGTTGCTGATGACCGACGCCAGCGGCAAAATCTCCCGGGGGAAATACACCTTCTTCACTACTGGCAACGAGATCAAGACGCTCTGCGCGGAATCCAGCACCGCCAGCTGAATAAATTGATAAGGGAGATAGGCCGCCAGCACGTACGCCGAGAAATTGGGCGTGTCGTTGCGCAAAAAGACCTTAAAGACTAACCACATCACGAGGATGGTGGCCAGCGGCATCAAAAGCGACCAAACAAAACCCAGAACACTGTTCTTGTAGCGAATCTTCAGTTCGCGCTCCACCATCGCGAACAGAAGCTCACGAAAGCGCCACAGTTCTTGAAATTCGCTCCGCATGGTCTCTGCCCTTAGCCGGGGATCACTCCCAGTTGTTCAATGCGCGGCTGGGCGGCAATCAGGGCTTGCGTGTAGGGTTGCTGCGGGTTCTCAAAGAGCGACTCCGAAGGGCCCTGCTCCACAATCTTTCCGTTCTGCATGACAATCACGCGGTCCGCGAGGTAGCGCACCGTGCCGAGGTCATGGCTGATGTAAAGGAACGCGCTTCCGAGCTCGGCGCGGATATCTTGCAGCAGGTTCAAAATTTGCGCTTGCACACTGAGGTCCAGCGCCGCTGTGGGTTCGTCGCAGATCACCAGAGGGGGTCGCAAGGCCAGTGCCCGAGCAATGGCGACGCGCTGCCGCTGGCCGCCGCTCATCTCGTGCGGGTAGCGCGTGGCAAAGGCCGGCTCCAATCCCACGCTGGTCAGTAGCGCCGGGACATCCAAGGGCTTGCCCATCAGGTCGGCAGGCTCGCGCACAATGCGCTCCACGCGCCACCGGGGGTCAATGCTGGCGTAGGGGTCTTGCCACACCATGCCCACCCGCTCGGCCAGGCGCGCCCTCACCCCGGTTTGCACCTCGCCATGGAATTCCACCTGCCCTGACTTCAGCGGCTGCAAGCCCAAAATCGCCCGCGCCAGGGTGGTCTTGCCCGAACCGGATTCGCCCACCACGGCCACGGTTTCGCCCGGTTGCACCTCCATGCTCACGCCGTCTAGGGCGCGGGTGCCGCCGGCAAATTCAACCACGGCATCCGTAACTTTCAGCATGATTCCTCCGGCTCATCGGGATAGATCCGCCCCCACACAAACCGCTCGGAGACCTTGTGCAAGAAGTCGTCCTCCGTCACACGCACCAGTCGCGTCACGCGGGGAGACAAAACCACTTTCACCAGGTCACCGCTCAGTAGCGTCAGGCGGGAATGCCCGTCGCAGGATAAGACGGCATCGCCCCGGGTTTCGACGCGGATCTCCGCCACCGCATCTGCCCCCAGCACAATCGAACGCGCCCCGAGGGCGTGCGGCATGATGGGCGACATCACGAGACAAGGCACCGAAGGGTGCACAATCGGCCCGCCCGCCGAGAGGTTGTAGGCCGTAGACCCCGTGGGCGTGGCAATCATCACCCCGTCCGCTGGGTAACGAGCGAGCGGAATCCCGTTCACCGCCACCTCAAACGTCAGCAGGCGCGTGGTGGCGGCGCGGGTCACGGCCGCTTCGTTCAAAGAGTGCAACGACGCCACATGGTGGCCGTCGCGTTCCAGGTCGGTTTGCACCATGGCGCGCTCGTCCAGCACGGCTGCCCCATCCAGCACGCGCCGAATCACGTTGTGGCGTGCATCCGGCGGGCAGGCGCACACAAACCCAAAGCGGCCAAAGTTCACGCCCAAGAGCGGGGTGCCTTGGCGGCTCACAAGGTGCGCGGCCCGAATCAGGGTGCCATCTCCGCCCAGGCATACGACCAAATCACAGTCGCCGATGCGCGTGGGGTCTAAAGCGGGCAAACCCGAAAGCTCAGCGGCTTCGGGTTCGACCAAGGCTTCAACGCCTTCGGCCCGCAACCAAGACACCGTCTCTTTGGCGGCATCAATGGCTACGGGCCGAAATGTGTTGACGATGAAATGTACGCGCAATCTTAGCCTTCGGCGGACTTCATTCGCTGAAGGTTTCGTTTGGCGTCGGCGAAGTTAGGATCGATGCGCAGGGCCTGTTCCAGGACCAAGATCGCTTCTGCCCGCTTGTTCAACCGTTCCAGCGTGACCGCAAGGTTATTGTACGCCGCCACGAAGTTCTTGTCCACATTCATGGCCTTTCGGAACATCTGTTCCGCCGAACCATTCTCGGCTTGCAGCAGGTGCCACAGGCCCATCCCGTTCAGCGCATGCGCGTTGTTGGGAGCGGATTGAAGGATCGTTGCGTAGTGGAATCGAGCCTGCTGAGTCTCACCGAGCGCCCACAGGCCGTTGGCAAGGTCCAGTCGCAGATCGTTGCGGCTGGGGTTCGTTCGCACCAGTTCGCGCCAGATTTCGACGGCTTGTGCCGTTTCGCCAAGTCGGCTCATCGAAGCGGCCAGGTTGATCTTGGCCGTCTCGCTCTTCGGATCCAGGCGCATCAGTTCACGGAACAGAGCGGTCGCTTCACCGAACTCGCCGCGCTGATACATCATCAGGCCGAGGTTGTTCAGCGTGTCCAGGTCTTCGCCATCCAGTTCGTAGGCGCGGCGGTAGGCGGCTTCGGCCCCGCTCGCATCTCCCGAGGCGTGACGCATCACACCCAGGTTGAACCAATAGTCGGCCCGGTCAGCCATGGCCGGCTGCACACTTTCCAGCACGCGCAGGGCCTCGCCGGTCTTGCCTTCGCGGTGGAGCGATTCCGCCAGCGAGAGGGCCAGGTCCTTGGATTCGCTGCCATTGTTCATGGCGCGCTGAATGTAGGTGGCACTGCGGCTGTCGCCCGCCTTGAGAAGCGAGATCGCCGCATTGCGGGCCATAACTTCATTGTCCGGCTTCAGGTCGCTGGCCTTGACGTAAGCGTTGGCCGATTCTTGCATCTGGCCGTTGTTTTCGTAAGAGCGACCGAGGTTGTTCCAGGTGAATGCATCCTGCGGCTTGATGTTGGCGGCGCGGGTAAAGGCCCGCACGGCTTCCGCATTCTGGTTCACGGCCATCAGGCTGACGCCGAGGTTGTACCAAGGCTCAAAGATGTCCGGGCGAACGTTGGTCATCGAGCGGTAGACCGCAATGGCCTCGCTGTGACGGGCCGGCTCCGAGCGCAAATAAGCCGTGCCCAGGTTGTTCAGAATTTCGAGATCATTGGGGCTGAGCGTGCGAGCGCGTTCCAGCATCGCCACGGCGCGGGCCACATCGCCTCGCTCCAGAGCGAGGAAACCGAGCCAGGAGAGCGCGGCGCGGCTGTTGCCGTCCTTCTCAAGCAGCGCGGCGAAGATCGTTTCGGCTTCGCTGCGGCGGTCGGTGTTCAGCAGGGCCACACCCAGGTTCACCAGGGTGTCCACATCGCCCGGATTCTTCTCATCGGCCTTGCGGAGCAGCGGAATCGCCTTTTCGTACTCTTCCTGTTCGTTGTAGATCGAACCCAGGGCCGCCATGGCGTCCACGCGATCCGGCTGCAGAGTCAGAAGTTGCTCCAGGGCGCGGATGGCTTCCCCGTTGCGGCTGACGCGGCGGTAGGCCAGCGCCAAATCGTTCCAGGAGCGGGCATCATTAACGTCCACGCGGACGGCTTCTTCCAGCAACGCCACGGCATCCGCCGGGCGGTTCGCCTTCAGATAAAGGTGGGCGAGCCAGTTGCGGGTCGGGGCATCCATCGGATGCTTAGTGCGCGATTCCTCCAGGAGCGCAATGGCGCCCGAGAGGTCCCCGGCTTCAAATTTCGCGATCGCTTCTCTAACCTTCATGGACGCCTCGCGGTTGCCCACAGGGGGTGCCGGCACGGTGTTTTCTTGAAGCGTGAACGCACTTGCCGTGGCCGGTCCGACGGCAATCGCGCTGGCCAAAACAAGCGGCCACTTCCAACCCTTTCGATTCAACATGATCTTTGTACAATGACTCCGCCCAAACTCCAATGAGTCGGCGACTCCTTAGTGTAGTCCATCATCTGCACGAACCGTGCCAAAGGCACAGGAAACTGGTAATCCCTCTAGGAAGGTTAGAGAATTCCGGCCCCTTGGTACGCCGCACGTAGCTTGTTGAGAGGCTGGGTGAGCGTCGTTCCGAGTTCATCCATATGCAGGACAACGTCTTGGGTGGTAGTCATTTCTCCCACTGGATAAACCGCCAACGCGCCCGGGCAAGATGCCAAAACTTCCTGTTCCGAATCGCTTGCATAAGCAACAACTACCCAACCCGGATACTCTCCAAAGGCCACCGCATCGGCGCGGCTAAGGCCCTCAGTTACCGCCGAATTGAGCACGACCATAAGCCCTCGATCCGAGGCCATCGCCATCTCGGCCAGCGTCACTGCCAGGCCACCGTCGGTCACGTCGTGGGCGGCCGCGAGCAGGCCGCGCTCCACAAGACTGGGCAACCACTCTTGCAAGGCAATCTCGGCGTCCAGGTCCGGGCGACACGGCACCCCGTCCTCGTTGCCGCACACTGACCAGGCATAGAGGCTGGCCCCGAGGCCTTGCTGCACGTACTCCGTGCCTGTGGGCCGCACCAGCGCGAGGCGGTAGTTGCCAGCGCCAACGCCCATGCCAATCCGTTGCTCGGCGCGCTCCAGCACGCCCACCGCGCCCATCATCGGGGTCGGCAGGATCTCGAGCGTCGAGCCATCGGCGTACTTGGTTTCGTTGTAGAAGCTCACGTTGCCGCTGACCACCGGCACCCGGAAGGCTTCACTCGCATCGGCGATGCCGCGCACCGCCCGCTCAAACTGCCAGAACACCTCCGGTCGCTGCGGGTTGCCAAAGTTCAGGCCATCGGTGAGGGCCACCGGGCGGGCGCCCACGCAGGCCAGGTTGCGGCACACTTCGGCCGTCGCCAGTTGGCCCCCGGCAAAGGGGTCCGCCATCGTCCAGCGGGCGTTGCCGTCAATCTTGGTGGCCAGGCCCTTGGCCGTGCCCTCCGGGGCAATCACCGCCGCATCGCCCACCCCCGGCACCAGAGCCGTGTGCGCCTGCACCTGGTGGTCGTACTGCCGGTAGATGTTTTCCTTGCTGGCCACGTCCGGGTGGCTCATCAGGGTCAGCCAGGCTTGGTTAAGATCGGGAGCAATGAGGTCGTCGGGGTTCCAGCCCTGCCGCTGTAAAAAGGCGGCGGGTTCAACGGGGGTTTGGTAGTACGTCGGGCATCCGTCGGCAAAGATGTCGGCGGGCATGTCCACTTCCGTGTGGCCGTGCCGGGTGATGCGCACCCAGCCGTCGTCCGTCACATGGCCGATCACCACCGCCGGCAGGCCCCACTTGTGGAAGACCTCAATGACTTCCTGCTCGCGGCCCGCGTGCGCCACCGCCAACATGCGCTCCTGGCTTTCGCTCAGCATGATTTCGTAGCCCGTCATGCTGGGGTCGCGCAGGGGCACCTTGTCCAGGTCCACCACCATACCCACGCCGCCCTTGGCCGACATCTCGGTGATGCTACAGGTCAGCCCCGCCGCGCCCATATCTTGGATGCCGACAATCGCCCCGGTTTGCAGGGCTTCGAGCGTGGCTTCAATCAGTGACTTCTCGGCAAAGGGGTCGCCGATTTGCACATTGGGGCGCTTGTCTTCGCCCTCCTCGTCCATTTCCACACTGGCAAAAGAGGCCCCGTGGATACCATCGCGGCCCGTCGCGCTGCCGAGGTAGATCACCGGGTTCCCCGTCCCCTTTGCCGAGGCGCTGGCCACCTCGTCGGTCTTGACCAGGCCCACGCACATCGCGTTCACCAGCGGGTTACCGCTGTAGCGCGGGTGGAAGTTCACTTCGCCCGCCACCGTCGGCACGCCCACACAGTTGCCGTAGCCGGCAATACCCGCCACCACGTGCTCCATCAAGTGCCGATTGCGGGCCACCGTCGCCTCGTCTTCTTGCCCAGGAGTGATCGAACCGAAGCGGAGTGAGTTCAGCAGGGCCACCGGCCGGGCGCCCATGGTGAAGATATCGCGAATAATGCCACCCACACCCGTGGCGGCACCTTGGTAGGGTTCCACCGCGCTGGGGTGATTGTGGCTTTCCACCTTCAACACCACGCCGAGGCCATCGCCAATGGGGACCACGCCCGCGTTCTCCAGCCCCTCG
>CAZDWU010000029.1:4115-10148 GCA_964509165.1 uncultured Chthonomonas sp. | reverse complement strand
CACCACGCCGAGGCCATCGCCAATGGGGACCACGCCCGCGTTCTCCAGCCCCTCGCCCTCAATCGCCTTTTTGTACTCGGCAAAGTAGGCCAGCACTGGCCGGGAGTATTTGTAGCCGCAGTGCTCGCTCCACATCACCGAGATCATGCCGAGTTCGGTCATTCGCGGTTCGCGCCCCATTTGCTCCGTCAAGAGTCGGTACTCTTCGTGGGTGAGTCCCATGCTGAGATACAAATCGGGGGTGATGGCGCCCATGCCTTGGATGTTATCTCTCGCCGCCCTCTTGGCGGCGGGCCTGCTGGGAGGTTGCACTAGTTCTCAGCCGTTCATCGGCAAGTGGCAGGGTGAGCGCACCGACATTTTGAAGGGCGATGACTCCCCCACCGCCAACACTTTGCGCATCGTCGAGGTGGAGATCAAGCGGGACGGCACTTTCGTTTACACTTCGGCGGGTTTCCCCGCTACGGGCACGTTCCGCCCCGGCAACGGCGGGCTCTTGCTCGATGTGAAAGAAGTGATGGGGCGCAGCATCGAGTCTATGGGTTCATCGGCCGTCAGCCAGTTCCGTCCGCTGGAGGTTCGCCGCGTGGATGACACGACGATCGAAATCCGCGACCCGGGCGGGATAGACCGAAGCTGGATTCCCCTCAAAAAAGTTGCGGAACCCGCAACCTCTCCTTAAGAGACTGCGTAGGCCCCTTATATGGGTGTGTTTTTGTCGGCCGCGCTGCTCATCACGCTTTCGTTAGCGGGCCTTCATCATGCTCACCATAACATCATGCGGTGGCGCCGCGAGGCCCGCATCACCTGGCAACAGATTGACCGGCTTATTGAGCAGCGCAATACCGCCGATGACCCGATCACGCTCGCCCATGTCGAGCGCAAGATTGATGACGTAGCGCAGTTCCACAATCGCACCGTACACGCCGCCAACCGCGAAATGGGCACTCTCAGTGGCCGGCTGGTCAGCCACATGCGCGGCCTGCGCAAGCTCTCGCCCTACACGCCCGCTCACCGCTTACCCCCGCCGTCTCAATCGGACGCCTGAAGCCCCCAACCCCCAGAAAGATCAAAGGCGCACCGGACCCGAAGGTCAGGCACGCCTATGGTTCGTTTCGCCAGTGTCGAGTAGTTAAGCCGCGCGACGCTCGGACTCACGCGACTCGTTTTCGACGAGATGCAAGTGAGCGACGGTCATCGGCTCCGGCTGAGCGGTGACGGCCATGACGAGATAGAAAGCGATCGCTCCCGCCATGTAGATGGTGGCAAATAGGGCAAGGCCCATGGTCACCATATTTGGCAATCTTTAGAAAACCTTTAGCCCGTAGCCTTACCAGAACCGTTGAGGACCTGGGTGGGGTTCACCCCGAACCGCTGTGAGAAGCACCGACTGAAGTGCGGCAATGACCGGAAACCAACCGCGCTGGCCACGCAGTGGACGGGAATTCCGCCGGCTTTCAGCATCTCCATTGCCCGCTCCAACCGCACCGACATGATGTATTTGGCGAAGGGCTGCCCGGTCTGAGCGCGGAACTTGGCCCGGAAGTGGCTGGTGCTGAGCCCCACGCGCTGGGCCAGCTCGGCGTCGTCCATGTCTTGACCCAGGCTGTCGGCAATGAGCCGGATCGCTTGCTGGATGGGGTCTACGGCCCGCTCGTTGGGCTCAAGCAGACCTTCTAGCACCTCGCGGATCCACCGCATGGCCGTGGCCGAGACTTCTTCACGGGTGGTTTGCTCGTCCAGGTCGCGGGCCGCTTGCAACTGCACGAGGTGCAGCGAGCGCGGCGCACCGGATTCCAAGAGCGCCGCCGAAATCGCTCCTAGGAATAGCAAGGCTAGCCCCTTGGCTTCGTCCAGGTTGGTGGTGCGCAGGAGCCCCTGGGCAAATTGATCGAGGGCGCGTTCCAGGCGCACGGGGTCGCGCTGGCGCACGATGGTGGCCACTTCTTCGATGCTGACCCGTCCGCCTTGACCCCGGAACGGACAAACGATGGGCTGCTCGACGGCCACGAACACGTCACACCAAAGAAAGCTGGCGCCCGCCTCGGCCACGTGAAAGGCCAGGGAACGCAAGTGTCCTGGCCGCTGCAGTGGCAAATCAAAGAGATCGAGCCTTACCGCCTGCCCCCCGACGTCCATCACGCCTACCGTACGCACCTTCACTCCGTCTTCGAGGCTTGCGGAACGGGGTTCGAGGCTGGTGGCCTCGATGACGTGACTCCCGAGCCGGAGTGCGTGCTCTTCGGTGCGGCCATCCTCGAAGGCAAGACGCCAATGCCCCAAAACCTGGCCCGGGGCTAAATCGGAAGTAAAGAGTGCGGCCACGCCCAGGATGGTGAGGCCCACCGCCGGGCCTTCGGCGCGCGGCGCATCAAACGCCAACACCTTAGGGAGCCCCCGGGCGGGATGGCGCGCCGAATTGCCGCCCCAACTCTGCCAAGGCACCGCCTTGGTGAGGGGAAGGCCAAGGCCCGAACCGCTGAGAGGGCAGTTCGGGCCGAAGGCGGGCCGAGCGAACACGGACGCGAGAAGAACTCGCTCCATGATTTACTTCAGCTGGGTCGTCGTGTGCGGCAGGTGGCCGAACAGCGACTCGCGCAGTCCACTCAGGCGCGGGCTTTGCAGTTCCACGTCGCGTTGGAAGTAGATCGGCACCCACACCGCATCATCCAGGATGATGTCTTCCGCTTGCGCGTAGATCGGCAACCGCTTGGCGGAGTCCATCTCGCGGTCGGCAAGGCCAGTGAGTCGGTCGAACTCCGGATTGCTGTAGCCCAGCTTGTTCTCTGGCGCATTGGTGGCCAGCATGTGGCTGAGGAAGTTCTGCGGGTCCAGGTAGTCCGCCGCCCAGCGCATGTGATAGAACACCTGCTCCTTCTTGTTGAGCTTATCCAGGTAAGCGCCCCACTCCATGGCCTGCAGCTTCACATCCACACCAAGATTGGTCTTGATGTCGGTGGCGACCGCTTCGGCGGCGCGGCGGATGTCCGGGCGCTCATCGCGGAAGGTCAGCGTCAGGGCCGGCATCTTGCTGGGGTCCGGGTAACCGGCGGCGGCCAGCATTTCCTTGGCCTTGGTCGGGTCGAACGGCAGCACCTTCGCGTTTTCGCGGTGGCCGGGCACGCCCGGCGGCACGATGCCATTGGCGACTTGGTTGATGCCGCCCAGAATTTCGTTCACGATGCGCTCACGGTTGATCGACATCGCGAAGGCTTGGCGCACTTCCTTCTTCTTGAACGGTTCGTACTGAAGCTGGTTCATGGCCACGTACCAAATCGCCGGGCGATCCAGATACACCAGTTGGTCCTTGAACTCGCTGTTCTTCAGGCCTTCCACATCTTGGCGCTCCAGTTGCACCATGTCCACTTCCCCGTTCTTGAACTTGCTGAGGCGGGTGAGCGCGTCGCCGATGACCAAGCGCTCGATGCCATCCAGGGCCGGCTTGCCGCCCCAATAGGCTTCATTGGCGGCCAGGCTGACCTTCTGCTCGGGCAGCACTTCCGTGACCTTGAACGGACCGGTGCCGATCATTTGGGCCGTCTCCGTAATGGTGGTGTCGGCGGGAGTGCCGTCCTTCGGCACAATCGCATTGCCCAGGTACGTGAACTTGCCCAGGAAGTACGGAGTCGGACGCTTGAGCGTGATGCTCACCGTCTTGTCGTCCACCTTCTTGAGGCCGCTTACCGTGGCGGCCTTGCCTTCAAATTTTTCGACGACGCCCTGGATATCGTCCAGGTAGGCCGTGGCCACCGGGCTGGCCAACTTGGGATTCGTCACGCGTTCCAAGCTGAAAATCACGTCGTCCGCCGTCACGGGCTTGCCGTTGTGGAACGTCGCGTTGCCACGGATAGTGAAGGTGTAGGTCAGGCCGTCCGAGCTGACTTCCCACTTTTCGGCCACCAGGGGTACGGGTTCGTTGTTGGTCCCCCAGCCCACCAGGCCTTCATAAACCTGTTGCAGGAGGTCAATGGTGTCGCCATCTTGCACCATGGCCGGGTCCATCGTTGTCGGATTGTTCGGAATCGGATACCGCAGCACATTGGCCGCTTGTTCGGACTTGCGTTCGCTAAAGCCACCGCCGGAAGAACTGCATCCACCGGCCAAAACTAAAGCCAGGGCCGCGAGGGGCCACACCCACTTTCGCATGCCCTATTTTGACCCTATTTGCAAATCCCAGAGGGAAAACACGGCCGCATGGGCCGGAAGGGGCCGGTCCAACCGGCTCTGCGCCAGCACCGCCAAGCAACGTGCGGCGGCCTGCGCTTCCTTCATTTGCGGAGGGGGCATTTCGCACTCGGCCAACCGCTTCATGCCCACCAGCGCCGCCCACGGCACGGCAAACGCATCCTTATAGTGCCCGGCAAACTCGTGCTGCAGGGCACCGCCGGCGGTGGCGCTGACATCGGCCGGGTCGCTCGTGATGCGTTCGCCGCTGACGGCGCAGGCCGTCCAATCGGGCCACTCTCCTTCCCACACCAGTAGCCCGACGTGGATCCAGGCCAGGACGACGGCGGGGTTGTTCGATTCGCCCAGAGCTTCTAAGGCCCGCACCAGCAGATCGTAGATGTCTTCGCAAGGGCTATCCGCGGGCACGGTCTGGTCGATGATCTCGGCGATGGCCAACCCCACGCTCAGCCGCTCGTAGTCCTCCCGCAGGCGCCGGAACGAAGTGAGGGGCTGGCACTGGGTGACAAACTGGCGCACCTTGCCCTTGGCCCAGGTGTAGCGGGCCTGGGTGAGGGGCTCGCTGGCCCCGGCCAGGCGGGAACCGCTCTTGCGCGCGCCCCGGGCGACCAAATAGGTTTTGCCGAAATCTCGGGTGAGGATAACAAGCGAGCGGTCGGATTCTTGCGAATCCGACCGCCGAATGACGATCCCCTCCGAGGTGACCTCGAGTGACACCGCGTTAGACGCCGAGCTTGAGCCAGTCTTGCCAGATGTAAGCAAGACGGTCGATGACCAGCGCGAAGCGCGCCATAACCGTGGAACCGAAGATGGCCCCAAAGCCGATCATCAGCATCCAGCGGCCCAGCTTGTTGAAGCCGAGCATCGCCTTGCCCTTGATGTCCACACTGAACAAGAAGTACGCAAGCGCGCTGAGCAGCGTGACCAAGAAGATTAGGTTGTTGATCGCTTCCGTCGGATACAGATTCGCGAGAATCTGCACCGCGTTGGCCTTCTGTTCGATGCGACCGTTGACGAGTTGCGTCGTCGGCACGGCAAAGAACGAGTCGGTGGCCGTCGGAATCAGGGGCACCATGGAGGCCTCGATCATCGGACCGAACTTGTTCCAGTAGATTTGGATCTGTTGACCCGACCACAGGCCCAGAATGATGCCGATGGGGATGCGGCTCATCCAGCTCTTCTCCTTGTTGAAGACCGTGTAGGCCATCAAACCAATGGGGAACAGAAGCATAAACGGCCAGTAGCCCGGCGTATCAAACTTGCCTTCTTCCGTTAGCTTGCCCGTCATCGGGATCCACCACTGCGGGTAGAGGGTTTCCTTCCAGAGGGCGACCACGGAGTAACCCGCGGCCAATCCGAGGAAGATGTGCTCAACCGTGCGGTAGACCAGGTTCTCTTTCCAGAGGACCGAGTACAGGCCAATGATGGCCAGCGAGCCAAGCATTACGTTGATGTAAGTCAGGTTTTCTTGGTTCACTTGGTGCCTCCTTCAAGCTTCTTCTTGGCGATCATGCCCACGTTTCCTAGCGCAATGGCCAGGATCATGAGCGCGAGCGCGATATGCAAAGCCAGGTTATTCGTCGCCCCTTGCCCAAAGGTTGTGCCCTCCGGCACCGGCGGAATCACTTGTTCCGGTTTGGCGAGATTCTTGACGTTGACGACTCCCTTCTCATCCGGGGTGTTGATCCCGTACTCCATCATGTATTCGAGGTCGTAAACCCCAACCAGACCGATCGTCAAACCCTTGAGCTGACCCGAGCGGTAATACGGCAGCATCCCCGGACCCATAACGCCCGTGACGAGGCCGCCCATGGTCACCTTGGTGCCCAACCGTTCGATGGCGATATC
>CAZDWU010000029.1:0-4015 GCA_964509165.1 uncultured Chthonomonas sp. | reverse complement strand
CGGGTGGAGTTCGTCCAGTCCGTTTGGATGAAAACCGGCTTGTTCGGGTCCGTGGTCATCATGGTGGCGTACAGGTCCATCGAGTTCGGTTCGGGGATCTGAGGTAACGCCATCTTCAGGCCGATCAACGTGCCCGAAAGGCAGAAGATCAGGACCAAGAACAGGTACTCGCGCTTAATCTTTTGCGCGTCGGCAAGCAGCTTCCACATTATTCCGTCACCCCACCGCGCTCAAGGCCGAGCCAAAGGCGCAGCGCCATGGCCAAGGTACCGAGGCCGACCCCAAACTCAAGTGCCTGGAGTGCCGGGACCTGAACAACGTTGCGGAGCCATCCCGCCAGAACGTTGAGTTTCAAGTTGTTGATCAGATTCGCCGGGTCCGTGCCGGTGATGCCGTCAATGGCACCATTCCAGACCGAGGTCACCGCCCCCATGAGGGAGAGCATGACGATCAGCGCACTCGACATAAGAAGTGTGGCTTCCATGGATCGAATGCGGAACGCTCGGTAAGCCGCACTGAAGATGTAGAACGCGATGATCGAGAACATCGCGGCGTCCATGTTTTGCAGCAAGCCGTCGAACAGGATGTTGAACACCACGTTGACGTTGGTCCACGTCGTGGTGTCGTCGGTGATCTTCTCCTTGATCCAGAACTCGCGTTGGAGCCAGTCCGCATAACCCACGGCGATCATGAGTGCCATGCAAACCAGCAGAAGCACGCTGAACTGCCAGTCCTTTTGCTTGCGGGTGATCTTGGTGAAGTGCACCCGCAGGAGCGAGAACATCCCGAGACCCAGCAGGAACGAGGTCACCACCTGGGCAATCCCGCTCACGAACGGGACCGAGGTTTGAAGCCACTGACCCGTCTTCTCGACAAACCCATTCGGCAACTCGTTTTCGCGCAGGGCGATCGGCTCTGGCCACAGGTAGCGCAGCACCCAGAAAAGACCGGCCAAGAAGGTCACGCCCACCACAATCGGGCGGCGCGCACTGTGCGGCACCTTGCTGAGCGCAAAGAACAGCACCATGCCGGCGATGAACACCCCGACCAAAACGCCGTAGCGCCCGTTATCCTGGGGGTTGAGGGTCCACCAGGTCGGCTGGTAAGCCAGCAGATTCATCACAGGGTCACCTCGCCGCCCTCAGCCGGGGCGGGTTCCGGAGTTTCTTCCGGTTTGGGCTGTCGCTCAATCTGATACATCGATTCGGTGTACATGGGGTGGAACAGCCGGTAAATCGTGGTCTCCGTCGCATTCTTCTTGCGCGCTTCCCCTTCGTAGGGCACCATCTCAGCCACGGATTCTTGCCCACCCCGGACTTCCACGGTGGACTCCTGCCGGGTCATCGTCACCATCTGGTTGCGCTCGACCGAGTTCATCAGCATCCCGGCGAAGATGCTGCCAATGATCAGCATCTTGCCCCAGTCTTGGCCAAGCAGTGACCCCACCAACACCGGCTGGCGCGTGATGTACGCGCTGGCGGCATAGAATTCGTCACCGATCAGCACGTAGTCGCACGCGGCGATAAAGAACGGGGTTTGCGTGTTCTGCGTGGAACCGGCCACCTGAATCGCACCGATGCTGTTGGCCGATTCGGCAAAGATCAGAGACTCGGCATAAAACGCCCCGAGCAGGAACGTCGCGGCTACCTTTTCGCGCAGGATCATCCCCTGCACACCCGCGGCAAACGCAAACTGACGGTCGCTCACAAACTGCACTGTCTGGGCATCCATTCGCTCGGGCACCCCTTCCTGCTGGTACACGTCGCGGATGACCTCTTGGGCCACCGTGTAAACGGCGGCGTCCGCACAACAGATTCGAATCGGGGTCGAAAACTGAGCGGCCGTGCGGGCCACGTTCGAGAAGATCGTGACCGCCTGGACCGAAATGGCGTCGAGAGTCCCGATGCCCGGCACCATCAGCACGGGGCGCCCCATCTCGGTGGCCCGCCCAATCGCGTCATCCAGGGCGTTCAAGCCCGGAATCCGTCGAATGAACAGATCCGTTCGGTTCTTGGCACGGGCGATATTGAAAAGAATAAAGGCGACGATCAAGAGCGTCACCAAGATTCCCAATTTGCCGGAGTCTAAATATTGCATGGCTTAGTCTGTGCGAGCCTCAGCGCTCGTTTCCAATCGACGAATCAACGATTCAACGGCCGTTGGGCTCTTGGCCAACCGCGAGAAGCCTTGGATCCGGTCCAGCCCCATGAAGGGACCGAGGAACGGGGTGAAGGCGATCATCGCTTGGCTGGCAATTCCCATCAACGGTCGGTGCATCTCTAAGAACAAGACGGCGGGGACCTGCAAACGTCGCTTCTCCACTTCGGTCGCCACCTTTTCAATCAAGGTCGCTTCCTCCTCCGGAGTCAGGTCTTCGTTCCAGGTTTCCCACATAGTCGTGAACGTGGTCGCTTATTTTGGCCAATACGGCCTCTCGGTTGCTTGCAAATCGCAAAGAAACTCCACGAAATGCGTCCAATCGGGTGGGCTTTTCGAGCGGAGAAAGCCGTACCGCTCGTTCTGAGACCTCCACGCGCTTGACGTTCTCCCACAACATGAGCGTTTCGGCGAAGCCCACCTTGCGGCTGGCCCCCTCCCCGTCCAACCGATACTTGATCGGGAAAAAGGCCTCGATGCTGCTCCCCAGCACGATGACGGCCCCCAGAATGCCGGCCAGCGGGCTTTGCATCCGGTAGAGCCCAAAGAAAAACGCCCCCACCGCCACCAGGGCGATGACGTACTTGGCCCCCGGTCGATGCGCCGTGGCATCCACCGACCAAGTCAGCGTTTCCGTAGGGGTATCCGGGGTACTCAACTCAGCGCCAAGTATCGAACAGGGTACTCACCGAAGAGTTCTGGTGAATGCGCCGGATGGCCTCGCCGAGCATCGGGGCGGTGGAGAGCACCCGCAGCTTGGGGAACTGCTTCACCGTCGGCAGCGGCACCGTGTCACAAACCACCACTTCGCTGATGATGCTGTCTTGCAGGCGCTGGCTGGCGTTACCACTGAAGACGGCGTGCGTGCAGCACACCTGCACTTCCACGGCCCCGAGCTTCTTGAGCGCTTCGGCACCCATGATCGTGCTCCCGCCGGTGTCGATCATGTCGTCAATCATGATGCAGCGGCGGCCTTCTACTTCGCCCACCACTTCCACGATGTCCACCTTGTTGGGTTCCGGACGACGCTTGGCGATGATGGCGAGGGGCGCCTTCAGCATTTCGGCCAGGCTGCGGGCGCGGCCCACACCGCCGACGTCCGGCGAAACGACCACCAAATCGTCGGCATCCTTCAGGCCCCGCTCGATAAAGTAGCGGCCAAACAGCGGACCCGCGTAGAGGTGGTCCACCGGGACGCCAAAGAATCCTTGAATCTGCTCGGCGTGCAGGTCGATGCACAGCACACGGTTGGCACCGGCCGTCTCAATCAGGTCGGCCACCAGGCGGGCCGTCACCGGCTCACGGGGCTTGATCTTCTTATCCTGCCGGGCGTAGCCGTAATAAGGGATGACGACCGTGATGCGGCTGGCGCTGGCCCGACGGAACGCATCGAGCATGATCAGCAGCTCCATCAGGGTTTCGTTGGCGGGGGCGCAGGTGGGCTGAATGATGAAAACATCCTCGCCGCGCGCGCTTTCCTCCACCATCAGGCGGATTTCCCCGTCACTAAACCGGGTGCTGGTCACCTTTCCGAGCTCAATGCCCAGATATTCGGCCACGTTCTGCCCGAGTTCGCGATGAGCGTTCCCCGCAAAAAGCTTCATGGAGTCGAGGTCTCCGCCTCGTCCCCCGAACCTTGCTGGAGCCGTCTCCACCTGTCCGCCCATTCTTCTTTGTTCTCCTGCCGCCCGCGGCCCACGGCCAGCGCCCCTTCGGGCACATCCCGTGTCACCACGCTACCCGCCGCAATCATCGCGCGGTTCGCAATGTTCACGGGGGCCACCAATGTGGAGTTTGAACCAACGAACGCGTCCGCGCCAATAGTTGTTCGAGATTTCTTAAATCCGTCGTAGTTGCA
>CAZDWU010000028.1:21530-24962 GCA_964509165.1 uncultured Chthonomonas sp. | reverse complement strand
AGAAGGCGCTGGACTACTACCGTTCGCTCCCGAACGTGGAATACGCCGAGCCGAACTACATCGCCCGGACGTTCCAGGTCAATCCGAACGACACGAGCTATGCCAGTCAGTACGCCCTGCAAAAGATCAGTGCGCCGCAAGGCTGGACCGTCACCACGGGTTCCGCCTCGGTCGTGATTGCGATTGTGGACACCGGCGTGGACATGGCGCACCAGGATCTGGCGGGCAAGATCGTCCCCGGATACGACTTTGTCAACAACGACAACAACGCCGATGATGACAACGGCCACGGGACGCACTGTGCTGGCATCGCGGCGGCCGTGACGAACAACGCCCGCGGCGTGGCCGGGGTGGACTGGAATGCCCGCATCATGCCGGTCAAGGTGTTGAGCGCCTCGGGTTCGGGCAGCTTTGCCGCCATCGCCAACGGCATCACCTGGGCCGTGGATAACGGCGCGGACGTGATTTCGCTCTCGCTGGGTGGTTCCACAGGCTCCACGACGCTGCAAAGCGCGGTGGATTACGCCTGGAGCCGCAACGTGGTGGTGGTAGCCGCCGCGGGCAACAGCAACACGTCGGCCGCGAGCTATCCGGCGTTCTACACCAACTGCATCGCGGTGGGTTCGACGGATCAGAACGATGCGCGATCCAGCTTCAGCAACTTCGGTTCCTGGGTGGACGTCGCCGCGCCGGGTTCCAGCATCCTTTCGACGTACGATGGCAACACCTACGCCACGCTCAGCGGCACCAGCATGGCGGCTCCGGCCGTCGCCGGTCTCGCGGGCCTGCTGTGGGCCAAGAACGGTCTGACGGCCAGCAACGTCTCCATCCGCAACGCCATTGAATCCACCACGGATCCGGTCGGCACCTGGGTGAGCTTCGGTCGTATCAATGCGGCCCGCGCGCTCGGCACCACGGGTGGCGGCGGCGGCGGTGGCGGCACGGTGGCCACCAACTACGCCCCGACGAGCCTGCAAGTGTTTGCCGGCACCATCGCGGGTGGTAGTGTGACGAGCCTGGCCACCAGTGACAACCTGCGGTTCGACCTGCGCAGTGCTGCTTCCGGCAGCCGCCGCGTGGTGGACTACGACGCCATCTTCTCGGGCGTCAACCGAGGCACGGGCGTGGTCAGCATCGCAGTGACGGTGGAGAACAACATGAGTCTCAGCGGGGCGCTGACGGTGTACCTGTACAACTACAGCACCGGCTCGTACACGCAGATCGGTTCTCAGACCTTGGGCACGGCCGATACCTCGACGACCTACACGGTGACGACCAACGCGGGCAACTTCATCAGTAGCACCGGAGAAGCTCGAATCGGTTACTACCGTGCTCGCACCGGGACGACCAACTACAACTTGCGCAGCGACTTTGCGCGGTTGACGGTCACGACCAACAACTAATCCTGGCGAAAGCCTGGATAAACAAGAACACCCCGAGGGATTTTCCCCCGGGGTGCTTTTCCTTTCGATGAGATCGGCTTTAGAAGCTGATCTTGTAGCCCGCGCCGATCACCCAGTTGGATCGGTTCGCAGCGCCGTTGCGCAGGCTGCCATCCAGCAGGCCGGTGAAGGCGGTGCTGAAGTAAGCGGTGCCATTGCCGGCGGGCAGGTTGAACACGCCACCCAGCTTCCAGTCGGCCAGGCTGGCCTTGTTGCTACCGTAGTAGAACTGGTTGTGGTCTTCGGTGCCGTAGCCCACGCTGGCGTTCCAACCCCACGAAGCGCCCGGGGTGCCCGGAACGTCCTTGGTGTCGCTGGCGCTCACGTTGAGGTAGATGCCGTTGGCTTCGTCCACGTCCCAATACAGGCCGACCGTCGGGTTAAAGGCTTGGCCGAAGGTGTAGGTGCCAAAGAACTCGGTGGTGTCGCTGCCGCCCGTGTTCGGGAAGGCGTAGTTGATCACGCCGGCGCTCCACGTGCCATTGGCGGCGGTGTCGCTGTAGGTCAGCGTGGTGTCCACTTCGGTAAAGCGATTCTTGAAACCGTTGACATTGGTGGTTTCGTAGTTGCCCCACAGGTTGAGGCTCCACTTTTGCCAGCCAAAGGTAAAGGACGGCTGCACCACCACGTCGTCCGTGATGTTAATGCCGCGCCACACATACTTGCTGTTGATAGCGATGTCGGCCGAAGTGGTCACCGGGGTGGTGTCCGCAACGGCAACCCCAGTGGCAAGCGTCAGAGCGATATAGGTCAAGGCTTTCATATGCGAGAGTCCCACTCCGGGTATCGGTAAATTTACGGGGAACTAGAGGGTCTCGCGTAAACTGCGATTTCGCATGGCACGTTGGTGGCATTTACACCCCCTCGTTTGGGAGGATTTAAGGGCCCAACGTCGCCTCATTGGCCTCGGCATCGGGTGCGCCCTGGTCGCATCATTGCTGACGGCGGCCACCATTCCGCTCACCGAGCAGGCCATGGCCAGTATCGAGCGGGCGAGCCAACCCAACGCCCCGGCGACATCCCGACGTAGCCCCCTGTTGCAGCAACTGGCGCCCCTGGTGCCATCCAACCCGGCGGCCGAGGCTCCGGCCCCGAACCCAGCGGAATCGGGCTCCTCGGCATCGGCGCCAGGGGGTTCAGGCAAGGGGATGACCGCTAGCCAGCACCAGGCTCTGCGCGATCTTCTCGTCATGTGCCTGCTGGTGGTGGTGGTGTTCGGGATCAAGTACTTCTTCACCCGGGGGCAGACCTTCTTCATCACCAAGGCTTCGGCGCGGCTGGGTACCGATCTTCGCCTGCGGTTGTTTGGCAAGCTCCAGCGGCTCCCGTTGCGCTATTACAACGACAAGCGCACGGGGTCCATCCAAAGCGCGCTGACCAACGACGTCAACGTGTACGCCAACGCCGTGGGGATGGTGCGCGATGGGATTGACGGCCCGTTCCGGGCCATTGCCGCCCTCGTCGCCATTATCTGGATGCAGTGGCAGTTGGCCCTGCTGGCGATCCTGTTCATCCCCGTGTTGGCGTGGTTTGTGAACCGCAACGGCCGCCGCATGAAGGCCGCCCAGGCGGTGGTGCAAGACGACCTCAGCGACCTGAACGCCATGGCCAATGAAGCCCTGCAAGGCACGCGCGTGATTAAGGCGTTCGCGGCGGAGCAACGCATCAGCGACCTTTACTCCGGGTTGGTCGAGCGCGCCTTTGGCAGCCAAATCCAGGCGGCCCGCCGTTTTGCCGCCCTGCGTCCGATGGTGGAGTTCATCGGCGCGGTGTCGCTGGCGGCAATCCTGTATATCTGTGGCTGGATGGCGGCTCAGGGGATGCTGGTGGTCTCCCAGATTGTTGCCTTGACCCTGGCGATGGACCAGATCAACCAGGGGGCGCGGTCCTTCGCCAACATGAACAACACCTATAACCAGGTGACGGCCGCCGCCGAGCGCCTGCAACGCGAGGTTCTGGAGGTGGAGGAAGAGCCCCTGCAAAGTGGGGC
>CAZDWU010000028.1:16303-21430 GCA_964509165.1 uncultured Chthonomonas sp. | reverse complement strand
TGTTTGCCGGCACGATTGAGGACAACCTGCGGCTGGGCGCGGTGGATGCCCCGTCCGCGCAAGTGGAGCGGGCGGCCGCCCAGGCCCACGTGGATGCTTTTGTGGCGCGGATGCCGGACGGCATGCAAACCCAACTCGGCGAGCGCGGCACCCGGCTGAGCGGCGGCGAAATGCAGCGCCTGGCCATTGCCCGCGCCCTCGCCCGCGACCCCAAGGTGCTGGTGATGGACGAAGCCACCAGCAACCTCGACGCCGTGAGCGAGAAGTACGTCACCGAAGCGCTGGACCAAGTGATGACCGAGCGCACCACGCTCTTCATCGCCCACCGCCTTACCACCGCCAGCCGGGCCAGTCGCATTGCGGTCATCCGGCGCGGGGAGCTGATTGAAATTGGCTCGCACACGGAGTTGATGGCGAAGGATGGGGTGTACGCGGGGATGTTCCACGCCTTCACGGCGGGGGCGATGGATGAAGTCGGCTAAGCCCCTGGGGTGGCAGGGCCTCGAGGTGGGTTACCCGCCCTGCGCATTGGCGAGCTTTCCGGATCTCTCCCTGGCCCCGGGTCGGGTTTACGCCTTGTTGGGCCGCAATGGGGCAGGCAAATCCACGTTTCTGCGTACCCTGTGCGGGCTCATTCCGCCGGTGGCGGGCGAAGTGAAGGTGGAGGCGGCCAGCCTTGCCACGCTCCCCGAATCCGCGAGGGCGCAGCACCTTGCCTATATCCCCCAAGCGGCGGATCGACCGGCGGACTACCGCGTGCGGGATGTGGTGGCCCTGGGGGGCTGGCGGCACGGCAGCTTGCTGCACCCGGCCCCGCAAGCGGCAGAGCGGTGCGCAGAGGTGCTGGGGCGCATCGGGATCGAGCACCTGGCCGACCGCGCCGTGACCCAAATCAGTGGCGGCGAATGGCAGCGGGTGCAGTGGGCCAGGGCTCTGATGCAAGATGCCGAGTGGCTGGTGATGGATGAGCCCACGGCGCACCTTGATTTCCCGGCCCAGCAAGAGCTGGCCGGGCACATTCAGGACTGGCGGCAAGAGGGGCGCGGCGTAGTGCTGGCCACCCACGACCCGGACTGGGCGGGGATGCTGGATGCGGAAATCTGGCTGATGGCTGAGCGGAAAGTGGTGACGTTTGCCCACATGGCCGACGCCGCTGATTCACCAGAACTAGAAAAGTGCCTGGGGGTGCGCCTGGAGCCGCTCGTGGACGCTCAAGGCCGCACCCGTTGGGTACCCGGCTCGCACCGGCTAACTTAGTTGGAGGTGGCTTGCCCGGCCGCTTCCTTGCGCATTTGCGCTTGGGCGTTGGAGTTCTCGTCGTACCACATGCTGCCGATGTTGCCGCTGCTCGGCTTCGGCTTGTAGTCGCCGCGCGGGACCAGGATGGTGCTCTGGGCGGGCACGCCGGCTTCGGTCTTAGAGTTGCCAAAGGCACCTTGCAGGCTCAGGCGGGCGCGGGCTTCCGATTCGGTGGACATCGGCGAGATGGCCGAGGTCGTTTCCGGTGCGGCTTGCTGCTGGGAGCGGGCAAAGATCGCGCGGAAGTCGAGCGTGGAAAGGACGAGCACGCCGAACAGAATGAAGATGCCAATCCCCACCATAAACGGGGTCGGGCCCTTCTTTGCGGTTTTCGCTTGCTTCTCCGGGTTCACGTTGTTGTCCATAATAGCTCCTGTGATGCCACGCGGCCTGCTCTCTATTGTGACGCAGACCGCTGGGTGTAGGTCACGGTGGGGGTCGCGATGGACCCACTGATCGTGGCGATAGACGCGCGCTTGATGGGTTCGCGGCACACGGGGGACGCTTCTTATTGGAACGGCCTGGTCCGCGGACTGGCGGGCATTGACCACCAGGCGCGCATCTACCTCTGTTCTAACCAACCTCGCCCCGCGAACGTTCCCGACGACCCCCGGCTGATCTGGACGCACGTGGCGGGGCAGGGCCGCCTGTGGAGCTTGTGGCACTTCCCGCAGGCAGCCAAGAGGCTGGGCGCCCAGGTGGTGCACACGCAGTATTCGCTTTCGCCGCTGGTGCGCCGAGGAGGCGTGACGACCATCCATGACGTCTCCTTCTTCATTGGTCCGGAGTGGTTCCAGCCTCGGGATCGTTTCCTTTTGCAACGGACGCTCCCGGCCACCGTGCGGCGGGCGGCGCGCGTCATCACGGTCTCGGAGACCTCGAAAGCGGAGATCGAGCACTACATCCCGGCGGCGCGGGGCAAAGTCCGGGTCACCCCCAACGCCCTTGGCACCAACATCACGCCTTTTGCGCCCGAAGAGGTCGAGGCTCGTCTTGCGCGCCTCGGGGTGTCGCGTCCGTATGTCCTCACGGTGGGTACGCGGTGGCCGCGCAAGAACATGGGCTTGGCCATCGCCGCCGCCCGGCAAGCCGGCGTCACCTGCGTGGTGACCGGCCAACCCGGCTGGGGGGAACTTCCGGAAGGCGCCGTGATGACCGGCTACGTGGACGACGCCGACCTCACCGCGCTCTACCAAGGGGCGAGCATCTATCTAGCCCCCAGTCACCACGAGGGGTTCGGCATTCCCTTGCTCGAAGCCTTTGCCTGCGATTGTCCAGTGGTGGCCAACCGGGGCGGGGCGCTGCCTGAGGTGGGCGGAGACGCGGCGGTGTATCCGGAAGCCGCCACCCCCGAAGCCTGGGCTGCGACCATCCGGGACCTGCTGGCCGACTCGGGTAGGTTGGAGCAGATGCGACACCGGGGACGGGCGCGCTTGGCCCAGTACGACTGGAACGAGACGGCGCGCTTGACCCTAGAAGTCTACGAAGAGGCCCGACGATGAGCACAGAGAAAGATTCCGGCGCACTGGACCCCCAACTGTTGGCGGTGTTGGCCTGCCCCTTGTGCGATTCGCGCCCGCCGCTGAACCAGCAAGGCTCGATTTTGGTGTGCACCCAGTGCGGGGCACGCTTCCCGATTCGAAACGGCATCCCGGCCCTGCGACCGGGCGATGCTCTTTCCGGCGACGCCACTCCTGACGACTCGACTGACCATGAATAAAGCCATCGAACGCGTATTGGTTCTTAATGGACCCAATCTGAACCTGCTCGGCTTTCGAGAGCCTGAGCTCTACGGCAAGCAGAGCCTAGACGACATCAATGCCGAACTGGTGGCGCTTTCGCAGGAACTGGGCATCGAGCTCAAGATCTTCCAGAGCAACCACGAGGGCGCGTTGATTGACCGCATCCACGACGAGCGCAAGTGGGCGAACGCCATTATCATCAACCCCGGGGCATTGACGCACTACAGCTACGCCCTGCGCGACGCCTTGGTGAGCGTGCGCATCCCGGTGGTTGAAGTGCATCTCAGCAACGTGCACGCCCGGGAGAGTTTCCGGCACACCAGTGTCATCAGCCCCATCACCGTCGGGCAGATTGTGGGGCTGGGTAGCGTAGGTTATCGGCTTGCACTCCGCGCCCTGACGGAACCTGAAGTCGGAGGATTTTGAACCTATGTCGCTACAAAAACTTCAAGCTCAACTGCAAGCGGATGGCCATGCCGCCCTCCTGGTCAACAACATCGCCAATGTGCAGTGGCTCACCGGGTTTACGGGCTCGTTTGGTTCGCTCCTGGTGACCCCGGCCGGGGCGACGTTCATTACAGACAGCCGCTATGCCATTCAGGCCGCCGAGCAAGTGCACGGCGTGGAGATCCGCACGTTTGGTAACCCGGTGCGATTTGAGCACGTGGTGGCTGATCTCGCCAAGGAGAAAGGCTTGAGCGAAGTAGGATTCGAGCCGACGGTCACCTACGGCACGTTTGAGCGCTGGGCGGGGGCGTGGCCGGACTTCGATTTAAAGCCGATGCCCGACTTGATTGCGCCACTGCGTATGATCAAAACGGCCGACGAGGTGGCGAAGATCGCCGAGGCCTGCAAGCTGGCCGACGCGACGATGGAGCACGTTTCGCGTTTGATTCAGCCGGGCGTGCGCGAACTCGATATCCATCTCGACCTCGAGTTTTTCATCCGCCGCAATGGCGCGTACTTGGGCTTTGAGCCGATTGTGGTGAGTGGCCCCAACAGCGCCCGCCCGCACGGCAAGGCCGCCGAGCGCAAGCTGGAAGTCGGTGACTTCGTAACGATTGACCTCGGCGCCAAGCTGGACGGTTGGAACAGCGACATCACCCGCACCTTTGTGGTGGGCAAAGCCACCGACCGGCACCGCGAAATCTACGACCAGGTGCTGCGCGCCTTGCTGGAGTGCACGCAAAAGCTGGTGCCCGGGGTGCCGACCAAGGATGTGGACGCCCATGCCCGCGCGGTGCTGGGCGAGAAGGATTTGGCGAAGTACTTCGGCCACGGCCTTGGCCACGGGCTGGGGCGCGATGTGCACGACTTTGGCGGCCTGAGCCCGCTGAGCAACGACACGGTGGCCGTGGGCCAGGTGTGGACGGTGGAGCCGGGCGTTTATATTGAAGGCTTCGGCGGCGTGCGGATCGAAGACGATGTCCACGTCAGCGAGAACGGACCGGTGGTGCTGACGCACTTCCCCCGTGAGCTCATGGAACTGGGCTAATGCGCGGGCTAACCCTTTGGTTAGCTCCTGCGCTTAGCTGACGAAAATGTGCCTCTCCCCCTCGCGGCGGGTGAGGCCATTTTTGTTGAGCCACTCCAGCAGGGGCACGGCAAACTTGCGGCTGGATTCCAAGGCATCCCGGAACTCACCCACGCGGAAACCGTCCGGGTCGAGCTTGGCCTTCATGTCTTCGACAATCTGCAGAATTTGCGCGCGGCCCATGTAGCGCTCTTCGTCCACCATTACCACCTCGCCGGCTTCCAGGCCGATGCGAAGGATCTCGCTGACGGCTTGGCTCGGCACCTGCATCAGGCTGGCGAGTTCGGGCACCGTGGGGGCGTTGGGGCCGCAAAGCTCCAGTTCGCGCAGGGCGCGGTCGAGCAGTTCGCGGGTGCGCTTTTGCAGGTCCGGGCGGAACTCGGCGTGCGCCACCCGGCGCTTTTCCATCCGCACCAGGCCGTCCGTGACCATCCGCTCAAAGATCCGTTCCACCACCTTGGCGCGGAACGGTAAACCGGCATGAACCACCACATCCGTCGCGGGGAACATGATCTCGCGCGGCTTTAACTCGTGGAGATTGAGGAGGGCGAG
>CAZDWU010000028.1:0-16203 GCA_964509165.1 uncultured Chthonomonas sp. | reverse complement strand
GTGCCGATCAGGCCGATGAGCAACGGCACGCGGGCTTGGTCGGGCAAAGCCCCGAGGGCCGCATCGAGAGAATCCCAGGCTTCTTCGTGCCAGGGCGTGATAATCATCACGCCATCGGCCGTATCCACATCTTCTTCTTGGTCGATGTCGCGCGAAACAAACTGGAAGCCACCTCCCGAGGGTGCCGGGCCGAGAGCGTCGATTTCGCCTTCCGGCCAGATGAGGGTGATGGTTTTCAAAGGGATTCCAAGAGGTCAGGGTAGTTGTGGACGTGCTGACCGGAGGCGTCGGCCACCCAAAGCTGGAATTCGCCGCCCAGGCTGCACGCGCCATACTCGCCTCGGTTGTTCATCGCGACCACCACATTAGGCTTCTCGGTGCACCCCGGTCGGCGGCGGAGCAGCCAGCGTAGGGTCGCCTCGCAGGCATCGTCCGGGCTCAGGCCAGCGCGCATAAACTCCACCGTCCGCAGGCTCGCACCCGCCCGCCAGAGTTCCTCACCCCAGCCGGTGGCCACCGCCGCGCCCACTTCGTCGTCGGCATAGATCCCCGCGCCGGCAATGGGGGAGTCGCCCACGCGCCCGGGAATCTTGAACGGCATGCCGCTGGTGCTGCTGGCGGCCACCAGGTGTCCGGCGTGCCAACCCATCATGCTCACGGTGTCGTGCGGGGGTTCGTAGGGCGGGTCATCGGTGGAATGGACGTAGCGCGCCCCGTTCACGGGGTCCTCCCGCCAAATGTCGTAGCGGCGCACCACTTCTTCGGTCACCAGGTTCTGGGGCACCAGGCCTTGCTCCATGGCAAAGCGGCGGGCTTGATCACCGGCCAGCATCACGTGGGGGGTGCGCTCCATCACCATGCGGGCCACGGAAATGCAGGGCAGGATGCCGCGCAGAGCGCACACCGAACCCAAGTCCAGCGTGCCGCCATCCATGATCGAGGCATCCAGTTCGAGTTCGCCATCGGTGTTGGGCAACGATCCGCGCCCAATGCCCAGGAAGTCAGGGTTGTCTTCGGCGGCCGCGAGACCCGCTTCCAGCGCGTCCAGCAAGTTGCCTCGTTCCAAAAACGTCTGCCAACCCACTTGGGCGGCAACTTCACCTGGTCGTTGCCACGTGGCCAACACTCTTGCCTGATCGTTCATTCTCTTCGCTTGGCGCGCTCCGGGCCGAAGTATTGCGCGTTTGCCTCCGGCGTCAGCAGACCCGTGAAGGTCGCGAGGTGACTTTCGGCCTCAGAAGCGAATACGTAGGAGCCCGCAATCTCGCCTTGCCAGATGGTTTCAATCACCCAGCCGGGCACGGGCAAGAAGACAATGCGCTCGGGTGCAAGGATGTGGACCGTAAACACTAGGGGTGTGGCCCCGCCCTCGCCAAAGAGGAACTCGTGGGTCACGGTGTCCGGGGTCAGCGTGGTCGTGCCCATTCGGGGCGCCCCCAAAGTCCTCCCTTGCTCCAGTTGGCCGGAGTCAAAGGCCCCGACTCGGGGCGTTCCCCCGGCCAAAAGGTCATCAAAAATCTCTCGTTTCGACTGCGCAATGAAGCTGTTGAGGGTGGCCATGGTCGATTAAATTTCGATTCTACAGAATCCGCACGAATCCCCGTATTTACTGAAGTTTTATTGAGGGGGTGATCGCGGAACACCTTACATGGACAGGCGCCATGATGGCGTTGGGCCCTGCCTCCTGTCCGGAACATCAAGGAAGAAAGCATGTCGTTCCGCATTAACACGAACGTAAGCGCCATGGGCGCCCTTCGTAACCTCAACTCGACGTCGATGGACCTGAACAAGTCCGTCCAACGACTCTCCACGGGTCTGCGCATCAACTCCGGTGCGGACGATCCGGCCGGCCTGATTGCCAGCGAATCCTTCCGCGCTCAGCTGGGTGGGATTGATGCCGCCGTGCGCAACAACCAGGACGCCCTGAACTTTGCCAAGACCGCTGACGGGGCCCTTGATGAAGTCAGCCGCCTGCTCCGCGATGCTCGTGCGCTCGCCGTTGCCAACGGGAACGGTACGTACGACGCCGACCAGAAGCAAGCCAACCAGTCGCAGCTCAACAGCATTCTGAGCTCCATTGACCGCATCGCGGGCACCACTTCCTTCGGGAAGAAGAAGCTGCTCGACGGTTCGGCCGGCGCGCAGGTGAACAGCAACAACCTGAGCGTGGTGACCAGTGCGTCCGTGACGGGCAGCATTGGCGGTACGTCGCTCAGCGCGAACGGCACCCTGGGTGTCAACGTGACGACGGCGGCGGGCCGCGCCACTCTCACCGGTACGGCGGCTTATACGGCGGGTACGGTGCTGGTGGGTGCCGGTCAGTTCACGCTGAACGGCAAGACGTTCGAAACCACCGCCGCCACCACCCGCGACCAGCTCGTGGACATGGTGAACGCGTCGGTCGGTGAAACCGGCGTGAGTGCGTCGGTGAACGGCAGCAACCAATTGGTGCTGACGAACACTGAGTACGGTTCGGACAAGGCTGTGCAGCTGACGACGAGCGCCGGTGTCATCAATTCCGCCGCTGGTTCGGCCAGCGACGTGGGCGAAGACGCCGTCGCTACGGTGAGCTACACCGTGGGTGGCGCGACCACCACCGCTGCGTTTAGCCGTGGTAAGGGTCTCGAACTCCGCGACACCAGCGGCAACGTGGTCAATTTGAATGCCAGCGCCAACAGCGTGAGCGACAAGGGCAACGTCCTTCAGGTGTTTAGCAACGCGGCTTCGTTCCAGGTCGGTGCCAACGCCGGCCAGAGCGTGACCCTGAACCTCTCCAACACCTCGGCCTCCTCGCTGGGCCTTGGTAGCGTGGACATCACGGGTTCGTCTGTCCAGACGGCTCTGGATGCGATTGACAACGCGATCAACACCGTGTCCACCAACCGCGCCACCATCGGTTCGTTCATGAAGAACACGGTCGAATCGAACATGCGCGCTCTGGGCGTGGCTAAGGAAAACCTGGCCGCCACCGAGTCGAGCATCCGCGAAGTGGACGTGGCCGAAGAGATGACCAACTACACCAAGTTGCAAATCCTTCAGCAGAGCGGTCTCTCGATGCTGGCGCAAGCCAACTCGGCTCCGCAGTCCATTCTCAGTCTGCTCCGCTAAGGCGGCGCCTCGACCTCAAAACGCCCTGGGTGAGTTCACGCTGCCCAGGGCGGACTTCAACCCCCGCATTGTTACTAGCCCGTAGCAATACCAGGAAAATTGCACCCTGGTATTTCCACCAGCAAGTGACATCTATGTTTGCTCCAACAACTGTCTCGTGACTCGTGGCCAGGATGGCCTTTGGGGTTGACCCCCCGGATCACAAAGTTTCAGGGAAGAGCAAACAATATGTCGTTTCGAATTAACACGAACGTCGCCGCTATGGGTGCGCTGCGCAATCTGAGCAGCACCTCCATGGACCTCAACAAGTCGGTTCAGCGCCTGTCCACAGGCCTGCGCATCAATACGGGTGCCGACGACCCGGCTGGTCTCATCGCCAGTGAATCGTTCCGCGCCCAGCTGGGTGGGATCGACGCCGCCGTGCGCAACAACCAAGACGCGATGAACTTCGCCAAGACTGCTGACGGGGCCCTTGATGAAGTCAGCCGCCTGCTCCGCGATGCTCGTGCGCTCGCCGTTGCCAACGGGAACGGTACGTACGACGCTGACCAGAAGCAAGCCAACCAGTCGCAGCTCAACAGCATCCTGCAGTCCATCGACCGCATCGCCAGCACCACTTCCTTCGGTAAGAAGAAGCTGCTGGACGGTTCGGCCGGCGCGCAGGTCAACAGCAATAACCTCGGCATCGTCACCAGTGCGTCCGTTACGGGCAGTATTGGCGGTACTTCGCTGAGCGCGAACGGCACCCTCGGTGTCAACGTGACCACGGCCGCTGGCCGAGCCACGGTGACCGGCACTGCGGCCTACACGGCTGGTACGGTGCTCGTGGGTGCGGGTCAGTTCACTCTGAACGGCAAGACCTTTGAAACCACGGCTTCCACCACCCGCGACCAGCTCGTGGACATGGTGAATGCTTCGGTCGGCGAAACCGGCGTGAGCGCGGCGATGAGCGGCAGCAACCTCGTCCTTACGAACACGGAATACGGTTCGGACAAGGCCGTGCAGCTGACCACCAGCGCGGGTCTCATCAACTCTGCCGCCGGTTCGGCCAGCGACGTGGGTGAAGACGCCGTCGCTACGGTGAGCTACACCGTGGGTGGCGCGACCACCACCGCTGCGTTTAGCCGCGGTAAGGGTCTCGAACTCCGCGACACCAGCGGCAACGTGGTCAACTTGAACGCCAGCGCCAACAGCGTGAGCGACAAGGGCAACGTCTTGCAGGTGTTCAGCAACGCCTCGCAGTTCCAAATCGGGGCGAATGCTGGCCAGACGGTCGCGCTGAACCTCAGCAACTCTTCGGCCTCGTCGTTGGGTCTGGGTAGCCTCGACATCACGGGTTCGTCCGTCCAGACGGCTCTGGATGCGATTGACAATGCGATCAACACCGTGTCCACCAACCGTGCGACGATCGGTTCGTTCATGAAGAACACGCTGGAATCCAACGTCCGCGCCCTCGGCGTGGCCAAGGAAAATCTGGCGGCCACCGAGTCGAGCATCCGCGAAGTGGACGTGGCGCAGGAAATGACCAACTACACCAAGCTGCAGATCCTGCAGCAGAGCGGTATGTCCATGCTGGCGCAAGCCAACTCGGCTCCGCAGTCGGTCCTCTCCTTGCTCCGCTAACGGCAGCGAAGAAGACAAGCGAAAACGGCCCGGGGGAAACCCCGGGCCGTTCCCATTTGCGGCTTGAGTGATCTTTAGGCCCGCTTATAGATGGCGAGCAACGCTTCGTAAGCCGCCGGCTCCAGGAGCGCAATTCCGATCCAAACCTTGAGGAGTTCTTCTTCGCTCGGTCGCTCGGCTTCACCCTTGATGGTCACCGTCAGGCTGTTAGCCGCGGCGCGGCGCTGAGCAGCGGTGAGCTTCGCATTCACAAACTGAAGAATCAGCGTTTCGTGCTTGCCGTACAGCAGTTGGCGGGTCAGGCCAATGGCATTGATCCGCTTTTGGAAGTCGGCCATCAGTTCTTGGGTCGGCACACTTCCTTCTTCTGCCTTCTTTAGCGCCTCGTCAATCTCACGCTCCATCTGGCGCATGGTTTGAATCTCCTTCAGCGCCAATTCGCGGTCTTCCTTGCGGGCTTCTTCAATCAGGGGCAACAGTTCCTTGAGTTGGTCCTTCGTCAAGAACAGCGGCAGCAGGTGATTGAAGGCTTGCAAGCGGGCCGCCTTGAACATGATGGGTTCGCCCTGCTTGCGGACGCTGACGGCATCCGATTGGGCCCACGCCCCGGTGAGAAGGGCCGCAACAAGGCCGAGAAACAGTGCAAAGCGAATGGTCATGGTGTTGGAGTCTCTTTCGAATCGGACGTGGAGGGGGTCGCCTTCGTTTCAGTGCGAGGGGACGGCCCCGATGCGCTAGATGGTAGCACGAGGACGGCCAGCGCTAACCCGGAGAGGGTCTGCCCGGCTACAAAAAGCGTCCCGACGAGGGCGGTGAGCACCATCGCGAGGTCGGTGAGGCGACCGTTAACGATGCCCCCGGCCTGCACAATGGCCGCCAATCCCGCGACCAGCACGATCAGCGACATCACGAAGCCGAAGGTCGCCAGCAGCACCACTTGATGCCGGGGTCGCCGGCGCAAGGCCTGCCCCCACGCGTGGCCGCGCGGCCGGATCCAGATCCCGATGGCCACCCAAACGAGTGCGAGTCCGATCGCTTGCCCCCACATGCTGTGGCCTATTGTACGGAATGGCCGGATACCCTCGCGGGCCAATTACGCCTGAGGTCGGGGCCACTCGCCTTGGAAGACGATCTCGGCATGCCCGAGGACCGCGAGCGGCTGGTCGATCCCCTTGACCTCAATTTCGAGGGTGCCTCCCCGGCTGGTGATGGGAATCAGACCTCGTCGTCCCGTTTTGCGCGCGAGCTCGACGGCGGTGGCAGTCGCCCCGGTCCCGCAGCCCAGGGTTTCGCCCACGCCGCGCTCCCAAATGCGAATGCGAGCCCCGTCCCCGTCCGGGACGGCCCACATCACGCTGATCCGCTCGGGGAACTCCGGATCATTTTCGATCTTCGGGCTGACCTGCAAGAACGTCTCTTCATCCAGTTCTTCATCCAGTAAAACCACAAAGTGGGCACTACCAGTGGTGAGGGCGGAGCCGATGTAGCCTTGGGCTTCCTCTTCGATCCACGGCGTGCAGGTGCTTACGGGAACCCGCACGGGGTCATAACTCGCCGCCGGCAACACGAATTTCACTTTGCCGACCGCCTGGATCGTCACGGGGACCTCAATCCCCCGGTGGTTGATGACAAACGCCGAACCCCGGCCCCGTCGGTGGGCAAAGGCGGCCGCGCAGCGGAGCCCGTTGCCGCAAAAATCCTCGCTCCCGTCCGGATTGAACATGCGGAGCATGATGGTGTCGGGCCGGTCATCGTAGACCAGCAAACCATCGCTGCCGATGCCAAATTGTCGTTCGCACATGGCCATGGCCAGTCCCCGGAGGTTGTCTTCGGGCACATCACGGGCTTCCACCAGCACAAAGTCGTTGCCGATGGATTGGACTTTGACAAACGGGATGGTCATTGGAGCGGCTCGAATCGGTAGCGGGCCCGGCGATGCACGGCGCGGAACCACTGCCCCTGCGGGGATACCAGCGGGAACCACCAGGCGCTGGGACGGTGGGAGGCCCGCGCCAGCCCATCCGTCGCCAAAATGGCCTCGCGAATCAGGCGCACCCGGGTGAGTTCGGCTTCGAAAACCAGGGCATCGCGGGTACGTTTGGCTTCCACGATCTCGGGGAGCTCGGTAAAGGCATCCAGCTCAGCTTGCTGTTGCCGCCACGCGCTCCAAGTGGCGTCCACTTCGGCTTGCTTGGCTTTCAGCTCAGCTACCAGTTCCTCGCGGCGAGCCCAGTCGGCCGGGGTCGGGTCTTTCTCGAAAATGGCATCGCGCCAGTGCTCGCCGAGAGCACGGGCGGCGGCCTGCGTCTCTTGGGCGAGGGCATGGGCTTGGTCCACCAGTTGGCGCTTGGCGGCGCGGCGTTCGGCCACCGTCTTGGCCATATCGCCCAGCACGCTCTGGACCTGATCGTAGCGGTGCGCGGGGCATGCCCAGGCTCGGGTTTGGGTGCGTTCCAGGTAGCGCACCAGCTCGCGCGGGCTTCGGATGCTCTTGAGTTCACCGAGCAAGGCAAAGGCGCGTTCGCGCACCTGGCCCATGCGGGCGGAGAAGCCCACGCCGCTCAATTCATCTGCCCCAAAGGGGCGGCGTAGGGGCTCGGGCAAGCGGAACCACGCATTCACTTCATCCAGGGCCTCCCACGTGCTGTAGCCCACCCGCACCAAGGGATGCACGGGCTGCGGATGACCGGCTTCGGCCAAGTAGCGGTGGAAAGTTCGGCTCCGGTTCACGTAGCCGCTGGCCCCTTCGTGGAAGACAAAGACAAACTCGCGGGCCAGCAAGGAGATGAGCGTGACGGCCTTGCCCACCAGGGTGACGCCGGGGCCGAATCTTTCTTCCAAAAGTGCTGCCAGCTCGAGGCGGTTGGTGGGGGCTCGCTTGTAGCTCACGGCAAGGATGTCCGGGGTCATGATGAGCAGCCCGCGTGTTCCCACTCGCAAAGTGCCCCGGCCTTGCCCCGGGATGATGACATCGAACGGTACCGCCCCCGCGCCGAAGCGGTCGAGCGTGTACATCTCTGTCCCCTGCACCGCGCGGTCATAGGCTTGCCGGGCCACATCGCGGGTCGCGGGGTTCAAGAACAGGTCCAGGATGGCAAACCGGTCGCGATCACAGGTCTGCGGGTTAAAGGCCAGGAGTTCCGTCGTGCGGGTGGTCTGCACAGGCACGGGCTCGCCCGCCGCAAAGGAATAGAGATCGGGAAGGATGCGCTCGTAAAAATCGGCGAGGGTGTCGGTACCGGCTTCATCCGTGCCCTCGCACACCAGGCTCAGGAGGTGGTCGGCTTTCTTGCGGGCGGCCTCGAGGGCCGGGCCGCTGAGGCAATCCAGGGTCGAGTTCACTGCCCACTCGAGGGTGTCGAACAGCGGCCCAAGGACGGCCTGGAGCGGCGTTTCGGCGGCGATGCGGTCATCATCAGGGGCGGCCGCCAGGCCTCGCCAGCCCCAGGCCTCCGTCAACTCGTCCATCAGTTCCGGACGGCCATGCGCCAGGCGGCTTAGCGAAACCCCGTGCTGGGCCAGACGATCGCGGGTCACCACCGTTTCGCCGCCAAACAAAGTCGAGAACTCGGCGGCGGCGCTCCACAGGTTTTGCGTGGTGGTGTCGTTGTGGGGCAGGGCGGCGTAACCGCGCACCCCAATCCCGCGCGGGGCCTTGGCAAAGTAATCGGTGTCGTGGACCCCGGCAATGAACGGACGAGAAGGAGAGGAAGCGGCGGCTGCCAGGGCCAAACCGGCCTTCATCGGCTCATCCCAAAACACGGTTTGACCGAGCGCCAACAGCGGAACGCCCGGGGCGACCTCATCCAATCGCACCAGGATTTCATTGACCGAACAACCGCTTTCGTCCATCAATCACATCACTCTACGTCATCCAAGACAAAACGATGAGGGGACCCACCCTCAAAAATACGGGGAAACGCGCCGACAACTCTTTTGGAACCTCGAAGTTATGGCGCAGAACCCGCAGAATGGCAAACAAAGCCAGTCCGTTAGCATCAGCGTAGCCAGTCAGATCACCGGCGTGGAGATCCACACCCTCCGGTACTGGGAGCGCGAGTTTGCGGGCTTTTTGAACCCCATCCGCACCGACGGAGGTCAGCGCCGCTACCGCCCCGAGGACATCCAGGGTGTATTTCTTCTCAAGCGACTCCTGCGCGATGAGATGTTTAGCATCGCCGGGGCGCGGCGTCACCTCGCCCGCTTGCAGCGCGAAGCCGCTTAAACCTTCCTACAATTTCAGGTGGCCTGGTTTCCCGGATGGGCGCCAGGCCTTCTTTATGCCTCTCGCCTCGGGCCGCGCGAGTGGGTAGCCTGAGGCCGTGGGGGAATCGGACATCTTCGCGGGATTGGCGTCCGTGTTGCCGCCCGAGCGCATCCTGAGCAGTGAAGCCGCGCGCCGGGTGTACGCCCACGACGCCTACACGGTGGACCGTAGCGCGCCGGATGTGATTGTGCTGCCCGAAACCACCGAGGAGGCCCAAGCGGTGATCCGGTGGTGCTTGGTGCACCAGGTGTCCTTCACGCCCCGGGGCGCAGGCACGGGCCTGAGCGGCGGGGCGATGGCGGCCAAGGGCGGCGTGATCCTGAGCACCAAGCGGCTGAACCGGATTCTGCAGATTGACATCCCCAACCGGCGCTTGCACGCGCAAGCGGGGGTGGCTAACCTCAAGCTCAGCCAGGCGGTGGCGACGGAAGGATTCCACTTTGCGCCGGACCCCAGCAGCCAATCCGTCAGCACTCTGGGCGGCAACATTGCCGAGAACAGCGGCGGCCCGCACACCCTCAAGTACGGCGTGACGGCTCCGCACATCCTGGCCATGACCTGGATTGACAACGCGGGCGAGGTGCGCACCTGGGGTACCGGCGTGGAAGGCGGGCCCGGCCCCGACTTGCTGAGCGTGCTGGTGGGCAGCGAGGGCACCCTGGGCTTTGTGACCGAAGCGTGGGTGAAACTGACTCCGCTCCCCGCCCGGGTGGAGACGTTGTTGGCCTCATTCCCGAGTGTGGTGGCGGCCACGGAGACGGTAGCCGAAATCATTGCGGCGGGCGTGATTCCGGCGGCGCTGGAGATGATGGACCGCAACATCCTGGTGGCAGTGCAGGCCGCCTTTGGGCTCGAGGTGCCAGCCGGCACGGAGGCCATGTTGCTGGTAGAGTGCGACGGCTCCCCGGCCGCCGCCCAGGCCGAGATTGAAGAGGTGTTTGCTATCTGCCAGCGGTTTGGGGCGATCGAATTGAAGCTCGCGGCCAGTGAGGCCGAACGCAAGCACCTGTGGACGGCCCGCAAAAAGGGCGTAGGGGCGATGGGGCGGCTGGCGCCCACGGTGGTGACCCACGACGGCGTGATTCCGCGCTCCAAGCTGCCCGAGATGCTGACCTTTGTGTACGAGGTGGCGGAGGCGGAATCGCTGGGGGTGGCCAACATCTTCCACGCCGGGGACGGCAATTTGCACCCGTGCTTCTACTTCGACGACCGCGAACCGGGGGTAGTGGAGCGCGTGGTGCGGGCGGGCGAACGCATTTTGACGAAGTGCATTGAGCTGGGCGGGAGCGTCTCCGGCGAGCACGGCATCGGGGTGGAGAAAGTGGACTTCATGCCTTTGATGTTCAGCGAGGCGGACCTGGCGCTGCAAGGGGATGTGAAGCGCATGTTCCCGACGTCGGAGTACGCGAACCCGTGCAAGGTTCTGCCGAATCAAAAGGGGTGCGTGGAGCACCAACGCCGGTGGCGGGGGGCGGCCCATTGAGCGGGCGACGGCTGCGGGGGCTGGGCACGAAGCAGGGGTTCTTAGCTCCGGCTACAGCGCATGAATCCACTCTTGAATCTTGTGAGTTGATTGATTTCAGCCCGGCTGACCAAGTGGTGGAAGTCGGGGCGGGGATGGCCATCGCGGACCTGCAAGCCTTGCTGGGCGCCGAAGGGCAATGCCTGCCCTTGCCGGACCCGGCGGAGTGGGGCGCGGCCGCGGCGGGCTACCCCGGCACCGTGGGCGGTTTGCTGGCCTGCAACCTGCCCCATGGCTACATGGCGGCGTGCGGGATGCCCCGGGACTGGGTGCTGGGCGCGACCCTGCGCCGCCCCGATGGCACGGAAGCCAAGAGCGGGAGCCGGGCCGTGAAGAGCGTCGCGGGCTACGATGCCCACAAGCTGGGCGTAGGGGCTTGGGGGCGAGGGCTGATGTACGTGCGGGTGATCTTACGCACGTATCCCACCAAAGGGTTACCTGCGATGAGCATCGTGCAATCCGTGCCGGTCCAGGCGCCGGTTTTCATCCAGCGGTGCTTGTGCACCGATTTTGATTCTGTACTGCGGCAAACCCCCGGCGTGCTGGCGCACGACCCGCAGACCCATGTGATTTGGAGCCAGGAGCGGCCCGCCACTCCCCCCGAAGGCTGGGTGATCGGCCCCGGGGGCTACCGCGCCCGTCCCGCCTGGATGGACGAGGCCGAAGCTGCCTTCCTCAATACGTTTGACCCGGAGGGCGTATGGATCTAAGCAAACTCACCGCAGATTTCCAGGAGCACCTCGCCCCCTTGGCCAACGCGATGGACGGGGACCCGGCAGCTATGCGCCAAGGGCTGGATTTCCTGGCCCAGCGGCAGCTCTTGGCCTTGCGCCGCCCGGCCGCCTACGGCGGACCCGAAGTGGATGAAGCGACCTTCCGGCAGTTCCAAATCGAGGTGGCACGGGCCAGCGGGGCGCTCGCCTTTCTGCAAACTCAGCACCAGAGCGCGGTGGGAATGCTGGCGCGCAGCCCCAACGAGACTCTCAAACAACAGTGGCTGCCGCGCATGGCCAGCGGCGAGCGGATGCTGGGGATTGGATTCAGCCAGTTGCGCCGCCCCGGCCCGCCGATGATGACGGCCACACCCGACGGCGAGGGTTACCGCCTAGATGGCCACGTGCCCTGGGTGACGGGGCACGGGTTCTTTTCGCACTTCATCATCGCGGCGGAGCGACCGGATGGACGCGCGGTGTTTGCCGTGGTGCCCTTTACCAACGCGGAAGGGATCACCTTCAGTGAGCCGATGCGACTCGCGGCGATGGAAGCCGCCCAAACCGTTACCGCCGAGGTCCAGGGCCTCGTCGTGAGCCCGGACGACATCGTGTTCCTCCAACCAAAAGGATGGATCCAGCGCAGCGACCTCATCAACGTGACGCTGCAGGGGTTCTTCGCCCTTGGTTGTGCCCGTGCGGGGCTCGATATCCTCGCTCACAATGCGGAACGCCGCCAAACCGACTTTATGTTCGAGGCGCTTGCCCAACTCCAAGAGGAATGGGAGGCCCTAAGCCTCGCAATGGCCGCCCGCCCCGACGAGCAAGAGTACGAAGCCCGCCTCCAACTCCGCGCCAGCGCGATTGACCTGATGGCCCGGTGCGCGCACGCCGGGGTGGTCAGCAGCAGCGGGGCGGCGAACTCTTTAAGTCACCCCGCGCAAAGGGTGTGGCGCGAGAGCATCGTGTTCACCGTCAGCGCCCAGACCACGGACATCATGGCCGCCAGCCTGGCGCGCCTCGCCTCCGCCCGGAGACTTTCTCCCGGCCCATCCGTCTAAACTCCCAACCATGCGAACCCTGGCCCTCCTCGCCCTCTTTGCCGTGCCCTTGGCGGCGCACGCCGATTGGAATCTGCGCACCCCGGCCGGGCTGCCCGTGTTCAAGAACGAGGTTCGGGGCACTTTCGAAGGGCGCAAAGGCGAAGACACCTTCGGGCGGCTGTCTTACGGTTTGGGCAACGGCCTGAGCGTGGCGGCGACCTCGGCGGGGCGGGATCGGTTTTCGGGCGACCTGGCGTACAACTATCTCGTGCCGTTCCCGGATGCCGCGCCGGGCATCAGCGTGGGGGTGCTGGACGTGGCGGATGAGCTGGCGGGTCGGGCGTTCTACCTCGCCGTGACTATGCGCTACGGCAACTACGACCCGGGCAACCAGGATGTGCCGACCGAACTGACTTTCGGGTTTCTCTCGCGCGATGGAGGCCGGGGCTTTGCGTCGTTTGCCCTCCCGGTGAGTGAGAAGCTTTGGTTCCGGGCCGAGTACGACGGCCAAAACCCGCTGGGCGCCATTGAGCTGCGCCCCGTGAAGGAGCTCGCCGTGCGCGGCATGGTGGACCGCAACGGGCCGAGCCTCGGCGTCGGGGTTCGGATTCAGTTTTAGCGCCTTGTTTTAGCGTCGATTCAGGCCCACGGCGTGCAGGAACTCTTGCAGCTTTTCCCGTCCGTTGAGGCCCCGCAGGCTGGCGCGGCTTGCCATGCGCGCCGACCACGGCACCCCTTCGTCGCGCCCATCGCGGGCGTACTCCTCGGTCATGCGGGCATCGAATTCCTGGACGTCTAACTGCGCGGGGTACTGCTCCCGGAACCAGATCTGATCCGGGTTCAGGCGCGGCTTGATGCGCGGGAAGTGCTCTTCCACGGGCCAGCCGATGCACAGCCCAAACACGCCAAAGACGTGATCCGGCAGGTTGAGAATGCGGCGCACCTCATGGGGTTGGTTACGTAAGGCCCCGATGTAGCAAGTGCCCAGCCCCAAGCTCTCGGCGGCCACCACCATGCGCTCGGTGGCCAGGGCCGCATCCACGCAGGCGAGAGTGTACATTTCTACGGTGTCCACGCCGTCCGGCATCCCGGGGTCAGGAGCGTGGCTCACCAAACGGTGGAAATCCGCACACACCGCAAAGAACCAAGGGGCCTGCACGATCTGGCGCTGGTTGCCGCAGGCCTGATTGATTTCTTGCCGGCGAGAAGGGTCGTTGACACTCACGAGGGAGTAAGCATGAAGGTGGCTACTCGTGGCCGCGCTTTGAGCCGCCGCCACCAGCCCGGCGATGATGGATTCCGAGACGGGTTCGCTCGTGAAAGCGCGTACAGAGCGGTGGTTAAGCAGCCGCCCGAGGTCAGGCAGACCTTCGGGAGCGGGCGAGCCGAAGCGGGCCGCCCAGGCCTCGGCCGTTGATTCTTGGAACATGGCCTTAGAATGCCCCATCCGGGCGCGCTAGCGCAGGGCTTGCCAGAGGGAGGTAAGGGCCTGGGATACCGCCCGCAACCGTACCGTCCGCCGGTCACCCCGGAACGCGAACTTGACCGCCTCGGCGCGCTCGGGCCCGGCCAGGCCGATCCAGACTTCACCCCGGCGACCTTCGGGGGCATCCGGCCCCGCGTAGCCCGTCACCGAGAGTCCCCACGTCGCTCCCATCCGCTCCCGTACCCCGCAGGCCATCGCTACGGCGCACTCGAAGCTCACCGCGCCCGGCCCCTCCAGTACGGCCTGCGGCACCCCCAATTGGGCGTGCTTCACCGCCTCGGTGTACGAGATCACTCCGCCCACAAAGACATCACTCGCCCCCGGCACCTCGGTCAATCGCGCGCCAATCCCGCCGCCGGTGCAGCTTTCGGCCACGGCCAGGGTCCGCCCCTCTCCCCGCAGCAAACCCAAGATCACTTCCGGCAGAGTCTCTTCGTCCGCGCCGTAGCAATGCTCGCCCGCCTTCGCCCGAATCAAAGTCTCTACCTCCCGCACCCGCTTGCGCCCGGCTTCGTCATCCGCATCGGCAATGCGCAAATGCACTTCACCCGGCTTGGCGTAGGGGGCCACGGTCGGGCCCTCGCCTTCCATCAGTTCCGGGAACTGCGCCGCCAGCAAGCTCTCGCCAATCCCCACAAACCGCAACGTGCGCCGGTAAAGCGGCACCCCGCCCCTGCCCCGCAGCAGCTCGCGCACGGGGCCGTCCAGCATCGGCAAAAACTCATTGGGCGGCCCGGGCAGGGCCAGCACGCCGCCACCGTCTTCCGTCGGCACCCAAAATCCCAGCGCCGTGCCGTTGGCATTCGCCACCCATTCGCCCCCTTCGGGCAGGTCGGCCTGGCGGCCGTTCAGCTCCACCCACGCCACGCCTCGAGAGCGGAAAAACGCTTGCAGCCGCCGCACCACCGCTTCGTCTCGCACCATCGGGCGCCCCAGCACCTCGGCGATGGCGTACCGGGTGAGGTCATCCTCGGTCGGTCCGAGCCCGCCGATGGTGATGACAATCTCGGCCCGCTTCTGGGCCAAGCGCAAGGCCTCGACCAGTCGGCCCTGGTGATCGCCCACGGTCTGCCGGTGGCGATGGTGGATGCCCCACTCGGCCAGCCGTTGCCCCAAGGCGGCGGCGTTGGTGTCCACCGTGTCGCCGAGCAACAACTCCGTACCGACCGAGATGACTTCTGCGTGCATGGCTTCTCCTGAGTTTGCCCTTTCCGTCCTACGGGGCTGACACAAAAATGTCCCCCGGGCCGTGGCCCGAGGGACTCGCTCAATGCGAAGCGCTTAGCCGCCACACTGGCCGGCCGTGCCGTTGAGGGGGATCGGTCCGCGCGGGGTCAGCAGGTAGTTGCCGCCGCCACTCTGTTGCCGGTGGCAGCCGCAACCGCAGGAGTTGCAACGTTGCTGCTGGCAAGAGCACCCGGGGCGCTGACCATAGCCGTAGCCGTTGATCCCGGTTTGATAGAAGTTCGGCACGCCCGGCATGCGGTTCATCCGCACGATCACGTAGGGGGAAACCCAGGCTTCCGGTCGGTTGCCCGGCGCCATCTGGCCTTGGCGGATGGTGTAGAAAACATCCCAGGTGTGGGGGCTGCTCCAGCGGATTTCGGAGACGCTGATCATCGTGCCGATCGGCTGACGACCGAGGTAGAGCACTAAAATCTGCTCACGATCCCAGTTCGCCACTTCCGGGGCGCGGCGATCAAAGCCGTTCTGGTTGAAATTGTTCTGCTGATAGTAGCCGCCCGTGAGGTTGCGCACGTTGCGGAGGTTGCTGTAGAAGCGCTCCCAACTGCCTTGGTCCACAATCACCCACGCGCCGGACGAAGTGAACGTCGCTTCATGCGCTTGGGCAATGGTGCGCCACGAAATCGGGGTGTAGAGCGGATCGTAGCCGCCCAAACCGTACTGCTGGCTGCCGCCCTGGTTCCACTGCGCCCAGGCGGGAATGGTGGCGAGCACCGCCAGCATGGTCATAAAGATCCGACGCAAAATCATGGTCTTTTCGGGCTGCATACGCAAAGCCCTCTGCATTTTGGACGATTTGCGCCTGGGAGAGTTTCAGAAACCAGTAAGGAGCGGGGCGGAACACTCAAAAAAGAGTGGTGCCGGGGGCGGGACTCGAACCCGCACGACCTTATGAGCCAGCGGTTTTTGAGACCGCCGCGTCTACCATTCCGCCACCCCGGCGTGACGCTCATGATACACCGTGAGGCCGATTAGGAGAGCGGTTGGACCCGCGCCTGTGGCAACAGGGCGTCGAAATCGGCCCGCTGGCCGATATCCGAACCCGAGGTCATCGCGGTCGCCGCCCCCGCCGCCAGCCCGTAGCGGAGAGCTTCAGATTCGGAGAGTCCAGAGGTGAGGGCGGTCAGGATTCCGGCCACCATGCTGTCCCCACTGCCAATCGTGCTGCGAGCTTCCACGGGGATGGGCAAGCCGTGCCA
>CAZDWU010000027.1:9462-25009 GCA_964509165.1 uncultured Chthonomonas sp. | reverse complement strand
TTCCGTTATATTAGTATGTAGACTTTTGTCTACTACCGCAATGACGCAGACACTCAGCCGGGACGACTGGCGCGAGATCTGTCTGGTGCTGAGGGAATGGGCCCGCGTGGACCAAGACCCCGGCCAGCAGTACGCGCCGCGCCCATCGCAAATTCAAACTCCCCGCCGCTTTCGGCAAGACCCGCAGATTCTCCACTTCCGATTGGTCGAAGATTTCCTCGGGCCGCACGCCTCCCGGGCCCTGCGCATGCACTTGCGCACGGTCAGCCGCCTGGGCGAACTCGCCTGCTCACTCCCCGTCCCCGAAACCGTGGCCGCCCAGCGCGACCGCGTCATCCTGGGCATCGCCGAGGCCAACCAAGAAACCCGCCGGGTGGAGCGCACCCGTGCCGACTAGCCCCCACTGGGTGGAAGCCCACCGCGACTGGATTCGGGCGCGGCTGGCCCAGCGCATGCGCACCATCTATACGGCCACCGCCGAAGACCAAGAGGACCTGGTGCAAGAGGTGATGATCCGCATGTTGGCGCAGCCCGCCCCGCCCCTGCCCCAGGCCTACCTGGGCCGGGCCATGAGCTGGGTGATCGCCGAGTTTGTGGCCAAGTCTCAGCGGCGCGCGCCCGCGCGTTTGCCGGAAGATTGGGCCGACCCCACCGCCGCCCGCGCCCTCAACTGCGTGGAGTGGCGGGCCGACCTGGATGCCGCCCTGGCCACTCTGCCCGAACCGCACCAACTGGCGTTTTTGCTGCGCATGGTGGGCTACGGCGATGCCGAGATTGGGCAGATCATGGGGTGGTCGGCCGTCCGCGTGCGGAAGATGCGTCAGCGCTTCCGCCGCGCGGCGTGATCGCAAAAACCCAGGGGCCAAAACAAAAAATTTGGCTGCCCGACAGGGACTCGAACCCCGACTGGCGGTACCAGAAACCGGTGTCCTACCATTAGACGATCGGGCAGACCGTACTCCTCTATTATGGCCGTTCCGGCCTCGAACCTGACATCCCAGCGGGACCCCGCACCGACGAGGTAGAACCCCTCTCCATGCGCCAACGGGGACTCACCTTCATCGAGATCCTGGTGGGCGTCACCATTGCCCTCGTCCTCATCGGCCTCATCGTCACCTCCGCGCTCCGCGCCCGCGAGGCCGCCAAGGACACCGTCGCCCTCTCCAACATCAAGCTGGTGGGCTACGCGCACATCCTCTACGCGGCGGATAACGACGAGCATTTCCCCTACTGGGTGCCCCTCGCCCTCCCCGGCGGGGGTGCCGAGCAAGAGGGGGCCACCCTCATAGAAACCGAGGTCCAGCCCACCCGCTGGAAGCAACTCCTGCTCCCCTACGTCGAAAACGGCAACCTCTTCTACTCCCCCGGCGACCCCTTCGCCAAAACCCGCACGCCCCTGGCCGGCACGCGCGGCCCCGCCAACTCGGAAGAAACCAGCTGGACCTACAGCGCCGCCGCCGATGGCCTGAAGGTGCTGCCCGATGGCGGCCTGCAGTGGACCGAAACCGAGGCCACCGAGGGTGTGCAGCGCACCGGCCTGCCGCTCCTCATCGCCAACCTGGTGAACAAACCCGAGGAGAAACCCGCCCGCCTCGTCACCGTCCACCGCCTGGGCGAACGCGTGCCCGGCTGGAACCCCGACGGCAGCGTGCGCATGGTGGACCTCAGCCGCCTCCGTTAGCCCCTCCTAGACCTCTGGAAAAGCGCCAAGTAACATGGGCGCATGAGTTGCGACTTTGCCGCCAGCTACGCCCTCTGCCGAGGCCGATTTGACCAAGAACTGGCCGACCTGACCGACGCCCAAATGCAGTGGCGGATGTATCCGGGTTCGCTTTCCATCGGCGAGATGGCCCTCCACCTGGCCGGGGTCGAGATCTGGTTCATCCACCAGATGAACGGGCAACCCATCCCCGCCGAATACCAACTCCTCGTCAGCTGCGCCACCGAGGGCGTGGTGAACGACAACCCCTTCCCCATCCCCACCCCGGAGATCACGGCCGCCAAGGTGAAGGAAGCCCTGGCCATCGCGCGGGGCCTGGTGGATCCGGTCGTCAGCAACCCCACCGAAGCCCAACGCGCTGCCACCATTCAAAGCGCGCTCGGACCCATCATCGATGGCACGGGTGCCTTGGCACGCATCGCGTTCCACCCCGGCTACCACCACGGGCAGGCGTACCAAATGCGCATGCACCCGGACTTTCCGGCCTAAGCCTGGCGCCAAATCCCCGCAAGACAAACAAGAAAACCCCCACCCTCAAAGCTCCTGAGGGTGGGGGTGAGTTGAGCCGTCGTCAAGGTTAAGCCGCTTGGGCCACCAGGACGGGGCGACTTTCTAGCACCAGCGGCATCACACTGTGCTGTTCGCACAAGCTCCGCACGTCGGTCCAGTCCATCTCATCGGTGATGTGGGCCTGACTCGCGTCGATTTGAACGCGTCGGATCCCATGGTCGGGCGAACTCAACCGGTGGCCCAATGCTTCCACGAGAAACTGAGCTTCCCGCGCATCGGATTCCCCGATCAACCAGCTCGCCATCACCGATTGACCCGGCGTGGTGTCCACAAGAATCATAGGGGCTTAGGCCGCCGCGTAGGCGACGTACTGCTCCTTGCCTTCCAGGACGGCCTGCAGGCGCTCGTCGATCAGCGAGTGGGCTTCGGCTTCCGTGCGGGCCACATAGGTCACGCAGGTCGCACCGGCAAACAGGCTGGCTTCGCGGGCGGCGTCCAGTCGATCCTTCACGCCAGAGTCCATGCGCGGCACCATGGCGTAGTCAAGAGTCACCGAGAAATGAGCCGGTCCCAAATCGATGAGCAACTCGCGAAACTCATCAAAGAACACGTCGGCCTCAGGGGCAGTCAGATAGCCACCAAAGCTCGCTTCGATCACGTTGCTGGTCGGATTCCAGTTCAGGATGTACATAGGCTCGTTTTTCCGTGCATGCCGTAGAGAACTCTCCCCTCGGCTTACATGATGCTTATTCAACACTTCTAAACGAAATTCGCCCGCACCACTACTGGGCACGGGCGAATCTGGTTCCCTTACTGGCTCGTAACTTGACTAACTAGCAATTCTTTCGCCGTTCTCGGTGACCAGCAGCGGGGCCTCGCCCGACTCCAGAACACCGTCCGGGATGATGACCTTGCGGACCTCATCGTTGCTCGGCACTTCGTACATCACTTCTTGCATCAGATGCTCCAGGATGCCACGCAGGGCACGGGCGCCGGTGCGCCGCTTCAGCGCTTCCTTGGCGATTTCAATGAGAGCCCCGTCTTGGATCTCCAGCGTCACGCCGTCCAGTTCAAAGAACTTGGCGTACTGCTTGACAATCGCGTTGCGCGGCTCGGTGAGGATGCGCACCAGGGCGTCCTCGTCCAACTGGTCCAGGGCGGTCAGCACCGGCAGTCGGCCAATGAATTCGGGAATCAAACCGAACTTGAGCAGGTCCTCGGGGTTTACATCGCGCAGGATGTCCTTCTTGCGTTCCGTCTTGCTCTGCGGATCGCTGCGGAAGCCCATCACGTTCTCCTTCATGCGGCGCTGGATGATCTCTTCCAGGCCCTCGAAGGCGCCTCCACAGATGAACAACACGTTCCGCGTGTCAATCTGCAAGTACTCTTGTTGCGGATGCTTGCGCCCACCTTGCGGCGGCACATTGGCGACCGTCCCTTCCAGGATCTTGAGCAGGGCTTGTTGAACCCCTTCACCGCTCACGTCCCGAGTAATCGAGGGGTTGTCGCTCTTGCGCGAGATTTTGTCAATTTCGTCCACGTAAATGATGCCGCGCTCACAAAGCTCCTTCGCGTTGCGGCTATCGATGGCGTCGGCGGCTTGGTAGAGCTTGAGAAGGATGTTCTCAACATCCTCACCCACGTAGCCGGCTTCCGTCAGGGCCGTGGCATCGGCAATGGCAAACGGCACGTTCAGCATGCGGGCCAGGGTCTGCGCCAAAAGCGTCTTACCGCTTCCAGTCGGCCCCACCATCAGGATGTTGCTCTTTTGCAGCTCCACCCCTTCTTCGCTGTCCGTCACGCGCTTGTAGTGGTTGTAGACCGCTACGGCAAGCGCCCGCTTGGCATGGTTCTGACCAATGACGTACTGATCCAAGAAGGAGACAATCTCCTTCGGCTTCGGTACCTTGGCCGGTTCGGCGATCGCCGCGGCCGAGGCCGTTGCGACGCGTCGTCCTGCGGTCGGAGAGCTAACTCCCGCCGCCGGAGCGTCATTGCGCCGGAGTGAGGTGCCCCCTTCCTGCGTGAGAATGTCGTTGCACAGCTCCACGCAATCCGAGCATACGGCTCCGTAGAGTCCCACAATCAACTTGGGGACTGCGTCCTTCGCCTTGCCACAGAGGCAACATCGGTCCTTCCATTCGCCAGTTTTCGCCATTACCGGTGATTCCTATCTAGGATTATCGTGCACCTGGGCGCAGAACTTTATCCACCAGACCATATTCGTGCGCTTCGTCCGCACTCATGTAATAGTCTCGGTCGCAATCCTTGGTCACTTGCTCCGGATCTTTGCCCGTCGCTTTCGCCAAAATCTTCATCAGGGCGTCCATACTGCGCCCCGCTTCCTGCACGGCGATCTTCATATCGGCCACCGTGCCCCGCGTGCCGCCGCTCACTTGGTGAATCATCACCCGCGAGTGGTCCAGCGCCGCGCGCTTGCCTTGGGTGCCCCCGGCCAGGAGTACGGCGCCCATGCTGGCCGCCATCCCCACGCACGTGGTCGCCACGTCGCACTTGATCATCTGCATGGTGTCGTAGATGGCCAAGCCCGCCGTGACGGAGCCGCCCGGGCTATTGATGTAAAACTCGATGTCCTTGTCCGGGTCTTCCTTTTCTAGGAAGAGCAGCTGAGCCACCAGGAGGTTGGCCACGTAGTCATCCACGGGCGTCCCCAGGAACACAATGCGGTCCTTAAGGAGCCGGGACCAGATGTCGTAGCTTCGTTCGCCCCGCGCGGTTTGCTCAATGACAAAGGGGACGGACATGTTGACCATTGGCTCGTGCTCGTAGTTCATGTTCTCTCTAGACGTCGGTAAATCGGCGGGGGATTCCTAGTCCCCCGACCATAGATTTACTTTTTGGCGTCCTTTTTCGCGGGAGCCTTCTTGGGCTTGGCTTCCGCATCGTCGGCCTTCTCGGCCTTAGCCTTGGTGGCCTTGGGCTTTTCTGCCTTGGCTTCGGCGGCCGGCTCAGCCTTGGCCGCCTTCTTGGCTGCCTTGGGCTTGGCCTCGCCTTCGCCGATGTTCGCCTTGGCGCGGAGCTGCTCCATCACCAGGCTGTACATGGCGCGGTAGATCACCTCATCACGGATGGCGTTGCCGTATTCGCGGGCAAAGGCTTCGATCTGATCTTCCGGCACGCCATTCTCCATGGCGATCTGCAGGAAGTGCTTGGTGGCTTCCTGGTCCGTGATCTTCAGGTCTTCGGCCTTGAACACACGCTCGATAATCACCGCGCGCTTCACGTGCATCTTGGCTTCTTCCTTCAGGCGCTCGACGAACTCTTCCACCGTCATGCCGTTGGCCTTGACGTACTCTTCGATGTTCGACTTGCGCGACTGAAGCTCCTGCTGCACGTCTTGCAAGCGGCGGCTGAGAACCTGCTCCCAGGTGTTGTCGGCCACTTCAATCTTGCTCTCCTGCGTGAGGTGCAACAAGATTTGCTCGTCTAATTCTTTGGTCGCCGAATCTTCATGCGCCCTTTCGAGAGCTTCACGCACCCGCGCCTTGAGATCGTCCACGTTGTCCACGTTCATGGACTTGGCAAAGGCGTCGTCCAGCTCGGGCACCCGCACGCTGCTCACGCTGCGCACCGTCACGTCCACGTCCATCTTTTGGCCCGCCCACGCGCTGGTGGAGTAGTCATCGGGGAACGTGAGCTTCACCGACTTCATCTGCTCGGCTTCCATGCCCACCAGGGCCTTGTCCAGATCCTTGAAGGACTGACCCACTTGCACCATCATCGTGCGGCCTTCGCCGGTGTCGGTCTTCGGCTTCAGGTTCACAACGACCATGTCGCCTTCCTGAACCCCACGGTCCGTCACCGCCTCGCGCTTGCCGGATCGGCCACGCAACTCTTCCAGCTGGCGCTCCACGTCCTCATCAGTCACCACCTTCGTGCTCTTGGTGAGCGGGATGCCGTTGTAATCGGCCAGCTCTACAATCGCGGGCAGCGGCACCTTGGCCTTAAACTTACATTCGTGCTTGTCCTCGTCAAAGGACTCCATTTCTACGGCGCCGTTGCCTTCAGGGGTCAGCTTTTCTTGTTCCAGGGCTTGCTGATAGGCGTCGCGCACCACCACTTCGGCAGCGGCGTTCAGCAGTTGCTCACGCGGGATCGCGTTGCGAAGCAAGTGCTGGGGGGCGTGGCCCGGGCGGAAGCCAGGGATGCGCACGCGCTTCCCAAGGTCCTTGTAGGCGCGTTGGAAACCCGCGCGAACAAGTTCCGGCGGGCACGAAATCGTAAGGAGAACCGTGCAAGGGTTGAGGTCTTCGCGCTGGACCGTCAGCGCCGACGTCGAGGTGCTCATGGCAGTGGTTCAGGTTACCTGGCTCGCCCCGCTTCCCTTCTGGTCCGTCCCTCTTGGGCGGCAAGAATGCCCGCACCCCCACGCAAAGAACCCCTGCACCATGCGGTACAGGGGTCCTTCACTCTAGGAGACGTTCAGGCTTAGAGAAGCGCCTTGATGGCGTTTTCCATCGTGCTCTTGCGCGAGTCGGCGTAGCCCACCCACACGTTGCGCACAATGCCTTGCTTGTCAATCAGCACGAACGTCGGGTAGCCACCCGTGCCGATCGTCTTGAAGTAAGCGTCGTTTTCCACCGTGAAGGTGTAGGTGTAGCCGTGGTCCGAAGCGTACTTCTTGGCCGGCTCGGCGCCCCGAGTGCGCTCACCCGCATTCGCACCGATCACGCGGAGGCCGCGATCGAAGTACCGCTTGTGCAGATCCTGCATGAACGGGCTGGCCGCCTTGCACGGGCCGCACCAGGTGGCCCAGAAGTCCAGGAGCACAACCTTGCCGCGCAGCGACTGGTTGGTCAACGTGGCCCCGGTCGTGGTCTTCATGCTGAAGGCCGGAGCGGGCTTACCCACGTGTTGCTGGCCGCGCTCTTGTGCCATGCCCATCGCAGAAAGGGTCAAAGCCGCCGCCGAAATCATCGCCACTTTGGTAATCGTGCGCATACAGTGATTGTAACGTTTCAACTGGAGAAAACGGTTCCGAGCCACTAGGACCCCCTAGGCGTTGGCCGCCACCGCCACCAAGGCTCGCCCGACTCGCGCGATGATTTCGTCGATCGTCGCTTCGTCCGTCACGATGGGCGGCGTAAAGCGGAAGGTGCGCTTCCGCGTTTCCTTCGTCACAATGCGCTCATCCAGCAGGGCTTTGGTGAGGGCGGCACTGTCCACGTGGCTGTGCACTTCCACGCCCACCAGCAGACCGCGATCCCGAACTTCCTTTACCAGCGGCGAGTTCAGCGCCCGGAAGCCTTCGGCCAGGCGGCGTCCCAGTCGCTCGGAGCGGCCCGCGTAGTCGTGCACTTCCATTTCGGCCAGCGCGGCAATGCCCACGGCCGCCGCCAAGGGGTTCCCCCCAAAGGTGGAACCGTGGTCGCCCGGTTCCAAAATCTCCATCACGTGGCGCTTGCCCACTGCCGCGCTTACCGGCAGCACCCCGCCGCCCAGCGGCTTGCCCACGGCCATCAGGTCGGGCTCGGCGTCTTCCCACTGCCAGCCAAACTTGCGGCCGGTGCGGCCGAAGCCGGTCTGCACTTCGTCCCAAATCAGCAGCATGTTGTGCTTGTCGCAGAGTTGGCGCACGCCCGCCATGTAGCCGTCCGGCGGGATGATGATGCCGCCTTCCGCCTGCAGGGGTTCGGCCAAGAAGGCACAGGTGTTGGGGGTGATGGCCGCTTCCAGCGCCGCCAGGTCACCGTAGGGCACTTCGACGAAGCCCGGACCGAACGGGCCGAACATCTCCTTGTACTTCGTCTCGCTGCTAAAGCCCACGATGGTGGTGGTGCGGCCGTGGAAGTTGTCCGTGGTCACGATGATCTCGGCCTTGTCCTTCGGCACACCCTTGACCGTGTAGGCCCACTTGCGGGCCAGCTTGATGCAGGTCTCGTTGGCCTCGGCCCCGCTGTTCATGGGGCAGCTCATGTCCAGGCCGGTGTATTCGGCCAGCGCATGCAAGAAGAGAGCAAGCTCCGGCGAGAAGAACGCCCGACTCACCAGCGTCACACGGGTCAACTGCTCTTGCAGCGCGCGCACTACCGCCGGGGAGAGGTGACCGTGGGCCACCGCACTGTAGGCCCCGATGCAGTCGATGTACTCCACGCCTTCGCTGTCCCACACCCGAGCCCCTTCGCCGCGCACCACGTTCACCGGTAGCGGCTTGTAGTTGTGGGTGCCGTATTCATCGGCCAGCCGCATGGATTCTTCGGTACTCAGAGTGTCCAGCACGGCACCGACCCCTTGGGTCGCGATTTGCTGCCAGGGAAACGTCGTTTGGGTGGGCATCTTTTGATTGTGAGGAACCCAGACCGGGTTTGTGAACCCCCGTCCCGGAAACCCCGCCCATAGGCGGCCCTCAAGAACCCCGCAATTTTGCCAATTATCGAAGGGAGAGAGCGATGTCAGACGCACCTGCAGCCGAAGGCGGAAAGAAGAAAGGGGGCAAGATGCCCATCATCATTGGCCTCGTCGTTGTGATTGCGGCGGGGGGCTACTTTGGCCTTGCCAAGGGCAAGGGCGGAGAGAAAGAGAAGCCGAAAAAGGAGGCTCCCAAGCTCGGGGGCGTTACCGAACTCGGTGAATTCACCGTGAACGTAAAGAGCGGCGCGACCTTTATGCGCGCCAAAGTGGCGGTCCATTTCGACAAGTCGATTGACGCGACCCACGCCGAAGAGTACATTCCGCCCCTGCAGGACGTGGTGATTGACGTCCTCTCCGATCAAGACGCCGACGATGTCTTGACGCTCGAGGGCAAGCAGATTCTGCGCCGCCGATTGGCCTACGAATTCAACCACCGTATGCACCTTGTCCACCCGCACGAGGGCGAAGAGAAGGAAGAAGCAAAGGAAGAAGAGAAAGAAGGCGAAGAAAAGGAAGGCGAAGAAAAGGAAGGCGAGGAGAAATCCGAAAAGAAGGATGAACACGCCGACGACCACGGCGGAGGCCACGGCAAGGGGCACACCCCTTGGCTGGACGAAGCCGAATGGCCGGAATTCGACAGCGACAAGGGCCCGATTCTGAAGGTCTACATCACTGATCTCGCTTTGCAGCGCCAATAAGGCGATCAAGCGCCAACGCCGCAAAATAGCTCAGGAAAGGAATAGCTGGGAACCCAAAGCGGGGATTTCCGAAAAAGACAACGCTCAGCGCCGCGATCCACAAGATTTGGATGGCGGCGCTTTTCTTTTCGCCACGCCCCCACACCAGCCCCAGGGCCGCCAAGCCCAACAAGACGTAGGGTGCGACATCGCACACCTGTCGGTAGACCAAGAAACCCGAGCGATAGGTGGTGCGCCCGGGATCACCGAGCTTGCCCTTCTCGAACTGAAACGCCCAGTACGGTGCATCTCGCCCGTTCAAGAAGGTTTCGTAGAGCTTGGCCGGAATCTTGGCCAGCCAGGCCCCCGGGTCGCCCTTGATGACCCCCACGGCTGTCTGCCGCGCCGATCGGTCTCGCTGGGGCTCGGGCACCGGGGGCACCTGAGGCAACAACGGCTGAGGCGGGGTGTAGCGCCCCGTGCCCATCGCACTGATGAGTAAGTTGTCACCGCCGTTGGTGCTCACAAACGCCGGTGAGCCCAGCACCACCGCATTCCGGGCCGTCCATGCTGCGGCCGGAAGCAGCACGAGCCCCGCCAACAGCCACACCGGCCGGGTCACCCGATTCCGTTCCGTCAGCCACGCCCACAGCGGCACCAGCAGCGCCTGCGGGCGCACGAGCACCGCCAAACCCAGCCACGCCCCCGCCCGTGGCGAGCCCCACGCTGCCAGCCCGGCTAGGGTCAGGGCTACGTAGAGAGGCTCGCTAGCGAGGATGCCACTGTAGCCAATCCACGCCGGATGAATGGCCAGCAACCCCGCCACTATGTACGCCACGCGCTCCCGGCCACTCCACCGGTATGCCAGCTGCCCGGCCGAGAAAATGGCCACCGCCACCAGCGCCACATTGGCCAGCCGCGCCACGGTCACAGTCGCGGGTAGCAGCCAAAAGAGCAAAGCCAAGAAAGAGGGATATCCCACCGGCCAGTACGCCGTCGGCACGCCCTCCACCGCGTATTGACCGGTGGAGCGCCACTCCCATGCTCGCTCGAAGTACCAATCAAAGTCGGTGACTGGCTGTGTCGGCACTAGCACCAGCCACACCAGGCGAATCAGAACCGCCACGGCCACGATGCCCAGCAAGGTCCGCGTGAAGGTGGCGGCGGGGATCGTGGAGGGTTGGGACTCGGGCATTCGGCGCGTTTCCTCGCGTAGAGTACCAAGGAGAGGCCGCGCGGAGGCCAAGGAGATAGGAATGGGACACATCGTTATTGCCGGGGGCACCGGGTTCATCGGCAAGCACATCACCGAACAAGCCCGACGCCAAGGCCACGAGGTCGTCATCCTTTCACGCAGTTCGCGGGCAGCGAGTGAGGGCATCCGGTACGCACAGTGGGATGGCGAAACCCTTGGCGACTGGGTGCAACATCTCGAAGGCGCCCACGGCGTCATCAATCTCTCCGGGGCTAGCATCGCCAGTCCCTGGCGCGGCAACTACGTCCAGAAGCTTTACGATTCGCGTGTCAAGCCCACCACCGTAATCGCCCAGGCAATCGCCGCCGCCAAGAACCCGCCCCGCGCGTGGGCCAATTCCAGCGGCATCGGCATTTATGGGGATGGCGGCAACGCCACGCTCAGCGAAGCCTCGGCCCCCGGCACCGGCCCGATCGCCGAACTGGCCATCGCCTGGGAAGAAGCCACCCGCGCCGCCGGGGAGCTTCCTTGCGCTGTGGCCCTTGTGCGCACGAGCATGGTGCTCGGCCCGGATGGCGGTGCCTTCCCTCCTATGGCCCGCGCCGCCAAATTTGGGGCGGGGGGACCCTTCGGGGACGGCCAGTTCTGGCAGGCGTGGATCCACGTGGAAGACCTCGCCCGCATGTACCTCTTTGCGCTCGACCACCAACTGAACGGGCCGGTCGTTGCCTCCGCCCCCTCTGCGGATCGCAATGCAGACTTTATGGCCGCCCTGCGCGCGGCCGTCAATGCGCCTTTCGCGCTCCCGGCCCCGGCGTTCGCGCTGCGCGCCATGTGCAACCTCATGCACTGGCCGCCCGATTTCCTGACCCAAAGCCAACGCGCCATCCCCGAAGTGGCCCGCGCCCGCGGTTTTGTGTGGGCGTATCCGCAAATCCGCGCCGCCATGCGCGCCTGCGCTTCTGGCTAAGTCCGGTGGGCTGAGGCCCCAAAATTTGCGCGTATGGTCCCAATTGCATAGGACTTTGCCGACGATTCCTGAATCTGTACGAGAAGATACAGATTGAGGAACCTTCGTTGCAAGAACTTTCCGGAATACCACTGTGGATCTGGGGCTCGTTTTTCGGGCTCATTCTCGGCTTTCTCGCCCTTGACCTGGGCGTCTTTCACCGTCACGCGCATGAAGTGAAAATGAAAGAAGCACTCACCTGGAGTGCTATCTGGATTGGGATCGCATGTGCCTTCGGTGCGGCTTTGTATTTCTACTGGCCCACCATCCAACCGAACAGCGCCTACACGGCCACGCAGGCCACCCAGGCGTACTTCGCCGGCTACCTGATTGAAAAAGCGCTCAGTGTCGACAACATCTTTGTCTTCCTGCTGCTCTTCACCTACTTCAAGGTCCCGGCGATGTATCAGCACCGTGTCCTCTTCTGGGGGATTATCGGCGCCCTGGTCTTCCGCACGATCTTCATCGCGGCGGGCGCGGCCCTGCTCGAGAAGTTCTTCTGGACGATGATCATCTTCGGTCTGTTCCTGATCTTCACCGGGATCAAGATGGTGGTGATGAAGGACAAGGAGATGGACCCGGGCAAGAACCCGGCGGTCCGCCTCATCCGGCGCTTTATGCCGGTCACCGACGACTACCATGGTCAAAAGTTCTTCGTCAAGATCGACGGAAAGAAGTGGGCCACGCCCCTCTTCGTCTGTCTCATGGCGGTGGAATTCACCGACGTGATCTTTGCCGTGGACTCCATCCCGGCCATCTTCGCTATCACCAGCGACCCGTTCATCGTGCTCACCAGTAACGTGTTCGCGATCCTCGGTCTGCGCGCCCTGTTCTTCGCCCTGGCGGGCCTCATGCAGCTGTTCCACTACCTCAGCTATGGCCTCGCCGCCATCCTGGTGTTCGTGGGTGGCAAGATGCTCTACAACTACACGGAGAAGGTCATCTATCCCGAATGGTCGAAGTTTGACGTCGGCCTGTCGCTCGGGATCATTGGCTCCATCCTGTTGATTAGCATCATTGCTTCGGTCCTGAAGCCGCCGGCCAACAAGGACCACGGAGCGGCGGCGTGACCTGCCCCCGGGGATGCGGCATCCATCTGGCCATTACGGAGCGGATGGGGATCGAGATCGACTACTGCCCGCAGTGCCGTGGCATCTGGCTCGATCGCGGTGAAATGGAGAAGCTGATTGCCAAGATCCGCGAGGAAGAGTCGCTGATCGAACAGGCTTCGCAGGCCAATCCCGTGCCGATGGCCGAGCCGCGCCCCCAACCGGGGGTGCCGCCGGTGCCGCCCGCCGGGGACCCGCGCTACAACCAGCCGTACGACCAACGGGGTCGGTATGACGACCGAGACCGCTACGACGACCGGGACCGATACGACAAGAAGTACCGCAAGGACTACGACGACGACGTCTACTACCGGGATAAGCACGGCAACCTGCGCAAGCGGTCGCTGTTCGAGCGGATCATCGACGCCATCGACTAACCCCTGGCCTTGACAAGAAAGAACCCCCGGCGGCCACCTAGCCCCGGGGGTTTTTGGTTGCATCAGCCTTCTTCGCGGTGCGGGTTCGGCACAAACGCCCCGCCCCGGCACGCCTTCAGATAGTTCAGCGCGTGCACCTGGCCGGTCATCTCCAGGTCATCCCGATAGACCGGGTCATGCCACCCCTCAATGTCAATGCTGCCCCGCCAGCCGTGCTTGCGCAGGATGGAGATCACGTCCGTCCAGTTCGTGTCACCAAAGCCCGGCGTGCGGTGGATGACGATGTACTCCCCGCACCGGATGCCATCCCGCTTGATCTTGTTCCAATCAATCTGGGCGTCCTTTCCGTGCAAGTGGAAGATCTTGCCCACCCATTCGTTCAGCTGCGGCAGCGGATCCACCAGCGAGACCATCTGGTGACACGGCTCCCACTCCAGCCCCATCGCCTCGCTCGGCACCGCATCGAACATCATCCGCCAGGCCCGAGGCGCGTGGGCGATGTTCCATTTCGGGTGCATCCAGGTGCCGCCCATGTCGCAGTTCTCAAAGGCAATGCGCACCCCTTCCCCTTCGGCAATGCGAGTCAGCTCGCCCCACACCTCGCGGAAGCGGTCCATATTCTCATCCACCGGTCGGTCTTCCAGTGCGCCCGTAAAGCCGCACACCAACTCCGCCCCGTACTTGCGGGCATTGCACAGTAGAGTGGCAAAGGCATCCCGAGTTGTGTCGTTCGTCAGCGGATTGCCGAACATCCCTAGGCTACTGATCACCGCCTGGTCGCCGATGATGTCCCGGACCTGCGCCGCGTGCTCATCAAAGTTCGTAAACGGCAACTCGGCCCAACTGTTCAGCTGATACGACTCGAACCCGTGGCCGTGAATCTGCGGGATGTACGAGACGGACTCCTTCAGCGGCACCAGCGTGCCAATGCGGATATCCGAATGATGAGTGCGGTCCATGCGTTGGGCAAGTTACCCGGCATACTAATGCGATGTCCCGCCCGGGGGTGTATCGCGACACTTGGTTTTGGAATGCCGGGCTGGCTTCCTATTGGTTCGCCTCCACCTTCAAGTGGTCTATCCTGCTCGCTTCCATCATCCCGGGTCAGGTCAAAGCCATTGTCCCGGCGGGCACGGAGAACAGCTCCTGGGGCCAGGTGTTTGCCATCGGCGCGCTGTGGGCCATCATCGGTCCGGCCCTCTTCGGCCACTTAAGCGACAAACTCGGCCGCCGCAAGCCGTTTATCGCCGCCGGTAGCGCCCTCACCGTAATGGGGTTGGCGGTAATGGCCGACGCCTCCACTCTTGGCATGCTCATCGTGGGGTACCTGCTCCTCCAAATTAGCGATGACGTAGGCACTGGCCCCTACGGCGGGGTCATCCCGTCGGTGGTGCCCGAAGACCGACGCGGCTTTGCCAGCTCGGTCATGTCGCAGTTGCAGCTCTCCGCGCAGATCCTCTCCGCCGTCACCGGCCTCATTCTCAAGGACCCCCGCTTTGTCTATTTGGCGGTCGGATTGGTCAACGTGATCTGCGCCGTCATCACGCTGACCGTGATGCGCCCCATCCAAGAAAGCAAGCCGGAGGTCAAACCGGACCAACCCCGCGAAACCTTTGCCGAAGGCTGGGTGAAGCCCTGGAAATCCCCGGATTTTCGCTGGGTATGGATCACCCGATTTCTGGCAGTTGCGGGCCTCACCCTCATCTTAAACTACCTTCGCTTCTACTTTGAAGCCACCTACAATCAAGACGCGCAAGGCCGTTTGTTTATGTTTGGTCAACCGAAGTTTACGGGCAATGAATCTGTGATGGTTGTCATCCTATTCATAGCTGTTTTCGGGGCCATCGGTGCGGTGCTTTCCTCTCGCCGGATCGACAAGTGGGGCCGCAAACGGGTGGTGCGGGGGGCGGCGCTCATCGTCATTGGGTGCCTGGCCGCTTTTGCCGTGGTGCGCGATATCGGCCACGCGCTTCTCTTTGCGCCCATCTTCGGCATCGGTTACGGGAGCTACTTGGCGGCGGAATGGGCGATGGCAATCGACGTCGCCCCCGACCCTGAGACCCTGGGCAAAGACATGGGCCTGTGGAGCAGCAGCCAGCCCACGGCGCAGTTCTTGGTCGGCAATGTAGGGTGGGTCATCGACGCCGCCAACCGCGCCCGCCCCGATTCTGGCTACATGGCCATGATCGCCATTGCCATCGTTTGCTTCCTTATTGGCCGGCACTGCGTCGGTCAAATCCAGGGCTCATCCTAGTTATCCACACCCGCCTCCGTTTCCTGCCGCTATCATGAGGGGGAGGTTCAACATGATCGAAGACATTCTCAAGCAAGTCGGCGGCGCTTCCGGGCTCGGCGACAAGGCGGCCCCGCTGGTGCAGATGCTGATGCAGCACTTAGGCAAATCCGGCACCGACCCCCAAGCCCTGATCTCCCAACTCGGGCAAGCCGGGCTGGGTGACCAACTCCAATCCTGGATCGGCACCGGTGCCAACCAACCCATTAACGGTGACCAGGCCGAACAAGCCCTTGGTAGCGACTTCATCCAGAACGCCGCCAGCCAACTCGGCCTCAGCCCCGA
>CAZDWU010000027.1:6042-9362 GCA_964509165.1 uncultured Chthonomonas sp. | reverse complement strand
GCCAGCACCATGGCCATCTTTGCGCTGGTTTCGCTGGCCGCCTACGCCCGCTACGAACGCCTCACCGCCCCGCGCATCCCGCGCCCGCCCAGCCCGCTCGGCCTCACGGTCACGCGCGGCACGGCCGGTGAAGTCATCCACCCCCGCCGCCGTCAAATCGGTTGGTTGCTACTTGCCTACGCCGGGTTGGCCCTCGCGCTCGGCAGTTATGAGCAAGCGATCATGGTGCCGGCTCTCCTCCTCGGCCTCGCCATCTGGTTTGCTCTGGGCGACGCCCGCCGCCCGCACTGGGGCATCCACGCCGGTTTCTGGGTGATGCTCGGCGGCTACTACGCCCTGCGCCTCGCGGTCTTGCCCACCACGGTCAGTCGGTATCAAGATCAGCAGTTCCGCACCGGGCCGGGGGTCACCCTCAGCATCCTGGATTACGCCGCCCCGTTCTTTGCTCCGCTCAAGGGCCTGTGGGCGTCGCTGCAGTCCGGCATCGAAATCCTCGTCATGCCCGAACCCTGGCGCGCCCTCGTCATGGGGCTGGGCTTGCTCGGGTGCTTTTGGGCGTTGCGCACGTCGCGCGACCGCTGGCTTATTGCGTTTGGGTGGCTGGCCGCGATGTTCGCGTTCCTCCCCATGGCGTGGCTCAAGCACTTCGCGCACTACCACCACTTCCCCGCCGCCCTGCAGGCGCTGGCCTTTGCGGCCGTGGCCGGGGGGCTGGGCTCGGCGATTATGAACGCAATTGGGCCCCGAGGGCTTCAAGCGCCGCCACGACCCGATCCCGCACCTGGTTCGCTTCCTCGTCCGTAAAGTTGCCGCCCTTGCGCAGTTGCAGGGCAATGGCGAGGCTGCGCGTGCCCGCCGGCAGTCGGTCGCCTTCGTAGACGTCGAACAGCCACATCGTCTCCAGCCATTCGCCCGCCGCCGCCCGCGCCGCCGCCTCAATCTGGGCGTAGGGCAGGTCTTGGCTCACCAGCACGCTAATGTCGCGCCGGGTTGCCGGGTGGCGGTAAATCGTGGTGTAGGGCGCCTCGGGCAGGGCCGTGCCGTACCAAGCTTCCAGGTCAATCTCCGCCAAGAACGTCTGCGCGGGCAACCCCGTGGCCGTCGCCCATTGCGGGTGGATCTGCCCCATCACGCCCCCCGACCAACGCGCTGACCGCGTGGGGTGGAAGCGCCCATCCGCCCCGTCCAGGGGCTCCAAGTCCAGCGGCCGGGCCGCGTGGCGGGCCACCGCTTCCAGCACGCCCTTGAGGTCAAAGAAGTCCGCCGCCGGGGCTCCGTCCTTGCGCCAGTCCGGTCCGCGCCCCTGGCCCGTCATCAAGATGGCCAGTTGCGCCCGCTCGGTCGCATCGGTGAACGCGCGCCCCATTTCAAACAGGCGCAGGTCTTGCCCGCCGTTGCGCAGGGCGGCTTCGGCCAGGCCCGGCAGCAAAGAGTTGCGCAAGACGGCGTGCTCCGGCGAGTGCGGGTTCAGCAGCGGCACCAAATCGCTGGCCGCATCCAGTTCGTGCGCCTTGCGCAGGGTGTGGCTCAGGCACTGGTCCAGCCCCGCCCGCAGGGCAGCCTCGCGCACGCGGTCCTGCCAGCCTTCATAGCCGTGCGCCCCGCCAATGCCGTTGCTCCCGGCCACCGGCCACTCGGGGATGCGCTCGTAGCCGTAAATCCGCCCAACTTCCTCAATCAGGTCCTCCTCCCGGGCGATGTCAAACCGCCACGAGGGCGCGCCCACCCACAGGCAGTCCTCTTCGGGCCGCGCCGTCACGCTGAATCCCAGGCCCATCAGCGCGTCCGCCGCCTCCGAAATCGTCACCGGCACGCCCAGCAGGGCTCGGCATCGGGGCAGACTCAAGTCCAGTTCGGCGGGCTGGTAGGTGAAGTTCACCACCTGGGCCACCCCGCCCACCGGCTTGGCCCCCGTGATCTCCTCCAGCAAGTCGGCAAAGCGGTCCAGGGCACGCACCACGCCCTCGGGGTCCACGCTGCGCTCAAAGCGGTAGCTCGCCTCGGTTTGCAGGCCCAGGCGCTTGCGGGTGCGGCGCACACTCTGGTTATCAAAGTGCGCGGATTCCAGCAAGCACGAGGTCGTCGTCTCGCTCACCTCGGTGGTCGAGCCCCCCATCACGCCCGCCACCGCCACCGGGCCTTCGCCGTCGCAAATCAGCAGCATGCCGGGCTCCAGTTCGCGCTCGATCTCATCGAGGGTGGTCATCCTCTCGCCTTCCAAAGCCTCGCGCACCACAATGCGCTGCCCCCGCACCAAAGCCGCATCAAAGGCGTGGAGCGGCTGCCCGAGCTCGAACATCACGTAGTTCGTCAGGTCCACCAGCAACGACACCGGCCGCTGGCCCAGCAGTTCCAGCCGCTGTTGCAGCCATTCCGGCGAGGGGCCGTTCGTGACCTCGGGGAACAAGCGCAGCGCGTACTGCGAACACGCTTGGCTCTCAATCTTGATGTTGGTTTGGCTCCAGATGTCGCGGTTGTCACGGTCGCGGCGCGGGGTGTCGGCCATCAGGCGGCTCAGCAGTTCGGTCGGCTCCGCCGCCGGATCCTTGGCCAAAATCTCGCGCGCCAAGCCCAGAATGCTGGCCCCATCGCCCCGGTTGGCCATGATGTTCACGTCCAGCACCGGCTCGCCGTTGATCTCGAGAATTTCTTCCAGCTCAAAGCCCGTCATCGTCAGCAGATCGCCCAGCGCCTCGGCGCTCAGGTCAGTCTTGACGTAGTCCTTAAGGACGGAGACAGGCAGCTTCACGGCAGGGAGTGTACCGGGCAAGGCTGGCGGCCCCGGCCCTCCTTCCCGAGCCCTCCCGCCCCGGGCGGGGTACCTTCCCCCTCGTGAGCCGCCTCCCCTCTTGCCTGGCCATTGCGGCGGCCGCTCTGGCGCTCACGTCCACGGCCTCGGCTCAGGCATCCCCGCAAAACGACACCTTCTTCACCGCCGGTGCGGGCACCGTCACCACCCAAAAGTGGCTGGGCAGCTCGGATATCCGCCGCGGCAGCCAGTACTTCGTCACGTATTCCCGTCCGGAACCCCGCTTCGCTTTCCAAAACCACCCCGCCCAGTGGGTGTGGCACGCCTACTACCTCCCTACGCGCGGCGGCGCGCACTTCCAGGCTCCGTTCCGTACTAGCCACGGGTTCGGGCTCATGGCCTCCGCCCGCTACTGGAATCGAGCCCCCCAAAATCTTCCCACCTTCATCGAGGCGGGCTGGGGCCTGCACTTGCAGGATAAATGGACCGACGACGTGGACCTGCCCCTCTCCAGCAGCCCGTTCATCGGCATGGGCGTGCTGGTGGATATCGGCGGGCAAGAAGCCATCTT
>CAZDWU010000027.1:0-5942 GCA_964509165.1 uncultured Chthonomonas sp. | reverse complement strand
GCCGGGTGGTCCGGCGGGTAGTTCAGGGCATCAAAGTTGTAGCGGAACTCTTCCCGCTCTGGGCTCTCTTGATAGACGAATCCCATGCCGCCCAGCACCCGCTTGATCTCGTTGGTCGTCTGCTGCAGCACGTGTTCGATGCCCACGCGCGGCTCGTGGCCGGGCAAGGTCACGTCAATGCGCTCGGCGGCAAATTGCGCTGCCCATTCCCCTTCGCGCAGGGCTTCACGTCGGGCTTCGAGTTCCGTTTCGATCAGGGCGCGCGCTTCATTCACTTTGGCCCCGAACGCCGGTCGTTCCTCGGCCGAAAGCTGACCGATGCCGCGCATCAGGCCGCTCACACTGCCTTGCTTGCCCAGGTACTGAATCTCAATCTCACGGAGCGCCGCTGTGCTGGTAGCCGCGTGGATGACCGCGCGGGCCTCTTCAATCAGGGGAGTAATGGCGTCCATGACGGTGTTATTTTGAACGTGCGGGCTCCTTCTTCACCCGGGACCACACAATGACCGCCAGGATCACCGCCGCCACGAACCCCATCCACTGCCCCCGCAGGGCAAACCAACCTAAAGGCAATAAGGGGAGCCACGTAAGGGCTCCCCAAAGGAGGGACCGGCGCGTACCGGCCAGGCTCACCGCCGCCCATGCCATCGGCAGAAGCACGATCAGCATGGCCGACTTCAGCGGGTTCACGATTCGTCCGTGGTCTCGACAACCTCAGAGGCTTCGCTCTCGCCCGCCACATCACCTTCATCCGGGTCTTGGATGATGCGCGCGATGCTGGAGATCGAGTCGCCGTCCTGCATATTGATCAGCTTCACACCCTGCGCCACGCGGCCCACCAGGCGGATGTCCTTGACCTTCACACGGATGCCCTTGCCCTTGGCCGTCAGCACCAGCAAGCGGTCGTCTTCGTCCACCACTTCGGCGCTCACGATCACCCCCGTCTTGTCGGTGACGTTCATCGTGAGGATGCCCTTGCCACCGCGACCCTGGGTACGGTAGTCGTCCAGGTTGGTGCGCTTACCAAAGCCGTTGGTGCCCACCACCAGGAGCGTCGAGCCCTCGCGGACAATATCGGCGCCAACCAGGATGTCGTCATCGCCCAGGCGCATGGCTCGGACCCCACCCGCGGTGCGGCCTCGGTCGCGCGCCAAGGTTTCGTTGAAGCGGATCGAGAGGCCAAGCTGCGCCACCAGGATGATGTCGTCCTCGCCGCGCGTCACCAGCACCCAGCCCAGTTCGTCGCCATCTTCGATGTCGAACGCCTTAAGGCCGTTGCTGCGGATGTTGGAGAACTTCTCCATCGCCGTGCGCTTGATCTCGCCCTTGCGGGTGATCATCGTCAGGTAGCCGTCGGCCTTGATGTTCTTCACGCTCACCGCTGCCGTCACACGCTCGCCCCCATCCATCGCGATGTAGTTGATGAGCGGCATGCCCCGACTGTAGCGGGTGCTTTCCGGCAGGTCGTAGGCGCGCAGCTTAAACACACGGCCCCGATCGGTGAAGAACAGGACGAAGTGGTGCGTGTTCACTTGGAACAGGTGCGCCGGCTCGTCATCTTCCTTGGTCACCGTCTTCAGCCCCTTACCGCCGCGCTTCTGCTGGCGGTAGGCATCGAGGCTAATGCGCTTGATGTAGCCATCGCGGCTGATGCTGATGATGGCTTCCTCTTCCGGAATCAGGTCTTCTTCGCTAAAGTCGCCGGCTTCGCGCTCGATGATCCGCGTGCGTCGCTCGTCGCCGTGCTTGTCGCGCATCTTGGCAATGTCTTCACTGATGACGGCCGTCATGCGGGCTTCGTTGGCCAGGATGTCCATCAGGTCTTGCGCGGTACGCAGGGCTTCCTTGTACTTGGCCTCCAGTTCCGATTGTTCGAGTTGCGTCAGGCGGCGCAGGGGCATCGCCAGGATGGCGTTGGCCTGCAGGGCCGACATATCAAACTCGCGGATGAGTCGCACGCGGGCTTCGGCGGGGTCCACCGATTCGCGGATCGTGCGAATGATGCGGTCCAGGTTGCGCCGGGCAATCTGGTAGCCCTCGTTGAGGTGAACATCTTCCAGTGCTCGGTACAGGTCGTACCGAACACGGCGCTCGGTCACGATGCGACGGTGCTTGATGTACTCATCAATCAGCGTCAGCAGCGGGCTCACGCGCGGCGCGCCGTCCACCAGCGAGAGCATGATGCAGCCGAACGTCGTGCGCAGCTGCGTGTGCTTCAGCAAGTAGTTCAGCGCCTTGTTCGGGTTCACGTCGCGGCGCAGGTCCACTTGGATGCGCATCCCGCGCTTGTCCGAGTAGTCCTCCACCGCCGTGATCCCGTCAAACTTCTTCTGCTTGGCCAGGGTGGCAATCGCCGCCACCAAGTTGGACTTGTTGACCTGGTACGGGATCTCCGTGATGATGATCGCCGTCTTGCCGTTGTCCAGCGGTTCGATCATCGTCTTGGCCTGCATCACCACAGAGCCGCGCCCGGTTTCGTAGGCATCCTTGATCCCCTTCACACCCATGATGAGGCCGTGGGTCGGGAAGTCCGGACCCGGCAGGTGCTCCATCACTTCCGGCAGCGTGGACTGCGGGTTGGCGATGCGGTACAAAATCGCGTTGCACACCTCGGTGAGGTTGTGCGGCGGCATGCTGGTGGCCATCCCCACCGCAATGCCCTGAGAACCGTTACAGAGCAGGTTCGGGAACTTGGCCGGGAACACCGTCGGTTCCATCGTGGACTGCAGGTAGTTGTCCGTCCATTCGATGGTCTCGCGCTCCAGGTCCTCCATCAGCTCCATGGCCAACGGGGTCAGGCGGCATTCCGTATAACGCATGGCGGCCGGCGGGTCGCCGTCAATGCTTCCAAAGTTTCCTTGGCCTTCCACCAGCGGGTAGCGCATGGAGAAGGGCTGCGCCATGCGCACCAAGGTGGGATAAACGACTTCGTTGCCGTGCGGGTGGTAGTTGGCCGTGGTTTCGCCGGTCACCTTCGCGCACTTCGTGGTCGGGTTGCTGGGGGCCAGGTTGAGTTCCCGCATCGAGTACAAGATGCGGCGCTGCACCGGCTTGAGACCATCCCGCACATCAGGGAGGGCCCGCGCCACGATGACGCTCATCGCGTAGTTCACATAGGAACGCGATAACTCGTCTTCAATCTCTACGGTACGAACAATCGGATCTTCGGGCACGGTAACAACTTCCAGACGGAGCAAGCCCCGTTGAAGGTGTCAGAGTACCTCTGATCGAGACCTTCAGACGGGGCTCACTAGGTTCCTTTCAGTCCGAAAGGAGGTTATTCGGGGCGCTTCGGCGGGGTTAACCCCAGGTCCGCCCATTGGGTCGCATCGATCGGGCTCGGGGCGTCCATCATCGGGTCGTATCCTTGGCCCAGTTTGGGGAACGCGATGACCTCGCGGATGTTCTCGTCGTCCGTCAGGAACATCACCATGCGGTCAATGCCCGGGGCAATCCCGCCGTGCGGCGGCGCCCCCATGCTGAAGGCGTCCAGCATGTGCCCAAAGCGGCTGCGCTGCGTCTCCTCGTCCACCCCAATCAGGCTAAAGATGCGCGACTGGATATCCGGCTTGTTGATACGGATCGAGCCGCTCGCCCACTCCGTGCCGTTCACCACCACGTCGTAGCAGTCGGCGCGCACGCGGGCGGGGTCGCTCTCCAAGAACTCCATGTCGGCGGCCTTGGGCGACGTGAACGGGTGGTGGCTGGGGTCCCAACGCTGTTCGTCGGCGTTCCATTCCACCAGCGGGAAGTCCAGCACCCAACCGAACGCTAGCTTGCGCTTGTCGCGCAGGCCCAGCTGCTCGGCCACCATCAGACGCAGGCGGTTCAGCGGCTCGCACGAGGCCCGGTAGTCATCCGCAATAAAGGTCAGCAGGTCACCCGCTTCGGCGCCCGTCGCCTGGACTAGCGCCAGCACTTCTTCGTCGCCGAGGAACTTCCCGATCCCCCCGCGCACGTGCAGGCCGCCGGGCAGTTCGCGGCTGGCTTCGCTGGCGGCCGCATCCAGCGCAAACCAAGCGAGACCCTTCGCGCCGAACTCCTTCACGTGGTCTTCCAGCGCCGTCACTTCTTTGCGGCTCAGCTTGGCCCCGCCCGGATAGCGGAAGCAGCGCACCGCGCTACCATCGGCTACCGCGTTCTTGAACACGGCGAAATCGCTGTTCTTCACCAGGTCGCTCACGGTCAGCAGGGGTAGATCGAATCGGAGGTCCGGCTTGTCGCTGCCGTACTTCTCCATCGCCTCGTCGTAGGTCAGGCGCACAAATTCGGCCACCGGCTCCTTGTCCAGGTCGAACTCTTCGATCAACCCGTTGATGACCTCACGCGTCAGGGCCTCGATCAAGTTGACGATGTCTTCTTGCTCGATGAACGACATCTCAAGGTCGAGCTGGGTGAACTCCGGCTGGCGGTCGGCGCGCTGGCTTTCATCGCGGAAGCACTTCGCAATCTGGTAGTACCGCTCCACCCCGGCCACCATCAGCAACTGCTTGTACTGCTGCGGCGACTGCGGCAAGGCGTAGAACTGCCCCGGCTCCAGGCGATAAGGCACCAGGTAGTCGCGGGCGCCTTCCGGCGTGCTCTTGGTGATGATCGGCGTCTCGATTTCAAGGAAGCCGCGAGCATCCAGGAACTGCCGCATGCGCCGGATGGCCGACGCACGGATGGCCAAGCGTCGGTACATCGAAGGGCGGCGAAGGTCCAGGTAGCGGTACTTCACGCGCAGCTCTTCATTCACGCGCTCCATCTGGGCTTCATCCGAAACCGGGAACGGCAGCGTCCCCGCCGGCCCCAGCACGTCGTACGCCGTCAGCTCAATCTCAACGTCCCCGGTGGGGATCTTCGGGTTGCGGTTCTTTTCGTCCCGGGCGCGCACCACGCCAGTGATGGCCACGCAGGCCTCGTGGCGCAGGTCCAGTTGCGGCCACTTCTCGGGGTCGGCACTCACTTGCACCATGCCGCCGCGATCGCGGATATCGGCGAACCATACGCCCCCGAGGTCGCGAATGCGGTGAACCCAACCATTGAGGGTCACGGTTTGGCCGAGATGTTCCAGGCGGAGATCACCCGCCGAATGAGTGCGCCGAGGGTAGCTCATGCGAAGGTTCGAGTCTACCGAGGCACGGGGGCCACTCCCGGCCTGTCGGCAGACGCCTCGGCCCCGCCTCCGTTGAAGCCAAACATTGCATTCCCCCCTGGAACGCAAGCTAACATCGAAGCACTATGGCTTTGCCCCCGCAGCAAAACCCCTATCCGCGGCCCGTGCAGCGGGAGCTCAAGTTCGACGTGATCGGCGAGGCCTTCAATGCACTTGTAGCCCATTGGAAGGTGATTGGCGTAGCTGGGGCTATCGTATGCGCTCCGATCCTGCTCATGATGATTGCGCTCCTGGGCTTCTTCTTCCTTGTTATGTTCCCAGCCGCGAACAGCGGAGGTGATCTTCCCTTTTTCACGATGATTTCGTTCCAGATTGCCGTCCTGTTCGGCATCTTGTTCGTCTATGCGGCCGCTGGTCCAGGCCATATTGGCTGTGCGCGATTAGCCCTCGCCATCCGCCGTCGAGAGCCGTTGACCGTGGAGATGGCCAAGGCCGGGCTTCCTCGATTCGTGCCGGGCTCCGTCGCCGGACTCATCAACTATGCTGGGGTCCTTATCGGAAGCTATTGCTGCTACGTGCCGGGTCTGCTTTGGGGCGGATTGACGACCGGGGCCTTCATGGCCATGGCGATCGACGAGAACCTCTCTGCGGGAGATGCGATCAAGGAATCACTTGAGGTCATGAAGCCGCAAATGTGGATGGCTGCGCTTCTCTATCTCCTCGTCTCGATGATTTCGAGTATTGGAAGCATTGCCCTCATCGTTGGACTCGTTTTCACCATGCCTCTCCTTTCCATCATCATGGGCCTCGCCTACCTGGACATGAAGTTCGGCATCGGGCAGAG
>CAZDWU010000026.1:6356-25345 GCA_964509165.1 uncultured Chthonomonas sp. | reverse complement strand
TGGATGTCGCCCGAGCCCTGGGCTGCCAAACGCACCGTGCCCGTTTTGGCCTCGCTCCCTCGCCGGAAGAACAGGCCAGCGTGGCCGCCAAGCTGGCCGAACGGGGTGTCAATGGCCCGGGCTATGCCCTCATCAACGCCGGGGCAGGCTGGGCCAGCAAGCGCTGGTCGCCGGCCAAGAATGCACTCCTGGCCGCGGCGCTGATGGAGCGGGGCCGCCCGGTGGTTTTCCTGGGAGCCCCCGGGGATCGCCCGATTTTCGAGGAAGTGCTTTCCCACTGCACGACACCGCCCGTAGACATGGTGGGGCATACCAGCGTGGCCGAGCTCACCGCCCTCATCCACGGGTGCGCCGTCCACATCGGCGGGGATACCGGCAGCACGCACATTGCCGCCGCCCTGGGCCGCCCCTGCGTGGGCATTTACAAAGTGAACGACCCGCGCCGGACGTGTCCGTACGGGCAGTTCATCCACACCCTTGAGGGTGACCCCGATCCCAACGATGTGCTTAAGGTTGCGGAGCGGGCGTTGGCGGGTTAGGCACGGTTCCCGCGCGTTCGTCCGTCTTGGGGCTGAACATCGGGTTCGTAAATCGGCCCGGCTCACCCAGGGGTTTGCGTGTTTGGGTTGCGAAGTTGATCGTGAACAAGCGTCCCCGGCCCTGATCATCCTTGCCGACGTAAACAATCATCTTGCCGTTGGGGTGCCACGCGGGCATCTCGGCCGGGCCGGGCACGATGGGCTGCGCCTTCTGCACGCCACCTTCTTCCGGCGGGAAGATGATGAGCGCATCACTCTTGAACTGACCCTCCTTCAGCGTCCCGGCAGATCCGATGATCGCGGTGCCGTCGGGCGCGAAGGCGGGGTGGCGGAGCACCTGGTCGTTGCTGGCCGAGAACGCCACCGTCATGTTGGGCGGAGCGCCCTCCGCCGTGGGGCGCGCAATGAACATCACGTTTTCGAACGGCACGGTGAGCTCACCGTCCTTCTTGAACTGTTCGGGAATGCGCGGGTCGTTGGGGTCCGGCCACTTGTAGCCTTCGATGGCCACGGCCGCCACCCCGTTGGGCAGCACGTCGAGGTCGATGCGGTCGCCCGCGGCCAATTGCACCGGCGGAAAAGGCATGCCACTGGTATCTGTGCCCAAGCGGTTGTAAATCAACAAGAAGCCGCCTTCTTCGCGGCGCATCACGGCGTAAAGGGCTTGGTCGCTCCCGGCCCAATAGGCGGAACTGAAGGACGTGCCCAGCGTGGCGTAAATGCCACTCATCGCCCCGCTCATGCCGCTCGCGCCTTCTTCCTGTGCGCCGCCCCGGCTCATGCTGGGCGGGGGAAGAATCTGCGTCAGTTTTTGGGTGCGCTGGTCAATCCGGTGCACCAGGCCGCTGACGATGACGATGCCTCCGTCATTCTGCAGGGGGTCGCCCGACTGCGGGTACCACAGCCCCGCCGCGTTGCGGGTGCCCCGGGGCATGCGCAGTTCGGCGTCTTGGGTGTCGGGTTGCCAGCGGTAAACGCTAAAGCTGCCGCCCTCGCGGTTGCTAATCAGCATCACCTTGTTGCCGTCGGGGCGCCAGGTGGCTTCGATATCATCTTCTTGGTCTGCCGAACCGGAAAGCGTCGTTTTGGCCCCGTCCGGGTTGAAAACCACGGTGCGGTAGCCCTCGTCGGTGTCCTCCACCGCCAGCACCCAGCCTTCGCTGTTCACCGTGCCCACGTCACCCGGGTCCTTGGCGTAATTGCGGAACATGGACCACCCGAAGAAGATGACGACGATGGCCACGACCCCAATGATCAACCGGCGAAGATTCTGTTTATGCATGATGGTTCTGGTGAGAAGTTACGAAATCGGGGCCCACGAGTCGCCCGGTTGGATACGGGCGCCGTTGGCAAAATCGGTGCCGCGCATCGCTTTCTTACCCTCTGGCTGGACTTGGCGGAGTACCAAGGCGCCGCCCGGTAAGGCGATGACGAACTCGGGGCGGGTTCCCACCACGGTTCCGGCGGGAGAAGTGGAGGCCACGGGCCGCACGTCGCGCAGCTTCAGGCGGCCCCAGCGGGTTTGGATCCACGCTCCGGGCACCGGGGTCATAGCGCGGTAGCGGCGGTAAGCCAGATCGAAGGGTTCATCCGCCGGGATTTGCGCATCGCTCGGCAAGATCTTGGGGGCCATGGTGGCGGCGGCGTGGTCCTGCGGCGTGGCGATGTACTTACCACTGCCCAAGGTCGCGAGGTGCGCGGCGAGAAGTTGCCCGCCGATGTTGGCAAGGCGGTCATAGAGCTCGCCCGCCGTCTCATCGGGCGCAATGGCGCACGTCTCCATGGCGATGATGTCGCCGGTGTCCATCCCCGCGTCCATACGCATCAAAGTAACACCGGAGAAGGCGTCTCCGTTCCAGATGGCGTGCTGCACGGGCGCGGCGCCCCGGTAGGCGGGAAGCAGGGACCCGTGGATATTGATGCACCCGTGCCGGGGGACATCGAGCAGGGCTTGGGGGAGAATCTGCCCGTAGGCCGCCACCACAAAGAGATCGGCATCGAGTTCCTTGAGTCGCTCGATCACCTCAGGACGGCGGCAACGTTCGGGCGTCTCGACCGGCAAACCCAGTTCCAGCGCGCGCGCTTTGACCGGTGTCATCACGGTTTTGAGGCCGCGCCCGGTGGGGCGATCCGGCTGCGCGATGACCAATGACGTCACGGACGCCACGGCCTCAAGCGAGGGAATGGCGAACGGAGCCGTCCCGAAGAAAACGATCCTCATTCGTCGTCCATTTCGGAGGGCGGCGTCTCCCAGTGCAGCGTGGCGGGGTCGGCCTTGTCAATAAAGAGGATCCCGTCTAAGTGATCCACCTCGTGCTGGGCGATGCGGGCGGCCAGTCCTTCCATCTCGAACTCCACCTCGCGCCCGCGCTTATCGAGTCCCTTGATCACGATAGATTCTGCCCGCTCCACGTCGCCGTAGAGGCCGGGCAAGCTCAGGCAGCCTTCCTGGGCTATCACGGTCTCTTCCGAGAACTCGGTGATCTCCGGATTGATGAGCACGATGGGGCGGTCATCGGGGCTAATCACCACGATCCGCTCTCGAATCCCCACCTGAGGGGCGGCCAGGCCAATGCCATTGGCTTCGCGCATCATGCGCACCATATTTTCGCCAATGTTCTTAATGCGGGTGTTGACCCGGGCCACCGGCGGGCACTTTTCACGAAGGATCGGGCTCGGGATCTTCGTGATGGGTCGCTTATCGCTCACCTCATAGAGGTACCGAAACTCCGCCGGGACAACGATATCCATAGGTTCATTATGACGGGCCGGAGGCCAGCCCTTCTGGCCCCTTTTGCTGGCCCAAGGGGCCTGATTCCATTTCGTAACGGTAACTACGCGTCGCTGGCGTCCGTAAGGTGGCACGATGCCCCTTTTGCCTGTCGCTCCCGTCGCCCCGGTGAATGACTTACAACTGCGCGAACCGTTGCCGGCCGTGGTTGTCAGCAATCCCCCCACGATTGACGGGGAAATCGGGGAAGGCGAATGGCAAGAATCAGCCCGCCGCGAAGGCTTCTATGACCGTGAAACCGGCCTGCCCAGCGACGAGCGCGCCGAGTTCTGGCTGTGCTACGACGGCAAGAACATCTACTTCGCCGGGCGGGTTTACACCGACCCTAAGAAGTTAGTGGCCGAAGAGTATCGACAGAATGTGAGCCTCGGCGGCAATGACCAGATGCGATTGTCGCTCGACCTCTTGGGGCAGGGGACGGGCGACGACGAGTTTGGGATCAACCCGCAAGGGGCCACCGAAATTGAACTCAATGGCGGCCGTGCCGCCAAGACCGAATGGGTCGGCGAGTTCGAAGCGCAAGCCAAGCGGACGGACACGGGTTGGCAGTTTGAAGCCCGGATTCCTTGGCAGATCGTGTCTCCGGCCCCGGCGGGCCTGCGCGACGCCCGATTCGACGTGGAATGGTTCCGTAGCAACAAGTCGGACTCCTACTCCTACGCCTACACGCGCGGTGACCGCACTCGCAACCCGCAATGGACCGGAGTAAACGTGCCTAAGATTGAGGGCAACGACCAGTTCCTGCTACTGCCCTACGCCTTTGTGGGGGCGCGCGAGGACGAGAAGTTTGAGAGCCAGGTCGGTTTGGACTTCAAGCGCCAGCTGCCCGGGGGGCTTAGCCTCGTCGGCACCATCAACCCCGATGATGTGAACATCGAGAACGACATTCTCTCGCTCGATTTCAGCTACTTTGAGCGGCTGGCGGGTGAAGCCCGGCCGTTCTTCCAGGAAGGACGACAGTACTTTGGCACCGGATTCGACGCGCGGCTCTTTGCCAGCCAGCGGATTCGCCACATTGATACTGGCCTCAAGATTTACGGCGATGTCGACTCCTCGACCCGTATGGGCGCCATGGCCGTGACGGATTTTGGTGACCAGGTTGCCAGTGTGTTCTCGCTCAGTCGCCGATGGAGTCCGCAACTCGTGACGAGCCTCTCTTACGTTCGCAACGATCAAAACGGACGGGATAATGATGCGGGCCAACTGAACTCGAGCTACACCCTCGGGGACACAACGTACTACCTCAACACGCAGTTCACCGACGACGAGCAACAGCGCAGCGGGAGCCGCATTTCGACGGGGGCCTTCTTGGAAACCGCAAAGTGGAACGCGGGCGTGGAGTACAACGAGGTCACGCCGAACTTCTTCCCGCGCATCGGCTTTGCGCCGGAGCGGAATTTCCGGCGAGTGGGGCTGTTCACCCGCTACGGCGAGCAGCTTACGATTCCGGGCGTGCTGGAGTGGGGAGTTGGCTTGAATCTCTCCTCGTCAAATCGCTTCAACGGCGACTTCTACCGCGATAACGTGGGGGTGAATGCCGAAATGAGCCTGCTGAATGGGCTTGGATTTGGGATGGGTTACACCGCTGGCCGCTTCGAGCAGTTCCACGACCGCAGTTTCAGCATCGGGGCGAATTACCCTTACAACGACCCTTACCGCCGGGTGCGGGCCGAGATTGCCTGGTCTCGCTTCCGAGGGCGCGAGCGCCGCGACTTGGAGCTCGGCCTGCAGTACCGCGTGACCCCGTTTACGCAGCTGTCCCTCAGCAACGAGTTCGTGGAGTTTGATGGTGATGCGGAAACGCAGATGGTGCTGGTGGCCACGCACGACCTGGGCAAGTTCGAAGGCGTGTCCTTCCGCTTGGTGCGCCGCAACGACGACTACAACTGGAATGCGTCCTACCGCCTTAGCGGACGCCGGGGCACGGAGATGTACCTGATCGTGGGCGACCCTAACAGTCGCACCTTCACCAACCGGTTGGCCTTCAAGCTCGTCACACCGATGACGTTGGGCTTCTAGTCGCGGTTAGCAAACATAAAAATCCCCGGCGGCCATTCTCGGCAACCGGGGATTATCTTTTTGGAACGTCGAAGGCTTAGCCGGCGACTTCGCTTTCGATACCGCGTCGCACGACGAGGAACTTCATGCGGCCGGGCTTGAACTGCTCGCGCAGGGCCTCAATCGCCTTGTCCACGTAGATCGTGCCGCCGCAGTAGAACAGGTCCACGGCCGCGTAGCGGTGCTCGGGCCAAGTGTGGATGGTGTAGTGCGATTCTTGGATGATGACCGCGCCGGAAACACCCCACGGCTCGAACTCGTGGAACGATTCGTCCACCACGGTCGCTTCGCTCACAATCGCGGCGTCGCGCATGGCCTTGCCAACCGTCGAGACCTTCTCCAGCGACGTTTGGTCGCAGTCGAAGAGCTCGATCAGCAAGTGGGAGCCCAGCGAGGGTTGCTCGCTCGATCCCAGCGGGAGGCCGGACTGATCCTTGAGCAACCAGGCTTCAAAGCTGTCGGCGTTTTCGCTGTGAATCAGCTGCCAGCCGGCATCATTGGGGATGGACGGCGGGTCGGCCACGGCTTGCTTGGGCTCGCTGCGGCGGAATCGGTCGGCGATGCGTGAAAACCACGAACCGCGGGCGCTGTGCGCCATCGGAACAACTGCGGCCAGCGCGGCCGCGCTCATCAGGATTTGCGTATAGGTAGCCAATCAAGTTTCCTTCGGCCACTTGCGTGACCGTGAAGTCAGTTCCGGAGGTGAACCCGGAGAAACCCGACAGAACGACACACGAATCGGACAGCAGGCCGTCGTCCACCCGATAGGCCTACGGGATGTCGCCTTGAGAGCCGTCCCGCATCCTATTCCCCTCACTTTCGAGGAGACGTCTGATTCGCTTAGGCGCCTTTGACTACCGGCAAGCCGAAGTTTGCGGCGCAGAAACGCATGATACCAAACTCAATCTAGGCTTGAGTCCGATTCCGTGCGTTCCTTTGCAGTAAGGCGCAATTTAGGGGCCAATCGTTTCGCGGTTTGGGCCCGTCGGCGCAAATGAGGGGTCAATTTCTTCTTTGACAACCTCGCCGTCCGTGATGTGGATCACCCGGTTGGCGTGGGCCAGCATCGAAGGGTCGTGGGTCACGATCACCAGTGCCCCTTCACCTCGGTGCCGTACCAGCAGGTCCACCACGGCCAGGCCATTGGTGTGGTCCAGCGAGGCGGTGGGTTCGTCCGCGAAGATGATGGAGCGGCCCCCCAGGAGTGCGCGGGCCACGCAGACGCGCTGGCGTTCCCCGCCGGAGAGTTCGTGCGGCAAGCGGTGCGATTTGTGCCCGATGCCGAGGTCCAGCAGCAGCTCCTGCGCCTTCTCGCGGGTGCCCACTCCCGGCGAGCCCACCAACACGTTCTCCAGCGCGCTCAAGTAGCCGATGAGATAGGGGTACTGGAACACGATGCCGAAGTCCACCAGCCGCAGGCGGGCGCGCTCGGGTTCGCTCATCTCGGAGATGCGCTGGTCTTTGTAAAGCACTTCCCCGGAGGTCGGGCTCTTCAGGCCGCTCATCATGTAGAGCAACGAGGACTTGCCGCTGCCGCTGGGGCCGAGAATCCCCAGGAACTCGCCCGGGCGCACCGTCAGGTTGATGTGCCGGCAGGCGTAGAGGTCCTTGCCCTGGTCTTTGTAGACCAACGAGGCTTGGCGGAGTTCAATCATGCCAGTCGTCGCTCCACCACGCTCACGGGGTCAAAGGTGCGGAAGCGGCTCCAGATCGCGCCCACTGCCGCGAGGAAGATCATCACCGGCACCGGGATGGTGTAGAGCAGGGCCGAGCGATCCCACACATCCAGCGCAAAGGCGTTGGGGTCCATAAGGCGGGCCTTCACCAACTGCAGCATGCCTTGGGCCGCCGCCACGCCCAGCAGCCACCCCACCAGCACCACGGCAATGCTTTCGCCGAGCACCCGCCGGATGAGGTCGCGGCGCGTGTAGCCGAGGGCCTGAAGCAAGCCGAACTCTTGGATGCGCTGCGACTGGTAGATGTTGATCAGCATCGCCATCATCAAGGTAATCACCGCCACCAGCGTGAAGATCACCACGTTCAGGATTTGGTAGAGGATGCGGAACATGCCGTTGGTTTCCTCTTCCAGCAAGAAGTAAGCGAACACCCGCAGGTTGGCCCCCCGGTACTTCTCGTGAATCCAGCGGTCCAGCTTGTCCTGGTCGGCCGGGTTCTTGGCGAAGACGAGTGCGCTGTCGTAGGGCGGGAAGTGGTACTTCTCGTGGTATTCGTAAGGCATCATCATCGTCCAGTAATCGGTCTGGGCGATGCCGACGATCTTCACCGGGAACATTGAGTAGGCGTCGGCGTTGTCGGGCTTGAGGAGCGGATCGCCGAGTTTGAGCTTGAGGTTACGCGCCACGGGTTCGCTAATCAGCGCTTCCGCTTCACCCGCTTTGGGGTAGCGGCCTTCGATTTTCGTGATGTTCAGGCGCTTGGCAAAGCGGCGCATGTCGTCTTGCCGCATGGCCAGCACCACAAACGGCCATCCGCCCACGATGGACTTCACTTGCGCCTGTGAGCCCCGGATGACGAGAATGGGCTCAATCGGCACCGGGGCGCCGTCTCGTATTTCCTTCCGAATGTTGTGATCCACGCTGGCGTTGCTTCGCGGCACCAGGCCCGTGTAGTTCTTGCTGTGCTTGTAGATCGTGCGGATGCTGTACGGAATCGAGTTCATCAGCGCGACGATCCCGACGATGAGCAGCACCGCCAGCACGATCACGCCGATGAGCGGCAACGACTTGCCCCCATTGCGCACCAGGTACGTGGAGAAGGTGAGAATGCGCTTCATGCGGTCCGTCTCCGGTAGCGCAGAAACACTTCGTTCTCCACGGGGCGGCAAGAAACGAGATCAAAGTTCATCAGGTGTCCGGGGGGTAGGGGTTCGCCGCCGGCGTAGGTGGGCAGGTCACGGCCCAAACGAATCTTGGGCGCGAGGGTCAGAAAGAGTTCGTCCACCAAGTCTCGTCGCAAAAACTCGGCGTTGATTTCGCTTCCTCCTTCCACCAGTAAGTGCGTCACCTTCTTATGGATGCGTAGTTCACGGAGGAATGTTTCCCAGTCCACCTCCGATTGGCCTACGGGCCAGATCGGGAGGCCCGGGGTGGCCCCGGCCACGGCGTCCTGGGGGAGGACCACCCAGGCTTCCCCGGTCGAGCACTGAAAGAACGAGGCCTGAATGTCCAGGCGCCCGGTGCGGCTGGCCACGAGGCGCAAAACTCCTGCCGGCCAATTGATCACCGGCGTGGCGCGCACCGTCTCTGCCCCGATCAAGATGGCCTGGGCGTGGCGCTCCAGGTCGTGCATGGTGGCATGGTCGCGGCGGCTGCCCAGTTGGGTGACCGGCTCGTGGCGTTCCCCCGAAATGGTTTTCCCGTCAATCGTGCTCACCATGTTGATGAACACGTACGGGCGCTCCGGCGGGGCCGCCGGGAACTCCAAGTCGGGGTAGACGGTCACCGGGGTCAGGCTCCCAGGTGTTCGCGCATCGCCTTGGCCAGCACGCGGTACGGCTGCTCGGCGTAGCGCTCCTCGCCAATCCAGAACGTCGGCACGTTCCAGACCCCCTTCTCGTGAGCCTCATCATCAAAGGGGATGATGAGCGAGGCGTAGCGTCGATCTTCCAGCGCTTCATTCAGGGCGATGCGATCCAGGCCGCAGGCTTCGGCGAGCTTCAGCACCACCTCGCGCAGCCCAATGTCTTGGCCTTCCGCCCAGTAGGCGTGGTAGACGGCATCCAGCAAGGGGTTGATATCGCCGTGGGCTTTGGCAAACTCCAAAGCCGCCAGGGCGTCGTGCGAGCGAATGGGATAGGGGCGCGAAACCTTGGGCAACTCCATGTTTTCGGCGGCCAGCATCAGCTGGAAGCGGCTAGGAGTCTTCGGCTTGTTCGCCGGGGGTGGCGGCGGGGGCGGCGTGCCATCGTCAAACGGCATTGGCTCGGGATACAGCTCGTAGCCAATCCAGTCGAACTGGACGCCAAACTCCTGCTCCAGTCGCCGGGCCTGGGCATGGCCGACATAGCACCACGGGCACACGATGTCGTGCGCCACCGGAATCACAACGCTCATGTTGTGATTCTAACGTGGTGGAGGCGAGAGGCCTTAGGCGGCCTTCTCGGTGCTGGCCTGAAGTTGACCGCGCAGGTAGGCGAGGACTTCCTTCAGGTTGCGGCCATGATCCGGGGCCGTGGCCTGCGCCATGCGCACCGTCACGGGCGAGTTCGGGCCGCCGCGAAGCTGCGTCCAACCCTCAAAGCGGGAGACCAAGCGGTCGGTGACCACGTCGACCGAGGGGCCGGTGGCCGGCAGGATGACGCCAAAGCTTTCCTTGCCGTAGCGGCACACAATGTCCAGGCCACGCACGTTGGTGCGCAACAGTTCAGCGGCATCGCTCAGGATGTCCTCGACGCTGCCCGGGCCAAAGAAGCCCTGCACGCGGTCCAGGCCGTCGAACTGCACCACCACCACGCTCAAGACACTGCCGTAGCCGATGGCGCGGTGAATCTCTTCCGTCAAGCGGCGGCGGAAGTAGGCATCGCTGTAGACGCCGGTGCGTTCGCAATAGGCTTCCTCGTCGCGGGTCTGGTCGGCGCGCAAGCGTCGGTCGTCCGATTCTTGCTTCATCAAGATGCGGCGCAGCTTGCTCAGCGACTGCCGCAGGATGTGCGACACGTAGTTGCACGAGATGCCGAGGCGGTTCGCGATTTCGGTCTGGTTCAGCGACTCGAAGTGGAACAGCGTCAGGACTTCCTTTTCCAGGTCGCGCAACTCATGCATAGCCGCTTCCAGGAGCAAACGGTCTTCCACGCTCAACTGGTCCGGGCAGAAGTCGCCCGCGTCGAGCCGGTCAAGATCGCTTTCGCCCTCTTCGTCCACCGACGGGGTGGCATCGAGCGAGGTCACCCGCAGGATATCGTTGGTTTGCATCACGTCCCGCACGGTGTCTTCGGCGATGCCCAGTTGGTCGGCAATTTCGCGTTCCGTGGGCGGGCGCTTCAGGTCCGCCTGCAGGGCGGTGCTGGTGCGGTTCACTCGGGCTCGCAACTCTTGCAGCCAGGCGGGCATGCGGATCGTCTGCGAGCGGTCGCGGAGATAGTGCTTGATCTCGCCGGCCACCAGGTGCGTGGCGTAGGTGTTGAATCGCACCCCGGCGTTCGGATCGAACTTGGACAACGCATTGAGCAGGCCAATATAGCCCACTTGGATCAGGTCCTCCACCGGCTCCACCCCGGCAAACCGACGCGCGGTTCGCTCGACAAGGTGAGCATAGTGAACGATGATCAGATCCTTGAGATCGGGCCGAGGGTTTTGGACGTACTCCAAAACCATCAGTTCCGCTTCACTCAACGCTTGACCGAGAATCTCCGACATTTTCCTTCCTTAGTGATTGAGGGGCGCCATCCGTGCGCCCCCAAGCAGATACATATCAATGGTCGGTGGGGGCAACTGCATTGCCCCCTGGTAATTACTCCTGAACACTCTGAACTAGCTTGAAGATCGGGGCCATCACGCTGATGGCGATGAAACCCACCACCACGCCGAGGAAGATGATGAGCAAGGGCTCGATCATCGAGGTCAAACCCTTGACCGTTGAATCCACTTCGGCGTCGTAGAAGTCTCCGACTTTCACAAGCATCTCGCTCAGACGACCGGTTTCCTCCCCGACATCGATCATCTGAGTGACCATCAGAGGGAACAAACCGCATTCGGTGAGGGGCACGCACAGGCGGTTCCCTTCGCGAATGCTGAGGCGCGTCTTGTCGATCGCTTCGATCAACACGGCGTTGCCCAACGTTTCACCCACAATTTCGAGGCCGCGCATCATCGGTACGCCACTGTTAATCAGCGTCCCGAACGTGCGGCAGAAGCGGGCGACGCTCATCTTAAGCGCGAGCTCACCCACTACGGGAATCTTGAGCTTGACCATGTCCAGGCGGTAGCGCCCTTCCGGGGTCTTGCCCCATAGCTTGAGGCCGAAGATCGTGCCGCCCACGAAGAGCAGGATCATCCACCAATAGGCTTGGCAGAAGTCGCCCATCTTGAACAGGGCAGCCGTGACCGGCGGCATTTCGACGTCCATCCCTTCGAAAATGCCCTTAAAGCGGGGCAGCACGAAGCTGAACAGCGCGAAGAGCATAATCTGGCTGAAGATCAAAACAAGGACCGGATACATCATGGCCCCCTTGATCTTGGCGCGGACCTCGGATTCGTACTCGAGGAACGAAGAGAGACGGTCGAGGATGATGTCCAGGATCCCGCCGAGTTCGGCGGCCCGGATCATGTTCACATAAAGCTTGTTGAACACGGCCGGGTGCTTGGCCATCGCTTCGTTGAGCGAAAGACCACCCTTCACGTCTTGGGTAACGGCGATAATGCTCGGCTTCAGGATCGGGTCCTTCGTTTGCTCGGCCAGGATTTCTAGGCAGCGCAAAATCGGAATCCCCGCGTCGATCATCGTGGCGAACTGACGCGAGAAGATGACCAGGGCCTTCGCCTTCATCTTGCCGGCGACTCGCTTCTTGGCGACCTTCTTGGTCTCCCGAAGATCGAGCACCTGCAAGCTCTGGTCTCGCAGTTTGCTTAAGACCAAAGCTTCGTTATCAGCCTCCATGAACGACTTGACTTGTCGTCCACTGGGATCAACGGCGGTATACGCAAAGTAGGGCATCCAAAGACCTCTTTCCGAATTGTCGGCACCCGGAGCCCGGAAACTATACGGGGGATCGAAGAAACCTCGCGAGAGACCCGGTTCCGGTGCAGGGTGCGCCAGAGCGCAGGGCCATAATGGGGCCATGTTGCTGGCCGGAAAGAAGGGCTTGGTCCTGAACGTCACCAATAAGAACAGCATCGGCTGGGCGGTGGCCGAGCGGGTCGCGTCCCTCGGCGCCGAAGTCGGTGTGGGTGCTCAGAACGAGAAGATGCTCGACAAGGTGAACGAGCTGATTGCGGGCAACGACCGCATGAAGTCGTTTGTGGTGGATTTCTCCGACGACGCCCAAATGGAAGCCCTGGCGCAAGCCGCCAAGGACGCCTATGGCCACCTCGACTTTGTGGTGCACTCGGCGGCGTTTGCCAAGCGCGAAGACCTGGCCGGCCGGTTCGTGGACACTTCTCGCGATGGTTTTGCTATGGCAATGGATATCAGCTGCTACTCGCTGGTGGCCATGTGCAAGCACCTGGAGCCGATCCTGGCCGATGACGCCAGCATCGTGACCATGAGCTACCTGGGCAGCGTGCGCGCGGTGGGCAACTACAACGTGATGGGCGTGGCGAAGGCCGCCCTGGAAAGCGCAGTGCGCTACCTGGCCAACGATCTTGGCGAGCGCGGCATCCGCGTAAACACCGTCAGCCCCGGCCCGATTAACACGATTTCGGCGCGCGGTGTGCGCGGACTCACCGACATGATCAAGGAAGTCCACGACGTAGCCCCACTCAAGCGCGAGTTTGGTCAGGATGAAGTGGCCGGCACCACGGCGTACCTGGTCAGCGACCTCTCGAAGGGCGTGACGGGGCAGCTGATTTACGTGGACAGCGGCTACAACATCATGGGCATCTAAGCCACCGTGCGGGTTCTCACCGTTCCGAACTGGTCATTTGGGCGCGATCGGCGCTTACTGGCCGACGTGCGCGAACTTCTGGAAGCGCGCCCGGTGACCGTCCACTTTGCCGATAGCGATGTGGACCATAACCGCACGGTGACGGCCTTTAGCGGCGAGCCGGAAGATGTGCGCGAGGCTCTGTTCGCCTTGGCCGACCGGATTCTGCCCGCCATAGACCTGCAGCGGCACCGGGGGGTGCACCCGCGCATCGGGGCGCTGGATGTGTGCCCGTTCGTGCCGTTGCGATTGCGCCCCTCGGCCAGTGACAGCACGGACTTGATTGTCTTTGTACAAGACACGGCGCGGCAATTGGCGGAGCGCTACGAAGTGCCGGTATTCCTCTATGAACAGAGTGAGCGGGGGAAGCACGCGGCGGCCCTGCCCAAATTGCGCAAGGGCGGCTTTGGGGGATTGATTGATCGGGAGTTGGAGCCTGACTTTGGGCCGCACCGAGTCCACCCACACCTGGGCGCGACGGTGATGGGCGTCCGCGACTTTCTCATCGCCTATAACGTGAACCTGCGCACCGAGACGGCCGACGTGGCCAAGACCATCGCCCGCTCCATTCGCGAACGCCGTGAGCAGGGGGACGAACGATTCACGGGGGTACGGGCGCTGGGACTGATGCTTGCCGCCCAGGAGATGTCGCAAGTTAGCATGAATGTCACGCGGCCGGATGCGATCTCGCTCGACGCTCTGACGGAGTGGGTGGTGGATGTGGCCCGCATGCGCGGCGCGGAGTTTGCGTACACCGAACTTATTGGGGTGATTCGAACCCGCGACTTGGAGCACGCCACGCATTTGCACCCGCGCCAAGAGCAGATCGTGAAGTACGAGGAGGAGGACTAAATGGCAGAGTTTGCGTTCGATATCGCGATTTTGGGCGGCGGGCAGCTCGCCCGGATGAGCGCTCAGGCCGCACAGCGGCTGGGCTTGCGGGTGTGGATTCTGGACCCGGACGACCAAGCCCCCGCTCGCCAGATTTGCGCGGGGCTCTCTGCACCCATCGAAAGTGAAGAGGGATTGCGGGAAGCCTTCCGCGTGGCGCAAAACGTAACGCTGGAGAACGAATTCATCCCCGCTGAGCTGATCCAGGCGGCGCTGGAGGCCAGTGGCCGCGACCCGCAGTGCCTGAAGCCCGGATGCCTCACTCTCGGCATCATCCAGGACAAGCTACGCCAACGTGAAGCCTATCGCCAGGCCGGAGTGCCTTCACCTCGAGCCGTGCCCGCCGCGCGCGCGGCGGAGCTTGGGTTTCCCTGCGTGCTGAAGGCGCGTTTCCGAGGCTACGACGGCAAAGGCACCCTGGTGGTGCAGAACGAAGCGGAATACGAGGCCGCGCGTTCGCGCTGGGACCAAGACCCCTGGCTGGCGGAAGAATTCGTACCTTTCCGCCGAGAACTTGCCGTAATGGTGGCGCGCAGCAACCAGGAAATCCAGGTGTTTCCGACCATGGAGACCGTCCAGACCAACCACGTATGTGACTTGGTTTATCCCGCCGACGTGGACGCAAGCGACATCGCGGTGGCGGCGGTGGAGGCCGTCGAGGGCTTTGGCCTCTTCGGGGTGGAACTCTTTGAAACGCCCGATGGTCAATTGACCGTAAACGAAATGGCACCCCGCCCGCACAACACGGGTCACTACACCCTGGATTGGGGCGGCGTGAGTCAGTTCGAGATGCACGTAAGGCTTTGTATGGGATGGAGTCTGCCGGAAGCCATGGGCTTGCCCGTGGCCATGGCGAACCTGCTGGGGCAAGAAGGGGCGCAAGATGTGCACCGGGCCATTGGGGCCGCTTTTGTCGCTGATCCCGAAGTCAATGTGCACTGGTACGGGAAAATGGAGTCACGCCCGGGGCGAAAAATGGGACATATCAATGCCGTTGGCCCCGATGCGCAACGCCGCGCCGTGCGGGCGCGTGAAGCTTTCTACAAGGGGTGGTGCTCATGAGCATGGTTTCGATTCGCGTGGCTGAGTTTCCGACGGACGCCGCCATCGTGCGCCGGCTTTTAGGCGCTTACACGGCCGAGATCGGCATGGACCCCACGATGATTGGGGTGACCGAAGAGCTGGCCTGCCTGCCGGGCCCCTATTCCGGTCCCCACGGGTTCGTTTTGCTTGCCGAAGCCGAAGGCAACGTGGTGGGTTGCGTGGCCATTCGCCCGATGGAAGACGGGGAGGCCGAACTGAAGCGGCTGTATGTCGCTCCGGAGGTGCGCGGGCGGCAAGTGGGCCGTGCCCTGGTGATGGAAGCCCTGCACACGGCGCGGTCAGCGGGGATTCAGAAGCTGTTCCTCGATACGCTGGCCACGATGGACCGGGCGATTGCGGTGTATCAGCGCGTGGGCTTCCGCCCCTGTCCTGCCCCCCGAAAAGTCCCGTACGAGGCCCAATTTTTTGCCATGGATTTCGGGGCTGTCCCAGCCAAGGCTAGTTCCAACGAGTAGAATGAAACTTCACGCATCCTGAAGCCGCGGCTCAGTAGGGTGCACCGGAGTTTCTCATGCTTTTGTTGAATGCCAGCGAACGGACCACTAATTCTTCCGCCGAAGCCAAGCGCCTGCGTAAGAGCGGCCTGATGCCGATGGCTCTGATCACTCCCGACAAGGAGACGCAAATGATCCAGGCCAACACCCGCGACATCCGCGACCTGATGAAGAAGATTGAAGGCGTGCCGCTCTTCTCCGTCCAGGTGGAAGGGGCCAAGGAGCCGGTGAACGTGGTGCTGAAGGGAATCCAACGCGACGACATCACCCAGGCTGTGACCCACCTCACCGTGCAGCAAGTGCGCGACGAGGACAAGGTCCGCGTCAGCATCCCGCTGGTGTTTGAAGGCACCCCGCTGGTGGTGACCAAGGGCGATGCGACCATCGTGACCAACATGAACAAGTTGGAAGTGGAAGGCGTGGTGAAGAACCTGCCGTCGATCCTCAAGATTCAGATCGGGCACATGGCTTCCAACGAGCGCATTCTGGTCGGTGACCTGGAACTGCCCGAAGGCGTGAGCGCCCTGGCCCCGGCTGCCGCCCCCGTGGTGAGCACCGCCGGTCGCCGCCGCTAAGGCTTCGCGAAGCAAAAGCAAAGAACCCGTCCTTGCCGTGGGCAAGGGCGGGTTTTCTTTTGATTTGTCGAGAAATTTTGGTGGAGGCGCAGGGAATTGAACCCTGTTCCAAAACCGTCTTCCTTAAACGTCCACGAGTATCTCCTCTCGAGTTTTCTCGGTGCCCCGCGACCCAAGAGGCCCGGCTACGGTTCACCCAGTTCGATTGATCTTAGCTTTACGCCCCCGAACAGAGAGCTTCAGCCCATCCCGTTTGTGTGTGACCCGAGTCTCTCGCGACGGGAACCCGAGAGGTGGATCCGCGGGCTAATTAGGCCGCGTAGGCGAAGTTGTTGTTCGCGTTTACTTTTTTGCCGCTTTTAACGAGGCCAGCGGCGCCTCGACTCGCAATCCAAGGTCGATCCGGCTCTGTCGAAGCCTGACGCCCCCGTTGTTACTAGTATAGACGTCGGGCGGGCGAGGGCGGTTGCTTAGGCATGGGCCACTCGCCACCGCATAATGGGCCGTGGTCACCCGCGTCTACGAAACTCGCATTGCTGCCCCGGTGGAGGCTCTGCGCGCCTTTCACGAGTCCGTGGAGGCGCTGGTGAAGCTAACGCCCCCCGGCACCAAGGTCGAGATCATTGGGGAGGATGTGGCCGTGCGGGAAGGGGCGCTACACGTTTTGCGCATCCGCCAGGGGCCGCTGACCACCGTGTGGAAGGCGCGGCTCAGCCAGGTGACCGAGAACGGCTTTGTGGACACGATGGAGGCGGGGCCGGCGAAGTACTGGCGGCACCACCACGAATTCCTTCCGGATGGAGAAGGGTGTCTGCTGCGCGATACGGTCACGTTCCAGGCGCCCGGGGGCCCGTTGTCGCCTTTGGTGCACGCGCTGTTCCTCAACCGGCAGGTGGACGCGATGTTCGCCCACCGTCACCAAGTGACCAAGCGCGAGTTAGAACAGAACCGCGTCGAGCCCAGTCACGAAGCCTGACAGCGAGCGCACCTGGGCGCAGGCCAGCTTCACGCCGCCCATAAACGAGGCCCGGTCGTACGAGTCGTGCTTAATGGTGAGCAGTTCGCCCGGCCCGCCAAAGAGAACTTCCTGGTGCGCCACGCTCCCCGGCAGGCGCACACTGTGCACGGGCACCATGTCCACCTTCGCGCCGCGCGCACCAGCCACGGCTTCTACTGCCCCTTGGGGTTCGCGGGGGGTCTCGGCGCGGTGTTGCGAGATCAGGGTGGCGGTGTGCCGACCCGTGCCGCTGGGGGCATCCAGCTTGTGGTGGCCGTGCCGCTCGATCACTTCGGCGTGCGGGAAGTAGGCGGCCGCCATCTCGGCAAACCGCATCATCAGCACGGCCCCGATGGCAAAATTGGGCACCAGCAGGCAGGGCTGGCCCGTTTCTTGGCAAGTTTGCACCAGGGTGCGCACGTCGGGTTGGCGCAGGCCGCTGGTGCCAATTACGACCGCGATGCCGCGCTTCATGGCCCGCATGGCGTGGTCGGGGGCACTGCTAAAGTGGGTGAAGTCCAGCAGAACATCGGCGGGGTGCTGGTCCAGGCATTCGCTCAGCTTGTCCGTCACCACCACTTCGCTGGGGATCTGCAACACACTCGCTAAGGTCTGCCCGGCCCCGGAACGGTCCACCGCCCCGACCACCTCAAAACGAGCGTCGCTGGAGAGTGCCCGCACGGATTCTTGGCCCATGCGACCGAGCGCGCCCACCACGGTCACGCGAATCGGAGTCGGCTGCGGAGATTCGGACATACCCCGAGATTACTCGGGAACGGCGCGGGTGAGTTTCCCCTGCGGCGAATCCAGCTGCAAGGGCATGCCGCGGTCGTCCAAGTCGGCCACGGCGTCGCCACTCACCACGCGGTGGGCGGGCACATCTTGCCCGTTCCACTTAATACTCACGGGGCCTTTGTATTCCACCACCGTGGCCTCCCACTGGCCCTTGTCGGTCACAAAGCGGTGGTACATCCACTTCGCGCCGACTTCGGGGCGTTCGGTGAGGAACCAGAAATCGGACCGCGCCCGAATCTCGGTGTCGCGGGGGGCGGGCACCTTGAACGCGGGCATCCCCGGGGGGCCTTGCCACTGGGCGTCACGCCGGTCAAAGGTGGCCGCAAATGAGGTGCGGGTGGTGCCTTGAACTACGCTTTGCAACTTCCTTAGAGGCTGCCCGTCGGATTTGAGGTGCGTTTCCTGCCGCACGATGATGGGGTCTTGCCCCGGCGGCATCAGCGTGAGCTCGAGCGTGCTCAGCAGGCTACGGTCGGCTTGCACGGTGCGGGTGAGAATGCCCTTAACCGGCACCCCTTGCGAGGTTCCGACCAAACCGATGGACTCGGTGGCCGGAGGCGGGGCGAGTAAGGCCAGGGCAAGCATCATCTCAGTACAGACGCGGCGGCCTGCAGGCCCGATTCGTAGGCGAACTCCAAACGTCCCCCCCGCGTGCCGTCGCCGCACACGTAGAGGTCGGTCAGGCGCGGGTTCAGCGTTTCGTAGGCAATGGTGGCCTCGGGTTGGCTGTAGCGCCAACGCTTCACGTCGCTGGCTACGGGCGTGCTGAATTCGGCACCAAGCAGCCGTTCCACATCTTTGGCGGTTTCGTGGATGATCTGCTCGTCCGGGGCATCGTAGCGGCTGCGGCTGTAATCGGGGCTCATTTGCGCCACCATTGCCGAATGGCCTTCAGGAGCGCGGCCCGCGCACTTGGCACTCTCCACGCTCAGCCAGGTGAGGGGGTGGCGTTGTTCGGGGTCAATGACGGCAAAGAAGTTGCCCGCGAAGGGTGAGGCGTAGCCTAGCAGCACACTCAGGCAAGGGCGGTAGGTGGCGGCGGTGACCCGGCGCGGATCGCCCGCGCTCTCCAGCAGCGCTTGGGCTTGCGGCAGGGGCACGGCCAGCACCACGCGGTCGTAGGTGTCGCCCAGGATTTCGTAGCC
>CAZDWU010000026.1:5023-6256 GCA_964509165.1 uncultured Chthonomonas sp. | reverse complement strand
TCGCCCGCCAGCACCAAGCCTTCGGTGTCCGTGCGTTCGGTGGGCCACTGTTGCTGGAACCCGGGCCGCTGCACCAATTGCGCGTAAGGCACGCGGTCCACGCGGAGCGGTCGCCAGTTGGTGATGGCCGTCTTGGGGTACCAGCTTTGGATCTCGTACCGCACGGTGTGGGCCAGGCTATCGTCGGAGAGGTCGGGCACGCCCAGCACGGTCGCCGAGATGAGGTGTTCGGTGCCATTGCCGCGCTGGGGAGCGATGCGGCTGAGGCAGACAAAGTGGTTGAGGCGCACGGGGCGGTTGCCATTGGCGACCAGCACGGGGTCATCCACCGGGCGCTCAGGCGCGGCGTAATAGATCGTCGTGCTGCCGTGGAACTCGTCGGGGATGCTCGCGATCCCGGTGAGCGACTTCGCCGCTCGGGCATCGGTGGCCACCACCACCATTTCGGCGTCAATGACTTCGCCGTTGACCAGACGCACGCCCGTCACCCGGCCCCCGTCGCGCACCAGGTCGCTCACGCGGGCGCCAAAGCGGAAGACTCGCGCCGGTAAATCGGCGGCGATTTGTTGCGGGATGGCCTCCATGCCCGCCTGCGGGATGCTCACATCGCCAGCGTTCATCGTGCGCCAAATGAAGGCGAACTGCCGCCAGCTGACTTGCAGCGAGCGATCCAAGAACACGCCGCCGAAGAAGGGGCGGAAGAAGCGATCAATCACGCGATCGCTGAAGCCTCGCACCCGGAGTGCATGCTCGGCGGTATCGTCTTCCATCGCCAGGATCTCGTCCACGTCCATCTCGGCCAGTTCGCGGCTCATGGTCAGCAGCCGAATCTTGTCGAGGTTGGAGAGGTAGGTGCTCATCGCCATGGCCAGCACGGCGTCGCGGTTCACTTCGTGGTCGGTGTTGTCCCATCGCACCAGGCAGCCGGGCTCAAACGCGCGCAGACCGAGGGCGCCTTCGTTCAGTTCGGCTTCGGTGTGCGGGTACTCGTTGAGATACACCTGGAACCCTTGGTCCAGCGTAAATCCGTCCACCTTATCGGTGCGGAGGCGTCCGCCGGGCCGATCCCCGGCTTCCACAATCAGGACCTCATGGCCGCGTCGAAAGAGGTGACGCGCACAAACCAGGCCCGCGAGGCCGGCGCCAACAATGACGATGGGACGCTGCATTCCGCTTGTGGTTTTACCCAGCCGCAGGCAGAACCCACTGGCCCGAGGTAACGCGGTACCCCAC
>CAZDWU010000026.1:3741-4923 GCA_964509165.1 uncultured Chthonomonas sp. | reverse complement strand
GTCCCCCCGATGCCCGCACCGAGGAATACGGCGAGGAAGTCGGAGGGACTGACGTTCACGAGAGGAAGGGGAGGCTAGCCGAGGCGGACCCGTTCGCGGGGGACTTCCTCGGTTTCGATGCTGTTCTTGCCGCGCTCGATGGTTTGGAGCACCTTGGCCACCACATCTTCGAGGTTATGCAGGGTATCGAAAGCGTAACGGTCCGCGCCGCGTCGCATTTCCTTTGCTTCGCGTTCAGCGTCTTGCTTCATCTCGGCCACTTGGGCCTTGGCAATCTTCAAGATTTCGCTTTGGGCCAGCATCTGGTCGCGCTCCAGTTGAGCTTGCTGGCGCAGGCGTTCGGCTTCGGCCGTGGCTTCTTCCACCAGGCGCGAGGCTTCCTTGCGGGCAAAGTCCAGCAGGGCGTCCGACTCGGCTTGGGCATCGGTGATGATGCGCTCGCGTTCGCGGGCCATGCTGGCTTGTTCTCGGACTTCGCGCGGGAGGCACGTCCGGATTTGCTGCAAACTCATGGAGAAGTGATCGGGCCGGAAGCCAAACGCGACCGGTCCCAGATGCTTCACACTCAGAATCTCTTGGTTCAGACTTTCGATCAAAGCCAAGACATCCGTTGCGGGATCAATACGATAAGCCATGGATCACCTAAACGGTTCTTCTAAGTGTAACACGTTGGAGAACCTCATTCCGTCGCTCTTTTTGCGGGGAAACGGGTCTGAATGCTAGCTTTTACGCTCGGCGGGACAAAAAGGGAGACGTCTCCGCCCAGGGTTGCGACCTCGCGGACCACGCTGCTGGCCAGGAATGAGTACTCCTCACGGGCAAGCAGGAACGTAGTTTCGATCTCCGGGGCGAGCTTGCGGTTGGCCAGGGCCACGCGGAACTCGTAATCGAAGTCGGTGACGGCGCGTAGACCCCGCACCAAAATCCGGCAGTCCTGCTGGCGCGCAAAGTGGACCAAAAGCCCATCGAAGGCGGCAATGGTCACATTTGTATAGGGTTCCGCCATTTCTGTGAGCAGGGCGATGCGCTCGTCCAGGGAGAGAAACGGCGTCTTGGAGGTGTTGATCCCCACCGCCACGATCAGTTGATCGAACAGCTCGCTCGATCGCTGGATGAGATCGAGGTGGCCGAGGGTGGGCGGGTCGAAGGAGCCCGCATAGATGGCGCGCCGGGTCATGCGGT
>CAZDWU010000026.1:0-3641 GCA_964509165.1 uncultured Chthonomonas sp. | reverse complement strand
TGCGCCACCGTGTTCTCGCGGCCGTAGGGGCAGAACAGGGCGTTGTCCGATTGCGTCACCACCAGGCCCGAAGGGTTGAGGATTCGGGCCAAATCGCGATAGAACGCGGCGGTGAACAGGGCCTCGCTCAGTTCGCCTTCCTCGTCCTCGTAGGTGTCCGTGCTGTCCACCACGATGAGGTCGTACTGGTTCTGCGTTTCCTTGACGTAAGGGAAGGCGTCGCCAATGGTGAGGTGAAGTCGGGGGTCATTCCAGGCGTACCCGGCCAGGGCGGGCCAGTTCGCCTTGGTGACGTTGATCACGCCTTCGTCAATCTCCACCATATCGACCTGCTCCAGGCTGATGTCGGTCATCAGTTGGCGGATGGCGCCGCCGTCGCCGCCGCCAATCACCAGGGCGCGCCGGGGGGCGGCCAGGTTGGCCAGGGGCACATTGACGAGCCCCGCGTGGTAGAGGCCTTCATCGAGTTCCGTCAGTTGGATATGGCCATCCAGAAGCAGCATTTGCCCAAAGGCGTCGCTGCGCACTAGGTCAATCGTTTGGAAGGGCGACGTGAAGGAAGCCACATGCTCCTGCACGGCCACGCGGTGCGCAAAACGATCCCCCCGAATCGGGTACTCAAGAAAACCACCAGAGAGGCCGTGGCCCATAGGCGGGAGAGTACCCATACCCCTGAAGTCGGCCATGCCCCTGGATAAACTAGCCTTTCATGCGAATCGTCATCGGCGCGGACCATGCCGGCTTTGGCTACAAGGAAATCCTCCGCCAAGAGCTGGCGGCCATGGGCCATGAGGTGGAAGATGTGGGCACCCACAGCGACGCCTCGGTGGACTATCCCGATTCGGCGCGCGCGGTGGCCGAAGCCGTCGCCCAAGGCCGGGCGGATCGCGGCATTGTGCTGTGCGGGAGTGGCATTGGGGCCAGTATCGCCGCCAATAAGGTGCCGGGTGCCCTGGCCGCGAACGTGGAGAACGCCTACGCCGCCCGCCAAGGTGTGGAGCACGACGCCATGAACGTATTGGTGATGGGGGCGCGCACCCTGGGCATTGAGGTCGCGCGCGACCTGATGCACGCCTTTTTAGGAGCGCAGTTTGTGGAAGACGAGCGATTTATCCGCCGGTTAAACAAAGTGCGCCAAATTGAAACCGACTACCAAAAGAATTGACTATGAACCCCCTGCAGAAGATGGCCACGCTTGGCCAAAGCCCCTGGCTGGACTACATCCGCCGCGACATGATCCACGACGGCACCCTGGCGCGGATGCGCGACGAAGGCGTGCTGGGCGTGACCAGCAACCCCGCCATTTTTGAGCAAGCGATTGCCCAAAGTGACCTCTACGACGACGCCATCCGGGCGCTGGCCGCCGAAGGTAAGACCGCGATGGAGATCTACGACATCCTGACCGTGGCCGACGTGCAAGACGCCGCCGACGTGATGCGCCCGGTGTGGGAAGCCAGCGGCGGCCAAGACGGCTATGTGAGCCTGGAAGTGAGCCCCCTGCTGGCCAACGACACCAACGGCACCATTTTGGATGCGCACCGCCTGCACCGCGCCGTGGATCGCCCCAACGTGATGATCAAGATTCCGGCGACGCTGGCCGGGCTACCCGCCATTCAGCAGTGCCTGGCCGACGGCATCCCGGTGAACGTGACGCTGCTCTTTAGCCGCCGCCGCTACCAAGCCGTGATGGACGCCTACATTGAGGCGATGACGGAGCGCGCCGCCAAGGCCAAGCCCGTGCAAGTGGCCAGCGTGGCCAGCTTCTTTGTGAGCCGCGTGGACTCCTTGCTGGACCCGCAACTGGACGCCAAGGGTGCCCCGGACCTGAAGGGCAAGCTCGCCATTGCCAATGCGCAGGGTGCGTTTGCCGATTTCCGCGCCGCCTTCTCGGGCGCCAAGTGGGAGCAACTGGAATCGGAAGGTGCCTGGAAGCAGCGCGTGCTGTGGGCCAGCACCAGCACCAAGAACCCCGACTACGCGCCGCTGATGTACGTAGAGGCCCTGGTGGGGCCGGACAGCGTGGACACCATCCCGGCCGCGACCCTGGAAGCCTATAAGCACGACGGCCAACCCGCCGACCGCCTGACCGGATCGGCCGACGATGCCGCGCAGGTGCTGGCCCGCGCCGCCGAACTGGGCATTGACATGGAAGCGGTGGCCGCCGAACTGGAAGCCGATGGCGTGGCCAAGTTCGTGGACCCGTTCCACAAGCTCATCAACAGCATCGACGCCAAGCGGCTGGCCGTTCTCTCGTGAGTGAGCTAGCCACGTGGGTGGCCCGGCTGCGGGCGAAGGACGGCACGCTCTTTAGCGCCGACCCCGAGGTGGCGGCGGCCGCCGCGGCCTTTTTGGGCTGGGTGGACCTGGCCCTGCCCGACCCTGGGTTGATGGACTGGTTAACGGGCGTGAATGCCGATGGCGCCACCGACATTGTGGTGGTGGGCATGGGCGGCAGCAGCCTGGGCGCCCTGGCGGTGCGCGACGCCCTGGGCACGCCGGTGCGCCTGCACATTTTGGACAGCACCCACCCGGCCGAAGTGCAACGCGTGCTGGCCCTGGACCCGGCGACCACCCGCTACGTGATTGCCAGCAAATCGGGCTCCACCGCCGAGGTGGATGCCGCGCTGGCCGCGCTGTGGGCACGGTGCGAGGGGGATGGAAGCCGGTTTGTGGCCGTGACGGACCCGGGTTCGGCGCTGGAACGCCGGGCGACCGAAGAAGGCTGGGCCGCCATTGGGCGCGGGGTGCCGAGCGTGGGCGGACGGTTTTCTGTGCTCAGCGTGTTTGGGCTTTTGCCCTTGGCGCTAGCGGGGTTGGATTTTGCCTCGTTCCGAGCGGGCGGGGCCCTGCCGGATGAGGAGTGGGAAGCGGCGGCGGCCATGGGGCTGGCGTGGGCCGAGCGCGTGAAGGCCGGCGACGACGTGATGATTGTGCGGGCGCCGGGGCGGTTCTACGGGATTGCGCTGTGGCTGGAGCAGCTGGTGGCCGAGAGCACAGGCAAGCAGGGCACGGGTTTGTATCCGGTGGCAGTGCGCGATGATGCGTGTGAGGCTCTGGTCTTGGAAGGGCATGATGGGGCCTTGTTAGGAAGTTATGCGCCGCAGACCCCCGCCGAATTGGGGGCGCTGTTTATGGTGTTCCAGGTGGCGACGGCCGCGTGCGGTTCGGCGCTGGGGGTCAACCCGTTCGATCAGCCCAATGTGCAACTGGCCAAAGATATGGCGCGCCTGCAGATTGCCCGGCTGGAAAAGGGGGAGGTGCTGGCGAGCTCCTTGCCGGTGGCGACTCTGGACGAAGTGCGCGCAGCGGCCGAAGGAGCGGGCTACGTGGCGATCTTGGCTTATGTGGCCGAGACGGCGGCGAATGATGCGACCCTGCGGGCGTGGCAGGCCGAACTGGGGGCGGTGGCGCCCTGCAGCCTGGGCTACGGGCCGCGCTACCTGCACAGCACGGGGCAGTATCACAAGGGCGGACCGCGCCACGGCCTGCATGTGCTGGTGGTGGACGAAGGGGCGGCCGAGGTGCCGATTCCGGGGCGGGGGTACGGCTTTGCCGACCTGATGCGCGCGCAGGCCTACGGGGACGAAGCGGCGCTGATCAACGCCGGCCGCCGCGTGCTGCGGGTTTCTCTGGCTTGAGCG
>CAZDWU010000025.1:25930-27218 GCA_964509165.1 uncultured Chthonomonas sp. | reverse complement strand
CCTGCTGCCCCAGCCATCCCATCGCAAGAATCAACGGCAACCCGTACATATCCGTATTATAAGGGGGATTGCAGGCTAAGGCGAATGAATCTCGCGCCTTTTTCAGCCGTCACAATAGATACCCATGGCACCGTTCCTCGCTTTGCTCCCCCTGGCCGGGGCCCTGTGGACGCAGGAAGCCTGGTCGCTCCGCACCGAAACCCGCGCGGGCGACAAAGCGGTTTACGCCCTCACCATGCGCGTGGAAGCCGCCAACAGCCTGCAGAGCGAAGGCCGCATTGAGCGTAGCGTGGCCTCGGTGCGCCCGGATGGCACCTACATGATGCGCAGCCGCAACCTCGGCACCCGCATCACGGTGGGCGCCGATAGCCTGCTGGACGAAACCCCGCGCGAGAAGGCGGCCTGGTTTGGCCCCAACGGGCTCTTGGTGCGGTGGGAACCCGCCAGCGCGGCCGCCGCCAATGCCGCCCAGCTCACCTATCTCACCACCTTCATCACCCCGCCCAAGGCGGTGCAAGTGGGCGAAGGCTGGACCGTGATGGTGGAGCCGGGCGCGAACGGCCTGAAGGTGGGCGCGGATATCCGCTACGTTCTGGCCGCCCAGCGCGACGGCCTGGCCACGGTGACCATGAACTACCGAGAGAAGGGCACCAACGGCGCCACCGCCACCGGCACCTGGACGCTGGACGCCAAAACCGGCACCCCCCAGCGGCTGGAGGCGTCAGTCCACAACTTCGCCGGCGAGACCGGTGCGAAGGCCACCCTCGTGATGGTGCGCGAGTAACCGCGCCCACAGCCACTGCGCGCAGCCGAGCTTGGGCAAGTGTCCGCTCGTTTCCACCCCCGCCGGAGTGATGAGCGTGAGGGCGTTGAACTCACTTTCGAACCCGATGCCGGGCTGGGAAACATCGTTCATGGCAATGGCGTGCACCCCTTTGCGGGCGGCTTTCTGGCGCACATAGTCCAGGTCTTCGCCGCTCTCGGCGGCAAAGGCCACACGCACGGCCCCGGGGGCCACGGCGGCCACACTGGCGATGATGTCGGGGTTGGGCTCTAGTTCTAGCGTCCAGCGGTCGCCATCGCGGCGGCGCTTGCCGCTCAGGCGTTGCACGGGGCGGTAATCGGCCACGGCGGCGGCGCCCACCACCCAGTTCGCAGAAGGGGCCTCGGCCAGCACGGCGGCTTGCATTTCCAGGGCCGATTTCACGCGGATCACCCGCGCGCGGCCCGGCAGGCTCACGGCGGTGGGGCCCGTCACCACGGTCACCTCTGCGCCTTGCATCAGGGC
>CAZDWU010000025.1:2305-25830 GCA_964509165.1 uncultured Chthonomonas sp. | reverse complement strand
GGCTCACGGCGGTGGGGCCCGTCACCACGGTCACCTCTGCGCCTTGCATCAGGGCGGCTTGGGCCAGGGCCGCGCCCATGCGCCCGCTGCTGCGGTTGCTGAGGTAGCGCACATCGTCAATGGCCTCTTGGGTGGGGCCGCTGGTGATGAGCACGCGCTGGCCCGCCAAGGCCTTGCCCTGCTGGGCGGCCGCGAGGGCCGTCTGCAAAATCGTTTCGTTGGCGGCCAGTTTGCCTTGGCCTTCTTCGCCGCAGGCCACCAGCCCGCCCACGGGGTCCACCACCACCATGCCGCGCTCTTGCAGGGTTTGCAGGCTGGCCTGGGTGGCCGGGTGAGCCAGCATGCTGGGGTTCATGGCCGGGGCCACCACCACGGGGCCATCGTAGACCAGCGCGATGGTGGTGAGCATGTCGTCGGCGATGCCGGCGGCGAGGCGATTGAGGGTGTGGGCCGTGGCCGGGGCGATGAGCAAGAGATCCGCCTGCCGTGCCCAGTCAATGTGCGCCATGCGCCCGGGTTCGGGCTCATCAAAGACCGATTGCAAAACCGGTTGCCCGGTGAGCGCCTCGAACAATGCCGGCTGCACAAACTCCTGCGCGCCTTCGGTGAGGCAGGCCCGCACGGTGAACCCCGCCCGCATCAGGTCGCGGGCCAGGTCGGCGGCGCGATAAGCGGCCACGCTCCCGGTAATGCCTAAGACAACGGTGGGCACTGGTGCTCCCGGACGATCCGTTCCAGGTCGTCCACACAGGCTTCTACGTCTAGATTCACCACTTGGTGGGCATAGTCCCCGGCGGCGTCCAACTCGCGCAGGGCGTTCTCCAGGCGTTGCTGCACCTTGGCTTCGTCCTCCGTCCCTCGGCCGCGCAGGCGACGCTCCAGTTCCTCCCGCGAGGGGGGCAGAAGGAAGATCGAAAGCGCATCGGGCCTTCTTTGCATGGCTTCGGCCGCGCCTTGCACGTCAATCTTCAGGATCGCCCACAGGCCGTCGGCGAGCATCTGCTCCATGTCGGCCAGGGGCGTGGCATAGAGGTTGCCGTGCACCTCTTTCCATTCCAAGAAAGCGCCTTGCTCTGCCAATGCCATGAACTCCGAGCGCGATCGAAAATGGTAATCCTCGCCATCCACTTCGCCGGGGCGCGGAGCCCGGGTGGTGTAGGCCACCACGCGCTTCACCAGCGGGTTGCGGGCGCGCCACCGGTCCAGCACGGTGTCTTTGCCCACGCCGCTCGGGCCGCTCAGGATAATCAACTGACCCCGGCTCATCGGTAGAGCACGTCCATCACGCGGTTGGCCAGTCGGACGGGGTCGTGGCGGACCACGTCGGTTTCACTCATCAGGTCGCCCGGTACCACGATGTAGCCCAGGGCATGGATCCGGTCAATGTCGGGGGCCACGAACTCCTGCGCGCTCTCGCGGTACCGTTCCAGCGCCTGCGAGCTGGGGACGCCGGTGTTCACCAGCACGTGGTCCACCACTCGGGTCGGGATGTTGGCCTCCAGGGCCATGATGTGCTCGGCGGCGGTGAAGGAGTCGCTCTCGCCTTTTTGCGTCATGACGTTGCACACGTACACGCGCGGCACCTTGGCTTGGTTGAGGGCGTTGGCCAGACCTTCCACCAAAAGGTTGGGCAGCACCGAAGTGTAAACGCTGCCCGGGCCAATGATGATGAGGTCCGCTTCTGCAATCGCTTCCAGGGCGGCGGGGTGCGGTTCCACGTGCGGCGGGTCCAAATAGAGGCGGCGGATGCGCTTGTCCGAGGCCGCAATGCGGGTTTCGCCGGTCAATTCGCTCCCGTCTTCCATTTGGGCGCGCAACACCACGCTGCGGGTGGTGGTGGGCACCACGCGGCCGCGAATGTTGAGAACCTCGCTGGCCACGCGCAGGGCTTCGTCCACGTCGCCCCGAGCTTGGTCAATCAGGGCGGCGAGGAGCAAGTTGCCGATGCTGTGGCCGGAGAGAGAGCCGGCGGCATCGCGGAAACGGTGCTGAAAGAGGTCCGTCATGCGGCCTTCGGCATTGGCCAGGGCCACCAGGCAGTTGCGCAGGTCGCCAGGCGGGAGGATGCCCATTTCTTGCACCAAGCGGCCGCTGCTGCCCCCGTCATCGGTCACCGTCACCACGGCGGTGATATTGGCGGTGTGATTCTTGAGGCCACGCAGGAGGGTGCTGAGCCCCGTGCCACCCCCAATGGCCACCACGCGCGGCCCCAAGGCAAGCTGCGCGCGGCGCTTGTAGGCGTCCATCACGGTTGGCCCGGAACCCGGCCCGGTGTTCACAGTGCTGGGGTCCAGCATCTCCCGCAGTCGGCGGAGGCCCATGCGATAACCAGAAATGGCCACCGCGATGCCCCCAAAAATGAGGATGCCGCCCAAGAAGTGAGTGGCGAATTCCGCCCGCTCGTTGCCGAAAATCCGGCGATTGAACTCAATCCACCAGCCATCCACGGCCAAGACGCCCGGGAGAATGAGAGATTGAAAACTAAGGACGAGCCCGATGAGCCCGACGAAGATGCCGAGCCCCAGCCGGAAGAAGGGAGTTCTCAGATTCCGGGCCGGGGCCAGGCGGCGACGCCAACGGTGGTAAGTTCCGGCTCGTTTGCCCACGCGTTAGTCTCGCTTATCGTCCTCGCGGACGAACAGTTTTTCCAGGATTCCGTTAATGGCGGCAAAGAGGATCGAGCCGACCAGGGCGCTGCCAAAGTTTTCCACCACAAACCCGATGCCCCAGCTGCCCACCAGCATAAAGAGACCGGCATTGATGATGAGCGTGAAGAGGCCCAGCGTCATGCAGTTGAGGGGGAGCGTCATCAGCTTGAGAATCGGCCCTAAAACCGCCGACACCAAGGCCAGCAAGCCCGCTCCCAAGAAGAGCTGAATGATGGTGGTCGTGCTTACGGGTTCGAGTTCTACGCGGAAGCCGCTATGCCAGCCCATCACGGTCATGATCGCGCCCGTCGCCGTGGCCGCGCCCATGAGCGCCGCGACGAGAATGACCCAGCGGAGGAAGAACTTGCCCATTTCTCCCTTCATTGTAGCCAAGCATCATGTATCCTGCCAGTCCGTGCGGCCGCGAACCCCCATGATGCGGCAATATTTCGAGGCCAAGGACGCCCATCCCGGCACCTTGGTCGCCATGCGCGTCGGTGACTTTTATGAGTTCTATGGGGAAGATGCTGAGACGGCCGCCGCGATCCTCGAAATCACGCTGACGGGGCGCGAAGATGCCGAAGCCGGGCGAATCCCGATGGCGGGCGTGCCGCATCACTCGGTGGAGCGCTACCTGGCGCGGCTGATCAAGGCCGGGCAAAAGGTGGCCTTGTGCGACCAAGTGGAAGACCCCAAGACGGCCAAGGGCTTGGTGCGCCGCGAGGTCACGCGCGTGCTGACCCCCGGCACGCTGGTGGAGGATGCGCTGCTTTCGGCGCGGGTCAACAACTTCCTGGTGGCGGTGGCCCGCGACGGGCATTGCATCGGCTGGGCGCTGCTGGACCCGAGCACGGGTGAGTTCCTGGCCACCGAGTTCGCGGGTGAGGCCAGCGAGGCGCGCATGGCCCAAGAACTGGCTCGCCTGAACCCCGCCGAAGCCCTGCTACCGCAGGACGAGGAGACGCTCCCGGCGGAGCTATTTGAAGCCATTGGCTGTGCCGTCACCTACGTCAATGCGCCGACTTCAGCCGGGGCCGAGAGGAGGCTGACGGAGCAGTTCCGCACCACCCACCTGGGAGGCTTCGGGATTGCCGAGCGCAAGCAGGCCGTCCGCGCGGCCGCCATGGCTCTGGATTACGCCCACCGGAACGGGCTGAACACCAGCCACATCGACGCCATCGCCACCTACGAGGTGGACGAGTTCGTGGTCATCGACCCCAGCACGCGCCGCGCCCTGGAGCTGACGCAAAACAGCCACGACGGTGGCATCAAGCACACGCTGCTTTCGGTGCTGGACAGCACCGTAACCCCGATGGGGGGCCGCCTGATGCGGCGCTGGGTGGAGCAGCCCCTGCGCGACAAAGCGGCCATTGCGGCCCGGCACGATGCAGTGCAGCACTGGATTGAGAACGCCGCCGCCCGCGCCGATGCCCGGGTCGCGCTGGCCCGGGTGGCGGACGTGGAGCGCCTGGTGAGCCGGTGCATGAGTGGGCTGGCTTCGCCCCGCGACCTGGCGGCGCTGCGCGATGCACTGCTGGCCCTGCCCGACCTCGACGACGCTCTTCGCCGGGTGAATCGCGGCCGCATCGCCGAACTCCGCGCCCAGGTGCATGACCACCACGACCTGGCGCACGAGTTCCGGCTCGCCATTACCGATCTGCCTCCGGCTACTCTCCGCGAAGGAGGCTTCATCCAGCCCGGCTACAACGTGGCGCTAGACACCCTGCGTGACAAGGCCCGGGAAGGCCGCGACTACATCGCCAAGCTGGAGACGGCGGAGCGGGAAGCCACCGGCATTGACCGCCTAAAGGTGGGCTACAACAGCGTCTTCGGCTACTACCTCGAGGTCAGCAAGGTCCACACCAGCCGGGTGCCGGACCACTACATCCGCAAGCAGACCACGGCCAATGCAGAGCGGTACATCACGGCGGAACTGAAGGAGCACGAAAGTGCCGTGCTGGGTGCGGACGAGAAGGCGATTGCTGTGGAGAGCGACCTCTTCCAGCAACTCCGCAGCCGAGTGGTGAGCGAAAGCACCGCGCTATTGGGCACCGCCCGTGCCATTGCCGAGCTGGACGTGCTGGCGGGCCTGGCGGACACCGCCGTGCGCCGGGGCGATGTGCGCCCCGAACTGAGCGACGATGACGAGATCTGGATTCAGGAAGGGCGGCACCCGGTGGTGGCGCACCATTCGGCCTCCTTCGTCCCCAACGATCTAGAACTGAACGAAACCACCCGCCTCATCGTGCTCACCGGGCCCAACATGAGCGGGAAATCCACCTATCTCCGGCAGGCGGCGCTGTTTGTGGTGATGGCGCAGATGGGGGCGTTTGTGCCGGCGGCGGCGTGCCGGTTGGCGCTTTGCGACCGGATTTTTGCCCGCATTGGCGCGCGCGACGAGATCGCCCTTGGCCAAAGCACCTTCATGGTCGAAATGGTGGAGAGCGCGAACATCCTGAACAACGCCACCCGCCAGAGCCTGGTGATTCTGGACGAGGTGGGGCGCGGCACCAGCACCTACGACGGGCTGGCGATTGCCTGGGCGATGGTGGAATCATTGGCCGAACTCGGGGCGAAGACCCTCTTTGCCACCCACTATCACCAGCTCAACGCGCTGCAAGATGCGCACCCGGAGATCGCCAACTACCGTGTGGAAGTGCAAGAACGGGGTGACGAAGTGATCTGGACGCACCGGGTGGTACGCGGCGGGGCCGACAAGAGCTACGGCCTGCAGGTGGCCCGTATGGCGGGGGTGCCGCGTCCCGTGGTGCGACGCGCCCAGGCCATCCTTCAAGACCTGGAGAAAGGGCCAGCGCCGGCCATGCCGGTGGAGCGCCAGCGGTTGCAACTGAGCCTATTTGAAGCCGAGCCTTCGCCCGTGGAACAAGCCCTGGAGGCGCTGGACGTGAACCAGATGACCCCTCTGGAAGCCATGATGACTCTGGCCGAATGGAAGCAGCGCTTCCGCAAACCGGATTCAGGTGGGTAACGGCCGACCAGGCTGAACAGTGATGGCCGACCCCACCGCAAACATGGCCGAGCGCGGCTCGCCCTGCAGCACGCGTCCCCACTCCGCCCCGTAGGTGGGGGAGTAATCCGAGTGGAGGTCGAGGTTGAGCACGGGGCGGGATTCCCACCGAGGGTGCGTGACTTGGTACTCCCGCGTGAGTTGACCGTGCCGGGCGTACCCCCAGTAGTGCTCCAGCACGAACTCCTCTTCGGACCCCTCGGCCAAAGGCAGCCTTTCCGGTCCGACTTCCACCGCTACGTGCTGACGCTGGCGGGCGCATCGCCACGAGTAGCGAAAGTGCGGATCGCTAATCTCGCTCGCCATCGGCACCGCGTGGTAGTTCTCGCCGTACACCGTCCGGGCCACGGTGGCAATCGCCCAGCGGGGCACCAACTCCTTGATGAACACCACCCCGCGCCGAGTTTCGCCCTCAAGCTCTCGCCGCACGTAGAACCGCAGGTTCACTTCGGGGAAGTTGATGTGCCCCGGAATGGCGACTCCGCGCACCCGCGTCTCCAAAAACTGGAATGCCACCAAGCTCACCAGCGCCCGATCCTGGAAGGTATCCAGCACCGTGCCGTCCGGCACCAAGGGCAACAGGAGATCCGGCGTGACCTCCCAGTTGACGATCACGAGGTTCCGCCAAGCGGCAGTTAAGAAGGGGCGCTCCACGCACCCCTGAGGGTACCTAGCGGGTTACTCGGCGGGCTTGGTCTGCGCTTCTTGGCTGGAGTTGGTTCGGTCACGCAGGGTGACCTTGACCACGGCGCCATCTCGAACCAATACGCTCAAGAAAGAGGTGTTGAGGCCCGCTTCGCTGTAGAGCCACTCGGTGGCCTCATCTTTGGGCTCCTTTTTGGTCGGCTCCCCGGCCACGGATTTGAGATCGGCTTCGGCCATTCCGGGCTCAATCTTTTGGTAAAGGTCGTGGAGTTCGGCCACCGATTTCGTGTTCGGGGCGGCATCGCAGGCGGCGAGCGACCAGGCCACAGCGGCCACGGCGAGAATGGACAGACAACGCATGATGATGTACCTGGGCCAACGGACGTGAACAACTTCGCGCCGATTGGTTGGACCTAAGACAAGTGTAACGCAAAAAAATGTTCCCCACCTCATGCGAGGCAGGGAACGGAAACGGCTCCGGTTTGGCTTACGCCGTCTTGCGTCGGCGGCGAGCCAGGGCGGCGAGACCCGCACCCAGGGCGATCATCGTGCCCGGTTCCGGCACGGCGTTGGTCGCTACACCCACCAGGTCCGGTCCGCCGTAGGAGGCGTCGCTGGAGATTTGCAGGCCGATCACTTGACCTTCAATCGGGCCGAAGGAGTCGAGGCTGAGGCCCCAGACGCCCACTTTCTGAGCACCGGCGATTTCCAGCGTATCCATGTTGAAGTTGGTGTAGCGCTGAGCAGTGCGGCTCAGGAACACGCTCTGGGAGGTCGTGATTTGGCCGCCATTGCTGATGATCGCTCGGACCTTGAGGTCACTGTTCATTCCGCGCTCGAGGATGGCGATTTCCGGCGTCTTGCCATTCTTGTCGTTCTGGATGTATTGGCCGTTGCCCAGCTTCAGGTCCAGGCTCCAGCTGGCGCAATCTTCGCTATCCAGGATGTAGTCCAGCGGGCGAGCGGTGAACACTTCGCGAAGGGTGCCGGTGCTGCTGCTTTCGCCGGCCATCGGCTTGGCGTTGTCGCGTCGGTCCGGGTTCACGGCGTACTTGTTGCCGCTGGTGTTCATGTCGCGCTTGATCGGGTCGATCCAGCCGTACGTCTTGCCGCCGGTGGCCAGGCGGGCATCTTCCCAGCGTCGGAAATCTTCTTCGGTGAACACCACGCCGGTGCCGGTCATGGTCAGCGAAACCAGCGAGAGTTCGTCGCCTTGCGTGGCCGTCAGGATTTGGTTGACAGGAAGATTGTTGTTGGCCATGCTCGCGGCGCCGAGGGCGGCGGTGAGGGCCAGCAGGGAGATGCGGGAGAGATTCATGATGATTACCGTTTCCGGCTCTGTTGGAGAGCCGAGGGAGAGGGGTGCAAAACCGGTGCCAAAAGTGGCCCCTCCCCGAAAATCCTCGTGGAATTGCCTGGGCCGTGACCGTGGGCAGTAGAATGAAGTCCAGCGGCTCCGGCCGCAAGGTGCCCTATGAAAACCCTCGCCTGCCTCGCTTTGTTGCCTCTGGCCGCTTTGGCCTCGGCGTCCGACTTTGCGCTCGGCACCACTCGCGCCGCCGGGATGGGCAATGCCGGTTTGGCCTTCCGTGGGAATCTGGCTAGTAGCCGCCCCGCCAACCCCGCGCAGCTTGCATGGCAGCAACGGTTCCGGTTTAGCGACCTTTCCTTTGGTTACTTTGCCGACGGCGTGGATCTGGGCGATGCGTCTGACTTTGTGAGCAGCATCGACAAGGGTGCCTTCGATGCCGACAGTATCGTGCGGTTGGCCCGCCAGTTTGGGGAAAGCAAGACGGACATCGGCGGCACGCTGGGGTTGGGCTTCACGGCTTCGGGTTTCCACTTCGGGGCGGAAGGGGTCGCATTGGTGACCACCCGTCCGAATGACGCTCTCCAGCGCTGGGTGCGGGCAGGTTCGAACCTAACGGCCCCCGAGGCGGGCATGCAACTTGACGGCTACGGCGTGGGGCAGAGTGAGCTGCAATTTGGCTATGGGCGCGTGATTTCGAGCGGCCCGAACGGCGAAATGGCCGTTGGCTTGATGGGGCGGTTTGTGACCACCTACTACAGTCACCACATCGCCAATGAAGCGCAAATCACCTCGGGCAACGCGATCAACACCGCGGCGCCGGAAATGGCGGGGAGCGACTTCCTCAAGAAAGAAGGCTTCGCCCTCGACCTGGGCATGCACACCACATTTGGGCCGGGGCAGCGGTTCCAGGGGGCATTGGTGATCAACAACCTGGTGTCGCCGGATGTGTCGTTCCAGGCGTTCCAGCCGGATCAAGGCGCCACGATTGATCCGGGCGATGGCTTTAGCCGCATTGATGCCTACCGCCGCACCATGAGCCTGGGCGTGGCCTGGCAGGAGCGCGATACGATGGGCCTGGCCGCCGACCTGGTGGGCATTGGCTCGGGCCGCACTGAGGGGCGCTTTGGGGCGGATTGGCAACTGGCGCGCGGCTTCGGCGCGCGGGCGGGCTACTCCACTCTGGACGGCTGGACGGTCGGGGCGTCGCTGGGCGGCTTTAACCTCGCCGTGGGCAGCGCCAACCGCCTGATGGCGGGCACGTTCTTCCGGTTCTGAGAGCTACTGTTCTAGGCAGGGACTCCTTAGATATTGGTCTTCTTGAAGACGCGCTCGGGTAGGTGGCGGATGATGAGCATAATCCACCGCCACGGCCCGGGGGTGTAGATCTCATCCTTCTTGCCGGTGGCCGCGCGGGCCACGGCTTGCCCCACCTTGTCCGGTGAAGCCAGCAAGGGCAGCGGCCCCATCGCGAAGGTCATCGCCGTATCCACAAAGCCCGGCTTGACCACGCGCACGCGCACGCCCTTCCGGTCCAGGCGCTGCCGCATACCGCTCATAAAGGCGTGCAGGGCTGCCTTGGCCGCCCCGTAGACGTAGTTTTTGGCCCGGCCTCGGTCGCCGGCCACGCTGCCGACGGCAATCAGGAACCCCGCCCCGCGCGCCTCAAAGGCATTGGCGATGGGCGTGAACACGTCAATGACCCCCGTGAAGTTGCGCCGCACAATGGCCTTGGCGTGGGTCACATCTTCCTGGGCGCGTTCCTGGTCGCCCAGGTCGCCCACCACCCAGACGGCCCCGGTCAGGGGCGGCTCCAACTCCAGCGCAATCTCGGCGAGGCGCGTCCCCGACCCCTTGAGATCGGCGTCGTAGGGGAGCAAAGTGACTTCCACGCGGGAGCGGATGCGGAGGTCGGCGGCAATCCGGTCCAGTTCGTCCTTGTCGCGGGCGGCCAAGATGACGGCGTAGCCCTGCCGGGCAAATTCGGCGGCGGCGGCCCGGGCAATGGGCGAAGTCGCCCCCACCACCAGTACCGATCCTTTGGTTTCCAGGGCCAAGGGCGTCATACCAGCTCCAGCCTCCGGGCGAGGTCGCTCTGCCAGCGGCCGTCGGGGTCCACCTGGCGCTTGTGGTTGACAAACCGCTCCCACTCGGGATACATGCGCCGGAACGTGTCGGGGCGCAGCGCCGAATCCTTCGCCAAATACACCCGCCCGCCGTGGTCGGCGACCAGCGCGTCTAAGGTGTGCAACAGGTCAATCACGCCTTCGCGCAGGGGGATATCTAGGGCCAGGGTGTAGCCCGGCATGGGGAACGAAAGCGGTCCCCCGTCCGACGCACCCATCCGCTTCAGCACGGCCAAGAAGGAAGACGCCTGGGCGGCATTGAGCCGCGAAATGGCCTCAGTTACGGCCTCGCGGCCGGATTCGAACGGCACCACAAACTGGTACTGCACAAAGCCCGGTTTGCCATACATCCGGTTCCAGTTGCGGATGGCATCGAGCGGGTGGAAGAACGTGCGCAGCGGCGTAAAGAACGTGCCCTTGCGGCCCTGCCATTTGTGATACATCGAGTTGAAGAGGCGGAGATTGCCCGGGCTCAGAAGCCAAGTGGGCGCCTCAAAGGGGAACGGGCGGGCGCGGCCCGGCCGGTCGGTCAGGAGGGTTTCGGGGTGTGCGGCGTACCGCATCGGCAGTTCGTTGATCTCGGCGTGGTGTCCAGACATCAGCACGCCGCGTCCGGCGCGCTCGCCCCGGGCGAGCAGGTCCACCCACGCCACCGAATAGTGGTCGTCGCGGGCTTCGTCGTCCATTTGGGCCATTAGCTCCGGCAAATTGGCCGCCACCGAGTGCCGCACCATCATCATGCTGGTGGTGATGGGGCGAAGTTGGAGTTCGACCTCGCGGATCATCCCGGTCAGCCCCATTCCGCCAAAGGCGAACTCAAAGTCGTCCCCGTCGGCGGGGGTGAGGTCTCGCACGCTCCCGTCGGGGCTCAACATCTCAAGGCTGGTAACGCCCTGCCGGAAACTCCCATCGCGGTGGTGGTTCTTGCCGTGGACATTGGCCGCCACGCACCCACCCAGGGTGCAAAATGCCGTGCCCGGGGTGACCGGCACAAACCAGCCCTGTGGCACAAACGCGCGGATCAAAGCATCCAGGCTCAGTCCGGCTTCGGCCCGCAACACGCCCGATTCGGGATTGAACTCCAGGCAACGATCTAGCCGCTCCGAGAGCACCACGTCGCCGTCGGTCAGCAGGGCCGCGTCGCCGTAGCTCCGCCCCAGGCCGCGCGCCAACGAGGGACCCTCGCCGGCGTGGAAATCCCGCATCCGCTCGGGCCGGAACAACCGCGCCGGAACCCGGGGGTAGCGCCCCCAGCTTTCCAGTTGGTCCACGGCCCGGCCGGGCCGCTTGTTGTCGAGTGGTTTCATGCGGGTGCCACGATCGAGTCACTCCCGAAGAACGGCACCAGCGCCTCCGGAATGCGAACCGAGTTCGTGTCTTCTGAATAATACGTCTCCAGCAGCGCCGCGAGTAACCGGGGCACCGCCAGGCCCGATCCGTTCAGGATGTGCAGCGGCTCGGGGCCACCTTCCGCGCGGTACCGGATCCGGGCGCGCCGGGCTTGGTACGCCTCAAAGTTGGTGCAGGAGCTGACTTCCAGGTGCCGCTCCGCCCCCGGCGACCACACTTCCAGGTCGTAGGTTTTGCAGCCCTTCTCGCCCATGTCGCCGGTGCAAAGCACAATCACGCGGTAGTGCAAGCCCAGTTGCTGAAGGATGGCTTCGGCCTCTTGGGTCAGGCTCTCCAGCGCCTCGTAGGAGTGGTCCGGGTGGACAAACTGCACGAGCTCGACCTTATCGAACTGGTGCGTGCGCAGGATGCCGCGCGTATCGCGCCCGGCGGCCCCGGCCTCGCGGCGGAAGCACGGCGTATACGCGCACAGCTTGATCGGCAGGTCGCCCTCCGGCAAAATCTCGCCCCGGTACATGTTGGTCACCGGCACTTCGGCGGTGGGGATGAGATAGAAGTCATCCCGCGACTTGTAGAGGTCTTCTTCAAACTTCGGCAAGTTGCCCGTGCCCACTAGGCTCTCGGCATTCACCAGCGCGGGTGGCCACACTTCGGTGTAGCCGTGCTGCGTGGTCTGCACGTGCAGCATAAAGTTAATGAGGCTGCGCACCAGGCGCGCGCCCGCCCCGGTGTAAACCACAAAGCCGCTGCCCGTGATCTTGACCCCGCGCTCGAAGTCAATCAAGCCCAGTCGCTCAGCAATCTCCCAGTGCGGCACGGGCTCCTTGGAGGCCCGGTGCGCCTCGCCCCAGGTGCGGATGACGACGTTGTCTTCTTCCGACTTGCCGTCCGGCACGCTCTCGTGCGGGAGGTTGGGGAAGTCCAGCTCAATGGCCTCAAGCTCAGCTTCCAAGGTGCGCTCTTGCTCTTCCAGGCCTTGGATGGTGGCCTTGAGGGCCCCGGCCGCTTCGCGGGCCTGGGCGGCTTCGTCTTTCTGCCCGCTGGCCATCAGTTGCCCGATGGATTTGCTCACGCGGTTCATCTCCGCCTTCTGTTCATCCATGGCCGATTTCACGCGGCGCCATTCGGTGTCCACCCGGATGAACTCGTCCACCGGCGCGTTCACACCCTTGCGGAGACACTGGGCGCGCACGAACTCGGGGTCGCGGCGAATGAGATTTCGATCGAGCACGGTCCGGTTTTACCTGCGAGGGGCTTTCCCCCAGGGATAATGAGGCATGGGCGAGGTGCGGGGAGTTGTGATGGCAGGGGGCGAGGGGTCCCGGCTCCGGCCCCTGACTTCGCACCGCCCCAAGCCACTGGTGCCCGTGCTCAACCGGCCTATCATGGGGCACGTCATTGACCTGCTGCGCCAACACGGGGTCACTGACATCACTTGCACCCTGCACTACTTGGCCGAAGAGATTCAGGCCCGATTCGGGGATGGCAGCGAGTGGGGCGTGCGCACTCGTTACTGCCTGGAACCCACGCCCCTGGGCACGGCCGGGAGTGTGCGCCAAGCCGCCGACTGGCTGCGTGAAGGCACCTTCATCATTGCGAGCGGGGATGCGCTGACGGACTGCGACCTGACGGCGGCGCTGGCCTTCCACCGCGAGAAGGGCAGCCTCGTCACTTTGGTGCTCAAGCGCGTGCCGGACCCGCTGGAGTTCGGCATTGTCATCACCGACGACGAGGGGCGCATCGAGCGATTCCTGGAGAAGCCAGGGTGGAGCGAGGTGTTCTCCGACACGGTGAACACCGGCATCTACATCATGGAAGGCGAGGTGCTGGACCGCATGGAGCCCGACCGCCCCTACGACTGGAGCAAGGACATCTTCCCGCAGTTGCTGGCCGAGGGCGCGCCGATGTACGGCTACATCATGGACGGCTACTGGACCGACGTCGGCACGCTGCAGCAGTACATGGAAGCTCAGCGCGATGCCCTGGCGGGCGCCCTGAAGGTGGTGCACCCCGGCGAAGAGATCCGCCCCGGCGTGTGGGTGGGCGAGGGCACTGTGATTGACCCCCAAGCCGTGATTGAAGCCCCCGTGGTCATAGGGCGCAACTGCCGTCTAAAGGCGGGCGTGACCGTGGGGCCCTACACCTGCCTGGGCGATAACGTGCTGACCGAAGAAGGCGCGCGCATCGAGAACTCGGTGGTGTGGGATGCCTGCTACATCGGGCTGGACGTGGAGGTCACGGGGGCGATCTTGGCGCACCGCGTGACGGCCAAGCGGGGCGCGGTGATTGGCGAAGAAGTGGTGGTGGGCGACCGCTGCCTGATTGACGTAGGGGCCAACCTGCGGCCGCGCGTGAAGCTGTGGCCGGATAAGGTGGTGGACCGGGGCAGCACCGTCACCATGAGCATCGTGCAGGGCAACCGGTGGCGGGGGTCTTTGTTCCGCGAACTAGGTGTGGCCGGGCTGAGCAACATCGAAGCCACCCCGGAGTTCGCCACCCGGCTCGGGCTCGCTTTTGGCAGCACCCTGCGGGAGCATGCGCGCATTGCCGTGAGCCGCGATAGTAGCCGCAGCAGTCGCATGCTGAAGCGTTCGCTTACCGGGGCGTTGCTCAGCTCCGGGTGCGACGTGATTGACTTGCACGGCGAGCCGTTGCCGGTCACGCGCCTCTTTACCGCGCAAACCCGCATCGCTGGGGCGGTCAATGTCCGCAAGCTGCCGGGCAATCGCCGGATGAGTCTGTTCGAGTTCTTAGAAGGTGATGGCGGCTACGTGGCCCGCACTCAGGAACGCAAGATCGAGGCCGCGTTCTACCGCGAGGAGTTCCGGCGCATCGACCCCGACGAACTCGGGGCGGTGGACAGCGCCAGCGGCGCGCGCGAGCTGTATCGGCGGGAGTTCTTGGAGCGAGTGGCCCCCCGGGGGCATAACCGTCGCCCCAAGATCGTGGTGGACTTTGGCTATTCCAGCGTCGTCAGCATCTTGCCTAACCTTTTGGCGGAATTGGGCTACGAAGTTATCAGTCTCAACCTCCAGAACGAGGCACGGCTCGCTCCCCGGTCTTACGAAGAAATTCAGGACCACCTCCTGCGATTGGGGCAGATTGTTGGTGCCCTGGATAGTGACCTCGGCATCCTGCTGACCCACGAAGGCGAACGCATCCATTTGGTGGATGACTACGGCCTGCCCATCACCGGCAACACGCTCTTTGCGGCGATGTGCCTGCTGGTGTGCCGGGCGGGAGCCAGCCCCAAGATCGCCATGAGCGTGACGGCGCCCGCTCGCTTGGAGTCTCTGCTCGCCGCCGAGGGGGCGGAAGTGACCCGCACCCGGGCCACCGGACGTGACCTGATTGACGCGGCGGCGCGGAGTCCGCTCAGCTTCCTGGGCGACGAAAGTGGCGGGTTCATTTGGCCATCGTTCCACCCGGGCTTTGATGGCATGTTTGCCGCCGCCCAGATTGTGGAGATGATGCTGCAGGCGGATGTCCGGCTGAGCGAACTCATCCGTAGCCTGCCCGAATTCCACTTGGTGTACGGCCAGGTGCAGTGCCCGTGGGATAGCAAGGGCACGGTGATGCGCAAGCTGGCCGAATCCAGCCGCGAGGGCCTCAGTGTCGAACTCACCGACGGGATCAAGATCTACGACGATGTGGGGTGGGTGCTGGTGCTGCCCGATTCCTTTGAGCCCGTGGTGCATGTCTACGCCGAGAGCCCGAGCATCGAGGAATCCCAGGCCCGGCTGGATGCCTGCCGGACCCGCTTGGAATCCTGGATCGAAGCCTAGAAACTCACCGACGCGCCACCCTGGGCGCTGCTGCGGTAAGCGCCTTCGGTGACCTGCTGCACGTGCAGGCCGCACTCCAGCGACGCGTAGATCTCCGTTTGGCCGTGGAGGGCGCGGACGAAATTGACCAGCGGGGTCTCGGCGGCGGGCCAGGCATCCAGCACCATGCGCGTGCCGTCGCGGTGGAACACCCGGGTCACGTCATCCTCGATGAACACGCTGGCGTTCTCGAACCAATAGCTGTGCCGCTCGTGCCACATGCTGGCGTCGCCAATCACGTTGATCTGCAGGGTCGCGCCGTTGTCCAGCACCGCCGCCACATAACCCTGGATGTCCACGGGCGTGTCGCGGTTGTCGATGTGGGCGCTGATGCGCACGGGGTGCCGCCCGGTCATCCACATGGCCACGTCAATCATGTGGCTGCCACTGTCGTGGAGCATTCCGCCGCCGGATTGCGCGGGGATTTGCCGCCAGGTGTTGGCGGTGCCGGTCTTCCAGGCTTGGCCGAGGTGGCAAGTGGCGGCGCGAAGTTCGCCAAAGGCGCCGCTTTGAATCTGCGAGCGGAGCCAGCGGAACTGACCGAGCCCGTGCCTTTGGTAGGCGAGGGCGGCCGTGCAGCCCGAGCGGTCGCGGGCGGCGATCATGGCTTCGGCCTGCGCGACGGAGATGGCGATGGGCTTTTCCAGCAGCACATGGATGCCCGCATCCAAAGCGGCAATCACCTGGGGGGCGTGGCAATCGTGGGGCGTGGCGATGAAGACGAAGTCCAGCTTCTCTTGCGCGAGCATGTCTTCGAACCGCTCATAGCACGCCGCATCCTTCACGAGTGGGGAAACGGCCTTGATCGCCTCAAAGCGCTCCGGAACGATGTCGCACAGAGCCACAATCTCCGCCCCATCCAGCTGGGGGTGCATCCGGGCGTGGTGCCGCATCATGCCGCCGCAGCCCACCAAAGCGCCTCGTAAATTCGCCATCTCGACAAATTACCAGAGCGCGCGCAACACCGTAACACCGCCGGGATGAGCCGCCCGGAGAAAGCGGAAAACCAACGGTATGTGGGGTCGTTGGGGCGTCGGTATCTCTCTCACTTTGCTCGGGGCTTTGGCCTCGTCCACTCCGGCACCTCCGACCCTGCGTCTGCTTGATCGCGCACAAACCGCCCTCAACGAAGGCCGCTACGGAGAGAGTGAAGCGAGCCTCGAAGCCCTGGGCGTGGGCGCGCCCATTCGCATCTCGCTGGACCTCTCCGGCCTCCCGCAAGAGCAACGCGCCGGGGCCTGGGTGAGCTATCTCAGTGCCCTGCGCATGTGGGAAGACGCCAGCCACGGCCTGGTGCGCTGGCATCTGTCCACGCCGGAGAACGCCCAGGTTCGCATGAGCTTTGTAGGTGCCGCGCAGTACGAACACCGCCATGTGGCGGGCCGCGCCAGCTGGAGCCGTGCCGTCCACCAGTTGGGTGATTCCTACTTCGCCACGCTGCGCGCGGATATCGCCATTGGCCTCCAAGACCCCACCGGGGCCCCCCTCAGCCTGCCGGCCATCCGGCACGTGATGGCGCACGAGCTTGGCCACGTCATCGGGCTCGACGATTCGCCGATGTCGGGCAGCATCATGGGGCGGCTCGATCCGCAGGCACCTGCGCATGCCCTGAGCGCCGATGATGAAGCCGAGCTGAACAGCCTGCACACGGTGGTGCGGGATGTGCAAACCGCGCTCTTGGTCGCCCGCCGGACCTCTCAGTAAGGCCGGGCCGTGGGGTAGTTTCGAGTTCGCGTGCGCGTTCGAGACCTTGCTTCCGCCCTCTCCGTTGCCAGCCTGGGCGTGGGGGTTGGGGCGTACCTCTACGGGGGCCTCTTTGAGACGCGCAAGATTGAGCTTGTCCGCCGCACACTCACTCTGCCGGACTGGGCGCACGATGGCCTGCGCGTGGCCGTGATTGCCGACCCCCACATCCGCGATGAGTGGTCGGTGGAGCACACCCACCGGGCGCTGGAGCTGGCCTACGCCACCAAGCCTGACCTCACCGTGCTGCTGGGCGACTATGTCTCGTTTTGGCACCCGCAGGCCTTTGCCTACGTGGCGGCGGGCTTCGCGCCGCTCGCCGAATGGAATTCGCCCGTGGTGGCGGTGGCGGGCAACCACGATTACTTTGCGGGAGAAGCGGCTTGGCTGCGGCCCTTGTTCGAAGATCTCAACGTGACCTACCTCATCAACGAGGTGGCCGAGGTGGCAGGCGTGACGTGCCTGGGGGTGGACTCGCTGGTGAAGGGCGCACCCGACCCGCACACCCTTCTCCGCCAAACCGACGGCGGGCGCGGCAGCCTGATGCTGTGGCACGAGCCGGACGGGGTGGACACGCTCCCTCCCGGTGGCCCCAGCCTGATGCTGAGCGGACACACCCACGGCGGGCAGTTCTTGTCCCCTTGGGGGTGGGCGCCGGGCCTCCCCACCGGAGGGCGCAAGTATGTGGACGGGTTCTTCCCCGACCTCCCGGTGCCGCTGTACGTTTCGCGCGGGGTGGGCACGACCGGTCCGCCCAGCCGGCTGTTCTGCCGGGCGGAAGTTAGTCTGCTCACCCTGCGCTCGGGCTAGCGTGTGAGCTTGACCACGCGCACGACGCTGTTCATGCCGTAGGGGTAGCCCTTCACGTCCAGCACCACCCCGTCTTCGGCGGGCGTGAACTTGGCCTCGCTGCCGTCGTCCATCCAGGTCGCCGACTTGAAGCCCGCCGGAACTCCCTTGTAGAGGCGAGGTCCCGTGCCGCGGGCGTTGGTGCCGCTCACACGCGGGTCCGCCGTGGCGGTGACGTCGAAGACGAACAGGTACGCCTCGTCGCCGATGACAAATCCGAAGTCGTCATCGGTGCCGTGGATGCCGGAGGGACGACCCGCGTAGATCGGGCAGTTGTCGCCACCGTGGTATTCAATCCACTGGCCCACCACGTGGAACATGGCACGCTCGTATTCCGGGATGCCCCCGGTGCGCGTGGGGCCGAGGTTCATCAGCAGGTTGGCCCCCGCACCCCGGCTGCGAACCAATTCTTCGATGACCAGCGCGGGGCTGATCATGTTCAGGTCGCGCTCCGCGTTGCCCCAGTGGAAGTTGCTGGTGTGGCACATCTCGCCCGCCACGTACTTGGTCATCCCCTCGCGCTTGATTGGCTCGGGGCGGCCGCGCTCAAAGGTCACGGCGTCAATCTCGTTGTGCACCAGCTTGCCCTCCTCGCCGATGCCGGTGTTGTTGATGATCATCGTCTCCGGCTGGTGCTTGCGGATCACGCTGTAGAGCGCATCCAGCTCCCAGTCGGCGTCGCGCTTGCTCCAGTTGCCATCGAGCCACACCGCGCCGAGTTCGCCGTAGTTGCTGCAGATGATCTCCACCGAATCGCGCAGATACTGCTGGTAGCCCTTCCAGTCGTTGTTGAAGCGCGGTTCGCTCCAGTCCAGCGTGGTGTGATAGAGGCAGGGGATAATGCCTTCGGCGCGGCAGCCGTCGGCGAAGTCCTTGATGATGTCGCGGCCCGCCGGGGTCTTGGTCACGTCCCATTGGCACAGCCCGCGCGAATCGTAGAGGCTGAAACCGTCGTGGTGGCGGCTGGTGAGGGTGATGTACTTGGCGCCGGCTTCTTTGGCCAGCCGGGCGAGGGCGCGTCCGTCAAAATCCGGCACCGCCCACTCGTCCATCAGCTTCATGTATTCGTCGCGCGGGATGTTATGCAGGTGCATCGCCCACTCGCCTTTCTTGATGAGCGAGTAGAGGCCGAAGTGGACAAAAATGCCAAAGGCCATCGATTCGAATTGCTGAACCCGGGGGAGCGGCGAGGGAATATCTTGAGAACTCATGGAGACTCCTTGCGCGCTCCACACCCGGGCCGCCCACGGGGTGGCCGCGGCGGCCATGGCCCCTTTCAGGACCTCCCGCCGAGAAAGAAAGTGCGGAGAGCCAAGCACCCGCTGAGTATGTCCGAATTCCTTGGGATTCCGAGGTTGGCTACAATGGAAACGCGCCCATGCGAGTCGAGCAACTGATTGACGACCACAAGGACAGCGTGTACCGGCAACTTGTCCGCACCTGCGGCAACTACGAGGACGCCGAGGATGCGCTGGTGGAGTCGTTGATGCAGGCTTATCTTAGTGCCGGGCAGTTGCAGAACCCCGACGCCTTCCGGGGTTGGGTCGGCACCATTGCGCGGCGGGTGTGCCAGCACATCCAAACCCGCGACGACCTGCGCAACACCATCCCGATGTCGGAGATGGAAACCACCGCCGACCCCCAACTGGATGTGGACCACGAGGTGGCGATGCGGGAACTGAAGCGCCACGTGAAGGCCGCCATCTCCGCTTTGGAATCCCCTTACGCCGAAACTTACCAATTGGTGGAAATCGAAGGGAAGAACCTTCAAGAGGCGGCGGATAAGGAAGGAATCACCCTCGCCGCTCTCAAGTCTCGACTTCACCGTGCCCGTCAATCCGTGCGCGAGTACCTCGACGCCCACTTTGTGACCCCCGAATGAGCCTGCCCGATTACTACACCCGCCCCCGCGAGGACATCCTCCCCTACATCCCCGCCGGGACGAAGCGCGTACTGGACGTGGGCTGCGGCGCGGGCTTCTTTGGCGAAACCATGCTCAAAACCGGGGCCGCTCAAGAGGTGTGGGGCATCGAATACGTGCCCGAGATGGCCGAGGCCGCCCGCAGTCGCCTGACCCGGGTGGAAACCGGCGACGCCATGCAGATTTTGCCTACCATGCCGCACGGCCACTTCGACGTGATCTCGTTCACCGACGTGCTGGAGCACCTGGCCTGGCCGGACGAGGCACTCAAGCTCGCCAAACCCCTGCTGGCCCCGGGCGGGGTGGTGGTGGCCAGCCTGCCCAACGTGCGCTACTTCAATGCTCTTTGGGAAATCGTGTGGCTGGGCGAGTTTCGATACCAAGACGAGGGCATTTTCGACCGGACGCACCTGCGGTTCTTTACGCAGAAGACCATCCCCGAATGGTTTGAGCGCGGCGGGTTCCAAGTGCGCACGCTGGTAGGCATCAACCCCAACCCGGGCCGTAAGTTCAATTTGCTGAACCGGTTGCTGTTGCGCAAGCTAGAAGACTGCCGCTGGTTGCAGTTCGCCATCGTGGCCGACCCCAAGCCGTAACCACGCCGTAACCAAGAGGCCCGACTTCCCCTGAGGGAAACCGGGCTCGTGAGTGGCGGGCGAGCGGCGTTTAGACCTTGCTTCGTTCCAAGTACGCGTAGGCGTTGTGCGCGTGGATGGATTCTTCGTTTTCGACTTCAATCGAGTACGAAGTGATCCGGGTGTCGGCATCGAACTTCAGGGCGACTTCGCGCACCAGGTCTTCCACAAAGCGGGGGTTTTCGTAGGCGTGCTCGGTCACCCACTTTTCGTCCGGGCGCTTGAGCACCGGATAGAGACCGCACGAACCCGAAGCTTCGATCATGTCAATCAGCTCTTCCAACCACACGTGGTCGTTGGTTTGCACCCGTGCCGTCACCCAGCCGCGCTGGTTGTGGGCGCCGTAGCTGCTGATCTCCTTGCTGCACGGGCACAGGGTCGCCACCGGCACCCGCACGTACATCGTCAGCTCAAAGTGGCCGTTGGCAAAGGCGTCAAAGCCGCAGTCGTATTCCATCATGCCGGTCTTGCCGGTGACGGGGGCCGCCTTCTCGATGAAGAACGGGAAGCGGACCTCCACGTGGGCTTTCTCGGCGTTGAGCTTTTGGGTCAGCGCTTTCAGGAGCTGCGGCAGGCTATGCACACTGATGGTGCGGCCGTAATCGTTCAGCACTTCCAAAAAGCGGCTCATGTGGGTGCCCTTGAACTCCTTGGGCAGGTCCACGGTCAGCGTAAAGTCGCCGCTGGTGCGCTGGCGCTCTTCGCTGCGGTCCAGCACCTCGATGGGGAACTTCACGCGGCGCACACCGACCTTGTCGATGGCGATATTGCGGGTGTCCTGCGTCTTCTGGATGTCCGGCAGGGCGGCTGATTCGTGACTCATGTCCAACTCACTCGGGGGAGGGCCAAGCGGCCTCCCTTATGCGCATTTCTACGATAGGGGGCCCCGGACGTTACCCAGGGCCCCATCGTTGCGGTCAATCCCGCTGGTTTGGCGGCCTAGTTCTGGTTCGCCAGTCCCATCACGGCCATGGCCCGGCGGGCAGCCACGTGGGCGGCGGGCCAACCGCCGTCGCCCTCCCATTCCACGGTGTAGCCGTCGCGGCGGTGCCAGTCGGCCAGTTGCGCCACGGCGTCGGCTTCTTCGCTGCGGTTGACCTCCAGGCGAAGGTGGTTCGTGTCCGGCAGGGGCAGGGCCGGAGACTTGCCGGCGGCGCTCATGGCAGCTTGGGCAGCGGCTTGGATCCCCGCTCCCGTTACCGACGGGTGCAAAAGGCGGCCCATGTAGCGGCCCATCCCGTACTTGGTGACGAAGCTGTGCATCAGGTCGCCACCCCAGGTGTGGGCCTCGGCGCAGCCCTTGTCGTCGCTCACCACCAGGGCTAGGGGCACCCCGCACGCGGCGGCGGCGGTGGCGCTCATGCGCTGCTCGCCCCACTCTTCGCCGTTCACCCAAAATCGGTGGACGCGCCCGCTGATGGTGTGCTCCATGATGCCGTGGCCGGTGCCCGCCATGGCGTGGTAGCCCACCAAGAACGCCACATCGAAGCCTTGGTCCACCCCTTCCATCATGCCGAGGTCACCCGAACCGGTGCCGCTGATGAGCTCTGTACCGGGTTCTAGATCAGAGATCAACAGGTTCTTGCCGGTGTTGTGCGAGTCCTTCACCACCACGCGAGTGGCCCCGCCCGCGATGGCCCCGCGAATGGCGGCGTTCACATCGTGGGTCATCATCTGGCGGGCAAACGCCCAGTCGTAGTGCTCGCCCGAGGGGCTGCCGCACTGCTTCCAACTCACAACACCCGTTACGCCTTCGATATCGGCGGAAATGTACACCCGCATTGCGGGTTCATCTTACTTGGGCGCGTTCTCTTGGGCCGCTTTATCTTTAGCCTGAATTCGTCCGAGTTCGGCGTCGAACGTCTTGGCGGCGGGTTCTTGCTTGTTGGCGGGCTGACCGATGTTGAGGTACGCCAGTTCCCAGCGCTTCTTGAGGTCCAGCGTCTTGCGGGCGATGGTGATGTAGACGTCCTGCTCGGACTTCTCAAACTTCACCCGGGCCTTAAAGTGCGCCAGTTGGTACACCTCCTTGGTTTCGCTCTCGCCGGCTTCCATCGTCCGGTATTCGAGGTTGTTCACGGCCACAAAGTCGCCGTACTTGGCCGGCCACTGCTCGTAGGCGGCCCAATCAAACTCCTCTTGGAACCACGGCACCGGGCTGGCTTCCAGCATCGCGCGATCGTCTTGATCCAGCCACACGGGGATCTTCTCGAGCACGTAGGGACGAGCCGACTGCTCAATATTGCGCTGGGCGTGCCACCAAAAGAAGCTGAGGCCCGCGATGGGGAATCCAAAGATCGCCAGCAGGACGGGCAAGATCCACTTGCGGCCTTCTACCGGCTGGAGATAAGGGTCCACAGCATGAGTTGAATGATCCATGAGCACACCGCCAATCCTAGTTTGACCCCAAGCCCCGCTTTCGGCCCCAATCTGCCGTCCGGAAGCCTCAGCATCATGTAGGTCGCGAACACCTGTGCGCCCCCGAGCCCGAGGTTCGTCACCGGGTCGTAGGGCAATCCATCGAGGCGGAACGGTGCCCCCGCGAGGCTACGGAGCGCCGTCACCAGCTCCAGCCACGCCACTACAAACCCCATGCCGGAAATGAGTGTAAGGGCGTGTTGGCACTGGTAGCCCCACTTCGGCCGCATGATCCACAGGGCGGCCACCAAGATGAACGCCACCGCCACGACCCAGCCGATGCCCTGCAGTGCCTTGACACCCGGGGTCTGGCCGTAGTACGTCATCACCGAGAACGGCTCGCCTTCCAGCCTTTGGTTGCGTGCATTCGAGGCGATCATGCCGCAGCACGCAAAGGAGAAAAGCCATTCCGGCCAATGAGCGCGGGGAGGGTTCACCATGTCGTCGTTGGTTTGCTTTACGCTCGGGGGCCAGATTCCCATCCGCAAGCGGGACGAGTGGCCAGGGTGAGGACACTCTTCTGCTGCGCGGACTCCAGCGCCGCCGCCATGATCTCCACCACGTGCGCCACGCGGGGCGCCCCCACCGGCGAGGCCGCATCTTCGTAGAGCGCCCGCAAGCCGAGCCCGCGCATGTTGTTCTCCGGTCCGGCCCCCAGCGGCATCTCGCCCCACTCTTGGCCGGGTTGACGGGCCACCACGGGGCCGCCAAAGCCATTCGGGTCCGCCGCGCGGATGGCACCGCCGGTGCCGTGAATCTCGATGTGAGGCAGTTCGTGGCTGGGGGTTTCGAAGCTGGTGGCCAGCGTGCCAATCACGCCCGAATGGTGGGTGAGCGTGCACACGATGTGGGTCATCACTTCCACTGGGAACACGGTGCCCGCCCGGGGGCCACTGCCGATGGTGCGGTGGTCACGCACGGTGCGGGCCGAGGCGGCCACCGAGGCCACCGGGCCAAACCAGTGCACCAGGGCCGTGAGATAGTACGGGCCCATATCGAACAGCGGGCCGCCGCCGGGCTGGTAGTAGA
>CAZDWU010000025.1:0-2205 GCA_964509165.1 uncultured Chthonomonas sp. | reverse complement strand
GTGAGATAGTACGGGCCCATATCGAACAGCGGGCCGCCGCCGGGCTGGTAGTAGAAATCGGGGTCGGGGTGCCAGCTTTCGTGGCCACCGCATAGCATGTGGGCGGCGTAGCCCACCGGCGTACCGACGTGGCCGCCCTGGATCAGGTCCATGACGGTGTTCACGCCCGCACCCAGTACGGTGTCGGGGGCGCCGCCGAGCCGGAGCCCGCTCGCTTCGGCCAGGGCGACGAGTTCCTGCACTTCGGCCAGCGTGAAGGCCAGCGGCTTCTCGCAGTACACCGACTTACCGGCCTGTAGCAAAGCCTTGCTCGTCCCAAAGTGAGCCAGCGGCGGGGTGAGGTTCACCACCGCTTGCAGGTCATCCCGCTGGATCATGGTGTCGGGGGTCATGCCCTCGATGCCGTACTTCTCGGCGCGGGCCTGGGTGCGCTCGGGCACCATGTCGGCAATGCCGACGAGGTCAAACATCGGGTCGGCTTGCAGGTTCTCGATGTAGATCGAGCAGATGTTGCCTGCGCCAAGGATTCCTACGCGAATCGGTTGACCATGCGGTCCGGCCATGCATCCAGTTTACGGAGTCTGCGCGTAGGCAGAGGGGCATCCCGGCGGAAGGCTGGTCTGTCCCGACCTCCGTCCGCCTCGCTTCCGTATCATGCCCAACGGGTTGCGCACGCACTACGAGGTCCTGGGGGTTCCGCCGAGCGCGTCTGGTGAAGACATTCGCCAGGCGTATCGCGGCCTTGCCCGGGAGTACCACCCCGACCTCAACCCCGAGGACCCCCACGCCCACGAGCGCATGGCGCAACTGAACGAGGCGTTCGAAACGCTGAGTGACCCCCTCAAGCGCACCCAGTACGACGGCACGCTCGGTCTGACGCGGGAAGACGCCGACCCCAGCGGGTTCGTCAAGCGCCCCTCGGTGGTGCAGGCCCGGCTGGTGCAGCGGCACCGAGTGCATCGCACCCCGATTTACGCGATGGCGTTCCGGAGTATCGGCGGGCAGATGCTCACCAGCGGCTTTGACAACGAGGTGTTGCAATGGGATCGCGACCTGGCTAAGGTCGAGAAGCGCTACCCGCTGGAGGGCGGCGCGGTAAGCAGCCTGGCGGCCCTGAGCGACGGGTTCTTGGCGGCGGGGAGCACGGAGCAAACGGTTTCGGCATGGCGGCAGAGCGAAGCCGGAACCCAGTTTTGGCGGCACCACCCGCCGGAATGGAGCGTGGCGGTGGCGGCGTGCCCCGATGGAAGCTGCGTGGCGCTGGGGACAGTGGGCAAGGAGGCGCGCATCTTGGATGCCCGCACCGGGCGCGACCGGTTCTTGCTTCGTGGCCACAAAGACAGCGTGACGGCAGTGGCTTTCTCCGGGGACGGGCGGACGCTGGCGACCGGGAGCGCCGACGCCACCGTGAGGCTGTGGAACGCTCGCACCGGCACCCAAGTGCGCGGGATTGAACGCATCCGCAGCACCGTGACGGCGATCGCCTTCCACCCCGATGGCAGCCGGGTGGCGGTGGCGGCGGTGGACCGTTCGATTCGAGTGTTTGATACGCGCACGTCGGGCTTGCTGACGACCTTTTTTGGCCACGAGCGACCGATTGAGACGCTGGCCTTTCACCCGCGCGGGTGGCTTCTGGCCAGCGGCAGCCGGGACGGCACCGTGGGGCTGTGGAACATTGACCGAGGCCTCGGTCACGGCCGCATTGAGGCCAGCCACCAGGCGGTGATGACGGTGGGGTTCCACCCCGAAGGCCGCTTCATGGTCGCCGGCGGGCTCGATAAGATTCTGCGCGTGTGGCGCCTGGGCGGCGCGAACACCTGATCGTTAGCGATTGAGGAACACGATGCCCGCGTTGAGATACGTGGCGAAGCTGACCCACAGGATGTAGGGCACCAACAACCACCGCGCGGGGGAGCCGAATCGCTGCATCATCCAGGCGATGGTGGCCAGGAGCAGCAGGATGACGGCGAGCGCCCCGACGGGAGCCTTGAGCCCAAAGAACACCACCGACCACAGGGCGTTGAGGGCAAGCTGAATGCCGAACGGGAGGGCGAGAGCCTTGAGGTTTTCCGGCTGGCGGCGGTAGGCGATGACCCAACTGGCGGCGATGAGCACATAGAGGATCGGCCAGACGATGCCGAAGAGGAAGCTGGGCGGCTGGAGCGGCGGCTTGGTGAGGGCACCGTACCAGCCGTCTTGGATGGC
>CAZDWU010000024.1:25022-29018 GCA_964509165.1 uncultured Chthonomonas sp. | reverse complement strand
ATGGTGGGCGGTACAGGATTTGAACCTGTGACCCCTACAGTGTCATTGTAGTGCTCTACCACTGAGCTAACCGCCCGCCGGGGATGCCAGTATCCCCCGCCGGGGGCGGAAAGTCAAGCCGGGGCGGCCTTTCGCCCGCCCAAACCGGCCAAATCCCAGCCTAACGCCGGGTGCTCACGGTCACGCGCTCGCGGCCCGCTTCGGCCACAAACACGCTCGGCGCCGCACGGTGCGGCACGGCCAGTTCCCACTTGCCCGCCTCGTCGGCCTTCGCCTCGCCCAGGGCCTGCCCGTTGCGCGTGAGGCGCACGGTGCTGCCGGCGGGGGCGGTGCCGCGCAGGGTCAGGGTCCCGCTCGTCAGGCTGGCGCCGCTCGTCGGGTTGGTCAGGGTCAGGGGCACCACGGCCTTGGTGTCGGCCGCGCCCAGGCGCACCTGCACGGTCTCATTGCTGCCCAGGGACACAAACGTCAGTTCGCTTTGCCCGCCGGTGAAGTCCATGGGGAAGCTCCACTTGCCCTCGGCGTCGGCCTTGGCCTCGCCCAGGATGCGGTCGCCCTGGCGGATCTGCACCAGTTCGCCGGCTTGGGCGGTGCCGCGCAGGGTCAGGCGTCCGGCCTTGAGGGCCACGCCGTCGCGGGGTTCGGTGAGGGCCAGGGCCCCGGCGGCGTCATCGGCTTCGGCCACTGTCATCACCACGGGCAGGGCGGGGGCGCCCTCGCTGGTCAGGTTCAGTTCCATGCGGCCGGGCTCCAGCTTGAGCGGCAGGGCCCAGTTGCCCTTGTCGTCGGCTTGCACTTCGCCCACCAGCTCTTCGCCGCGCATGGCCTTGATGGTGGCCAGGGCGGGGCTGGTGCCGCGCAGGGTGAATTCGCCGGGCTTGAAGCTGGCATCGGCGCCCACATTGGTCACGGCCAGGGCGGCCGGGGCGGGCGCGGGAGAGGTCTTGGGGGTGTCCTTGTGCTCTTCGGTGTCGTGGCCGTCGCTGCCGTGGGCGTCGGCGCTCACTGCGTGCTTCTCGCCGCCGTGGTCGGCGCCGTGCTCATCGCCGTGGGCGGGCGCGGGGCGCATGAGGAACAGAAGGAGGCCCACCAGGCCCGCCGCCACAATGCCCTTGAAGACATCGTAGGCCATCACTTGGTCGCGGGTGCGGCCCCGCACGGTGGCTTGCGTGGGGCCGGAGCTCATCCTTGGTGGCCTCGGGCTTCTTCGATCCAGGCTTCGGCGACTTCGCTATGGTCATCGCCCAGGCCCAGGATTTCCAGCAATCGGGCGGGCTCCAGCGCGGCCACATCGGCCAGCGAGGTGACACCGGCGGCGTGGAGCTTGGCGCGGCGGTCTTCTCCGAATCCCACGATGGCGGCCAGGGGGTCGGTGCTCTTGGTGGCCACGGTCACGGGGCTGGCACTGGCGCTCACGGCCCCGGCGGTGGCGCGGTCCAGCTGGGCGCGCAGAGACTGGGCTTCGGCCTGGGCGTTCACCAGGTCCACGCGCAGGCGGTCGCGCTCGGCTTCCAGGTTGCTCACGCCGGCCTCGGATTTCAGGGCCTTCAGTTCGTCCAGTTGGGGCTGCACGCCTTCCAGTTGCACCCGCAGGCGGGCGGTTTCGGCCTGGGCGGCCTCCAGGCGGCGTTGCCACTCGGCGGTATCGGCGGTGCCGGTTTCCCGTCGGTAGAACATCATGTCGAGCGCCCATTGCACGAGCCACCCGCCAACAAAGCCGATCACAATTGATTTCAGATCCATGAATTCCTCAGTTGCGCGCAGGCCCAGTATGCCCCAATTTCAGGCTAGGGGCCAGTAAAGTCACAGCATGGGCGTCGTCTTCGGTCTTTCCTTGGGTCTGGTGATTCTGCTCACCTTCGTGGCGTTCAGTAATGACCTGCTCATGATTCGGCCCCGGCGGGCCAGCACCGCGCGGCAGTTCATTGCCCTCATCCCCGCGCGCAATGAGGCCGGCAAGATCGGCCCCCTGGTGGCCCAGCTGCGCGAGATGCGCGTGAATGTGGTGGTCTATGACGACGACAGCACCGACGGCACGGGCGAGGAAGCGGCGGCGGCGGGCGCCCAAGTGATGCGCGGGAGCGGCCCCCCGGAAGGCTGGACGGGCAAGAACTACGCCTGCTACCAGTTGAGCAAAGTGGCGGCCGAGGTGCACCCGGGCGACTGGTGGCTTTTCCTAGACGCCGATGTGGAGCTGGAACCCTATGCGGCGGGCTACCTCAACTTCTTGATTGAGCGGCAGGGCATCCGGTGGCCGGTGATTACGGGCTTCCTGACCACCGCGCCGGGCCGGGGGCTGGAGTTCTGGGCCACCAACTGGGTGTGGGAGATTCTGCTGGCGACCAACCCGTTCGGGCTGGTGGGGCGCACCCGCCTGGGCCACAACCGCTTTACCAACGGGCAGATCCAGCTCTGGAAATCCAGCACGTACCTGGAGGTGAACCCCCACGAGAGCGTGCGAGGCGAGGTGCTGGACGACGTGGCGATGGGGCGGCTGCTGGCGCGCCAGCGGGTGCCGGTGCTGGTGGCCGACCTGACTGCCGTGGGCACGGTGCGGATGTACGACACCTTCCGGCAGGGGCTGGACGGCATGAGCAAGAACGGCTACGCCATTGCCGGGCGCGCCACGCCGCTGCTGGTGCTGTTCTTTGTGGCGTGGGCGCTGAGCGGCTTTGGCCTGGCCACGCAGTGGCGCATTTGGGGCTACTTTGCGGCGGCCTTCCCGGCGGCGATTGCGCTGGGGATTGTCAAGCGGGGCATGGTCTATGCCTTGCTGTATCCCATTGACCTTTTGGTGGGGGCATTCACGCTGTTGCGGTCGCAGATTTGGTATCGGCGCCGCGCCATCACCTGGAAGGGCCGCACGTATTCCGGCTGAGCCCTCACCGGCTAAGTGCAGGACTTAGCCGGTGGCTTTGGGCTTGGCCTTGCCTTTCGGCTTAGCGTCGGCTTTGGGCTCGGCCTTTGCTTTGGCCTTCGGCTTAGGCTTGGGTTTTGTGGCGGCCTTGGGGGCGGCGTCCGTGGCCGGTGCTTGGGCGGCTTCGGGGGCCGGTGGGGCCGCGTCGCGTCGCTGGGCTTGCCGCTGGCGCGGGGCGGTGCGGGTCGGAACCTCGGTCTTCACGGGTTCCGGTTCGGCAGCTTCTTCCACCGTGGTCTCGACGACCGTTTCCGCGTTCTTGGCCTCTTCGGTCGCCTTGGCGGCATCGCGGCGATCCTCTTCGGCCACCGCCTTTTCGATGGTTTCTCCGGCCTTGCGCAGACCGTCGCCCACTCGCCGGGCCAGGGGCCGGGCGTACTTGATGACCAGGGGCGTGGCCGCAGCGGCCAGCACCAACAGGCGTCCATTTCGCAACAAATTGCTCATCGCTTAGGATTCTTCACGTTGGTTTTCGGGCGAAGGTTGCACTTCTGGGGCCTCGGGGGCGGTCTCGGGCTGAGGGTCGGTTTGGGGTTCGGGTTCCGTTGGGGTTTCCGCTGGCAACGCTCCGGGCAGAAAACCGGCGATGAACAGCAACACCACCCCCACGCTGATGCAAGCATCCGCGATATTGAAAACGGGGAAATCGATGGCCCGGAACCAGAACATGTCGGTGACCTTCTGCTTCCACACGCGGTCAATGAGGTTCCCCACTGCGCCGCTCGCCACCAGCGCCAGCGCCACATGCGGCAACCGGGGACGGGCGGGCATCTTGCCGCTGTACCAAAGACAGAAACCGGCGATCAGGATGCCGACCGGAGCCATGAGGTACCCCTTGCCGTCCAGAAGACCAAACGCAACCCCGCGATTGTAAATGAGCTTGAGCTCGAACACTCCCGGCCAAGGCAGCGGGCTCAGGTTGCCAATCACCTCGGTATTGGCAAAGAAGTCCCCGTTGTTCAATGCGGCCCGAGCCCACCCCTTCACCAATTGGTCAAGGATGAGGGTGAAGCCAAAGATCGCAAGGAACAGGCGGTTGAACTTCATGCTTCCAAGCCAAGGGCGCGGCGGTCCCGCGC
>CAZDWU010000024.1:18644-24922 GCA_964509165.1 uncultured Chthonomonas sp. | reverse complement strand
CGTCCAGGCGCGGCCAGCGGGCCTCAAAGATGGTTTCCGTTTGCCCGGGGATGCGATCCCAAACTTCGTAGGCCGTGTGCGGCAAGATCGGGAAGATCAACAGCGCCAGCGTCTTCGCGACGTGGTAGCACGCCGTCTGAGCCTGGCGGCGACTGGACCAATCCGCGCCATCACAGTACATCGAGTCCTTGATGGCATCCAGGTAGAAGCGAGACAAATCCTGCACGCAGAACTGGTGGATGGCCGTCCCCGCCGCGCGGAAGTCGAACTCATCAAATGCCGTCCATACTTCTTTCACCACTTGGTTGGCACGGTCGATCACCCACTGATGGATGCCGGAGGTCGGCACGGTCATCGAAGGCTCAAAGTCCGCTAGGTTGCCCAACAAGAAGCGAAGGGTGTTGCGCACGGTGCGATAGTGCTCGCCCGCGCTCGCCAGCAGCGATTCGCCGCACGGCATATCGTCGGCAAAGTTGACACTGGCCACCCACCACCGCAGCACGTCCGCGCCGTGGGTGTCGCACGTCGTCACCGGGTCAATCACGTTGCCCAGCCGTTTCGACATTTTTTGGCCCTTCTCGTCAGTCACAAAGCCGTGCGTCACCACGCCCTTGTACGGCGCAGTGCCCAAGCACGCCATGGTCAAGATCAGCGAGACATTGAACCAGCCGCGATGCTGGTCGCTACCTTCCAGATAGAGGTCGCAGGGAATTTCTTCCTTCCACTCGGGGTCCACCTTGCCGCCCAGCACGCACATGGCGGTGCTGCCGCTATCAAACCACACGTCGAAGACGTCGGCCTCCTTGATGAAGCTCGTCTCGCCCGTCACCGGGTGCTTGTAGCCCGCCGGGAGGATTTCCTCCGGCGTCCGCACGTACCAGGCATCACTGCCTTCGCGCTCCACTAGGCTCGCTACGGCCTCAATCGCGACCGGGTCCAGCACCGGTTCACCGGATTCTGCGCCGAAGAAGATCGGGATCCCCACCCCCCACGGTCGCTGGCGGCTAATACACCAGTCCGGGCGATTCTCGATCATCCCGCGCAGGCGCCCGCGACCGCTTTCGGGCACAAACACCGTAGCGGGGTTATCAATATGGGCCAGCATGCGCTGGCGCAGGTCGGCGTGGTCAATGCGGATGAACCACTGCTCCGTCGCGCGGAAGATCACCGGCATCCCGTCGCGCTCGGCGTGCGGGTAGCTGTGGTGATAGTCCTCGGCCTTTAGCAGGTGGCCCAATTCATCCAAACGGTCAACCACCACGGTGTCCGCTTTCTTGTAATAGACGCCCGCGAATTCGCCCGCTTCTTCGGTCAGCACGCCCGCGTCGTTCACGGGGTTTAGTACGGGCAAGCCGTACTTCTGCCCGGTCATGAAGTCCTCGCGACCATGGCCCGGAGCCGTGTGCACCACGCCGGTACCGTCTTCGGTGGTCACGTAGTCCGCCAGCACCGCCCGGGAATCCCGCCCGTACACCGGGTGGGCAAACACCGCGTTCTCGATTTCGCGTCCCCGCAGCGTGCGCACGGTGGGGGCGTCGCCCCAGCCCAGTTTCTCCAGGACGCGCTCCTTCAGGTCGGCCAGCACCACGTAGTGCGCACCCTCGTGCGCCACCACGGCGTACTCCAGCTCGGGATGGAACGCCACCGCCAGGTTCGCGGGAATCGTCCATGGGGTCGTCGTCCAAATCACGCAGTGCACGGCCTCCAGCCCGGCGAAGACGCCGTCTGGGTCGGACTTGAGCGGGAACCGCACGTAGATGCTGCGGCTCACATAGTCTTGGTAGACGATCTCGGTATCCGCCAGAGCCGTGCGGCTGGTCGGCGACCACAGCACCGGGCGCAGGCCCCGGTAGACGTAGCCACCCTCCACCAACCGCTTAAACACGCGGATGATTTCTGCCTCGTAGGTGAACTCCATCGAGGTGTAGGGGTGATCCCACGTTCCCAAGATCCCGAGCCGCGAGAACTGCGTGGTTTGCAGCGCGATGTACTCCTCGGCGTGGGCGCGGCAGGCCTCGCGTAGCCCCTTCAGGTCCGGCGTCTCCTTGCGCTCGGCAAACTTCTTCATCACCGCCTGCTCGATCGGCAGACCGTGGTTGTCGTAGCCCGGCACATAGGGGGCGCGGAACCCCATCATGTGGCGGCTCTTCACCACAAAGTCCTTGAGAATCTTGTTCAGCGCGGTGCCAATGTGAATCGCACTATTGGTATAGGGCGGTCCATCGTGCAACACATAAGCGGGGTCGTTGCGCCGGGCATCCTGCATGGCACGGTAGGCATCCGCCTCGTTCCATGCTCGTTGCCACTCAGGTTCGCGCTGACCAAGCTGCGCACGCATGGGGATGGTGAAATCCGGATCCGGCAAATTGAGGGTCTGCTTAAAGTCCATGCGAAGTTGCGAGTGTACCGGGCGAGGTTGGCCCGCCCGGTACACTGGGAACGTGAATCCGCTTCGCGCCATCGTCTGTTGCGTCATCCCGCCCCTGGGCGTCCTGGACCGGGGACCCAAGGCGATTGTGATCACGACCATCCTGACGGTACTGGGGTGGGTGCCGGGTGTGATTACCGCCCTGGTCCTTGCCTCGCAACCCAAAGCCGCGTAATCGCAATCTTCTTGCGACAATAGCATCGGGGGGCCCGTTTTGGGCCAAGATAATCCATGTCCGTTTGGCGATGCGCCCTCGGCGCGGTCCTCGCCCTCTCCGCCACGTTTTCGTTCGCCCAGTCTTGGCAAGACCAGTGGGATGCGCGCGAGTTCTCCATCCCCGCCCGCGACGGCACCGAGCTTTACACCGTCGTCTATATCCCCAAGGATAAGCCGGGGCCGTTCCCCATCATCATGGAGCGCACGCCCTACGGCGCGGGCAGCCCCACGCGCCCGCCGCGCCGCTCCAACCCCAAGATGGCCGAAGCGGGCTACATCTTTGCCTATCAAGACGTGCGGGGCAAAGGCAAGAGCCAAGGCGACTATGTGAACGTGCGCCCGCTCCTCCCCGACGGGCAGAGCGGCGTGGATGAGTCTACGGACACCTACGACACCATCGATTTCTTACTGAAGAACGTGCCCAAGAACAACGGCAATGTGGGGCTGTGGGGCATCTCGTATCCGGGCTTCTATGCGGGCGCGGGCGCCGTGCGCAACCACCCGGCCCTGAAGGCGGTTTCCCCGCAGGCCCCGGTCAACGACTGGTTCCTGGGCGATGACGTCCACCACCGGGGCGCCTTGTTCTTGCAGGAGATGTTCGACTTCATGCTGTTCTTTGATGTGCGGCGCGGCGAAACGCCCCCGCAGATCGACCGCATGGGGCTGCCCGCGTATAAGTTCTTCCTTCAGGCGGGGCCACCCAGCCAATTCGACGCCAAGTACCTGAGCGGCAAGGTGCCGTTCTGGAACGAGGTTGTGGCCAACGACACGTACAACGACTTTTGGAAGTCGCGCGCCCTATGGCGGGCCTTCCACAAGGTGGATTGCGCGGTGCTGACCGTGGGCGGTTGGTACGACAAGGAGGACATGTACGGGGCGCTGAAGCTGTACCGGGAGAGCGAAGTGCAGAACCCCGGCATCTCCAACTACCTGGTGATGGGGCCGTGGTCGCACGGCCAATGGGCCAGCGGCAACGGATCGAGTCTCAGCGGCCTTAGCTTTGGCAGCCGCACCGGCCAGTTCTATCAAGAGGAGATCGAGTTCCCGTTCTTTGAGCGCTACCTCCGGGGTGACCAGAACGCGAAGCCGATCAGCGAGGTGACAATGTTCGAAACCGGGGCCAACATGTGGCACCGCCTGGCGCAGTGGCCGCCCAAGGAATCCCGCAAGCGTTCTCTCTATTTGGATCGCAACAAGCAACTCACTTGGCAAGCTCCTCGAGAAACCGGCGACCACCTTTACGTGGCCGACCCCGCCCAACCGATGCCTTACCTCGCCGATTACCTGACCAGCACCCGTGCTCCGGGCGACTGGCTCGCTCACGACCAGAGCTTCTCCACCCGGCGCGGAGACTCGGTGACTTTTGATCTCGGCGTGATTGGCGAGGACCTGCGCGTGGCGGGGCCGGTGACCGCCGACATGTGGATTGCCACCAGCGGCACCGACTGCGACCTCATCGTGAAGCTCATTGACGAGTATCCGGCGGACAGCACGGAACCCCGGGCCACTGGCAACGGCACCATGGCGGGCTACCAGCACATGGTGCGGGGCGAAGTGATCCGGGCGAAGTTCCGGGAGAGCTTCGAGCGGCCGATTCCTATCGTCCCCGGCCGACCCACGCAGGTGAAGTTCGATCTCAACGACGTGTTCCACACGTTCAAGAAGGGGCATCGCATCAAGGTGCAAGTGCAAAGCCACTGGTTCCCCATCGTGGACCGCAACCCCAACACGTTTGTGAGCCGCGCGGATGCCAAGCCCGAGGACTACAAGCGCGCCACCATCCGGGTGCTTACCGGCGGCAACTACGCCAGCCGACTGGAGTTGGGCGTGATGCCCCCGGCCCGCTAAGCACGCGGACTAGGCAAAAGAAAACGACCCGGGTGGCGCTCCATCGCCGTCCGGGTCGTTGGTTTTTGTATGAAGAGACGAAAGGGGGCTTAGGCCTTCTTGAAGGTGGCTTGGTTGGCGCCTTCACCCAGGGTGATGGTGCCCGCAGCGGCATCGTACTTGGCCGCTTCCGGCTTCGCATCGTTGCCTTCGGCCTTCTTGCCGTCCAACATTTCCGCCGTCATGGTGATCTTGTCGCCTTCGATGGTGTACTTGCCGGTGGCGGTGGAAATCCCATTGTTGCCCGGAATAGCGATCGAGAACGTACCGTCTTCCTTCAGTTCCATCACCATCTTGTCCATCATCTCGCGCGGATTCGGCATGCCTTCGGCCATCTTCGGATCCTTCGCCTTCAGGTCAGCAATAGCCTTTTCGGCTTCCGCCATTTGCTTTTCTTGCTCAGCCGACAGAGTGATCTTATAGCTGCCCACGTGCGCGGGAGCTTCCTTCTTGGGAGCTTCCGTCGAGGTGCCGGTACCGGTCCCCGTTTCACCTTCCGCCGTGGCGGAGGGAGCACAACCGAACAATGCCCAAGCAAGCACAAGCGAGCCCACGAGGGGAATGAAAGATTTCATCTTCATCGTGGGCATTGTACACACATTCCTATGTGTATAAGTCGCTATGGGTCGGAATCGCACGTAACCGAACTTCGGCCCGTGCGATTCCTTAGGGCTGACCTTAGTGGTTGTGGTTGGTCAGTTCGGTCTCAATGCCGCCCAGCGTCAACACAATGTGGCCGTCGGGCAGGAGCGTACCGGTCATGGTTTCGGCCTTGTCCTTGCCGTCGACCTTCGCGACCTTGAGGATGACCTTGTTGCCCTCAATGGAGAGCGTGCCTTCCTTGCGCAGGGAGGCCTTCAGGTTCTGCGGCTCGCTGAGCACGAACGCCCCGTTGGCGCTGATCATCATGCCCGCGTTGGCATAGGCTTCGCGGAGCGTGTTGAACTTCTTGTCCTTCTTGTCGGCATCGGTCAGTTCGCCTTCGCGCTGCGTGATGGCCGCCTGGATGGACTCCGTGCCGATGACCTTGAACTCACCGGTTAGAGCGGCCGGGATCGGCGTCGGAGCGGGCTCCGAAGCGCCTTCCTCGGGCATCTTCACGGTCTCATCCTTGGGGGCAGCTTCGGGGGCCGTGGCTTCCGGAGTTCCGGTGGCCGGTGTCGTTGCGTTATTCGCGGCGGGTTCCTCGGCCATCGTCGGCGAGGACGTGCACCCGGCGAGGAGAACGAGGCCTAAGGCCAAAACGCAAAACTTTTGCATAACGCCTATTTTACGCGGGGCTCTTGCCGGTGGGCGGCCCTTTTGCCGCTTGGCCCTGGCGCTTAAATTTCCACCGCCGCACGACCGGCGTGAAGAACATTACCACCCCGCTCGTGCTGAGCATAAAGAGGATGACCGCCACCGACGGCAGCAACCACTCGTGTGTCCATTCGGCAAAGAAGCTGAGGTCGTGGATGTCCTCCATCAACGAGTCGTTGCGGGTGGCCACCTGCAGCACCTGCCCGGTGCTGCCATCCACCTGTACCTCGTGGTAACCCTTCTTGCTCAGCACCTTAAAGGTGTTGTCCTTGGGCCGGTAATCCACTCGGTCCACGTCTTTCGGCTCTTTCAGGTCGGGCAGATTCTGCGCGAAAGCGATCTCCATCGCCACGCCCGGGCTCACCACGGTTTTGAAGTCTGTGACCTCAGTGGCGGGCACCACGGGGGGCCGCATCCAGCTCACTTTGCCCTTCACCGCCAGGAAGAA
>CAZDWU010000024.1:4801-18544 GCA_964509165.1 uncultured Chthonomonas sp. | reverse complement strand
GTGAACGCGCGGCAGCTACTTCGGCGCACCCTGGTGGATTGCCGCACGGGCCGCCCCATTTGCAATGGCAACCAGCAGCGCTTGTGGGAGCTCATCAAGTGGCCGGATGGGCTTTGGGTTTGGTTCTTCCGCACCTACTTCCGTCGCCGTCGGCAGTACACCGCCATGCGCCTGGAACCCCGCTACGCGAGCAAGCAGTGGATTCACCTGACATCACCGGCGGCCACCCGGGAGTTTGCCGCCCGGCTGAACACACCCCTGGAAACCGACTAAACCAGCACCCGGGCAGTCGGGGTGGCGAGAAAGTTCTCCATCATCAGCAAGCCCGACTCCGTGAGCACGCTCTCGGGGTGAAACTGCACCCCCTCCAACGGCAACGTGCGATGCCGGATGCCCATCAGTTCCTGGTCATCGGTGGTGAAGGCCGTGGTTTTCCAGTCGTCGTTGAGGGTGGTGGCCTCGATGACGAGCGAGTGGTAGCGGATGGCGGCCACGGGGTTCGGCACGCCCGCGAAAACGCCTTCGCCATCGTGCTCCACGGGCGAGGTTTTGCCGTGCCGAATGGTGCGGGCCCGCCGGATTTCGGCCCCGGCCACCAACCCCATCGCTTGCATCCCCAGGCACACGCCCAAAATCGGCACCCCAGATAATTGCGTTCCGCTCAGCGCTTCCCGCAACACATCCAAGCACACCCCGCTTTCGTGGGGCGTGCATGGCCCGGGAGAAAGCAGGATGCGCTCCGGGCGCATTGACACCACTTCTTCCAGCTTCACTTCATCGTTGCGGCGCACTTCCAGCTCGGCCCCGAGGATGCCAAGGTACTGGACCAGGTTGTAAGTGAAGCTGTCGTAGTTGTCAATAACCAGAATCACGGCAGGGTCACACTGGCGGCCAAGAAGCGCGGGCCATCGCCCGTCAGCACGCGGAACTGCCCCACCGTGCGCGTACCGGGCACGCCCGTACTGGCCGGGAACGTAAACACGAGCGAGCTGGATTGCCCCGGCGGGATCATGCCCATCGAGAATCGGCCCGGCAGGGTGGTGAAGGCGAGGCGGGGTTGGTCCACGCGCACCGCATAGGCTTCCACATTCCCGGTGTTCCGCAGGGTCATCGTGAGTCGGTACGAACCGTCGGCAAGGCGCACGATGTTGTGCGCCGGCGCGGCAAAGTTCACCGCGCCCGGGCTGAGCGCCGGTTGATCCCACACCGCCGGATCCCACACGTTCATATCGATGCGAGCCCCGAACACGGTCTTATCTAGTAGGTGCTGCTTGCCCCCGCGCGAGGTCCAGCCGCCAAAGCGCACCCACGGGTTGCCCACATCAAGGAGCAAGTCATCTTGGAAGACGGCCGTCTCTGTCTCGAGCTTGCTGCCCCACAGGTACAGCTCTTTGAAGTCTCGGCTGCTGCCCGTGGCGTCGTTCCACCAGGGGTTGAAGCCCTCGTTTCGGGTGTAAATCATCGGGCGGAAGCCCAGGTTACGTACCCGCTGCACGGCTTCGGCGATGCGCTGCACACGGTCGGCCTGCGACATCGTTCCCCAGAACCGGTTCTCGATGTCGATCATGATGTATTTGAGGTCAAACGGGAGCGAACCGGGCCCGGTGTAGCCCACATTGGTCAGGGCTTGATCCACCTGCCATTGCCCGGTTTGGTTGGCCGGAGCGCCGCTTATGGTGCTGCCGTTGTCAAAGTTGAGGAAGACGTACATCGCCACTTCCATGCCGGCGTTGGTGGCGTTGATCATGTTCTGGCGGGCCGCCGGCCACACGTTATAGCCGCCCCAGCTCGCCGCAAAGTGGTTCATCCACCCCGCCGCACGAAGGTTATTGAATGCCGTCTGCGAGATGCCGCCCGCCGCGTCAATCCCGCCCGAAGCGGTGAAACTCCTCGAATCCGACCACGGCCCCGGCACGCCCGCGCCATCGATGCCGCGCGCGCGCCATTGGTAAACGCCCAGCGGGAATCCGGCCGTCCAAGGCGTGTAATAGAGGCCAAAGGCGTTGGTGGTGCCCAGCACGGTGTAGGTGCGGTTGATAGTCGAGCCGTTGGTGACTTCGATTTCGTAGGTCGCGGTCACCGTGGTGGGGGTGTCGATGCGCACCCGGAACACCGGCGAGGCCGACACGATGCGCCCGCTAATGGGCGAACTGAGGGTCGGGGCCGGCAGCGCCGCCACGGGGAGCCAGCTAAAATCTGACGCCGCATTCCAGAAGAAGCCGGTGGGGTTGGCAAAACCGACGACCTTGACGGCCCCGAGCGTGTCCGGGCGCACGTATACGGCGGCTTCCAGCACTTGACCGCGCGCCGCATCGGTGAACCAAGTGGCCTGCGAACGACCCGGCAACGGGCGCACGGCAGCGGCCTCACGCGGCTCGGCGGTGATGCCCAGCGTCATGGGAACACCGGAGGGGGCTTCCTTCAGCGTGACCCGGTAGACCTTGCCGCCATCCTCAAGCGTCCTTAGCGGACCCTGCAATACAACGCGGGTCTGCGCCCCGGCCAGGGCCACCCAAAGGCCCATCACCAGCAGGAGGAAAAGACGGTTCATGCGGGCATTCTACCAAAACCCCGCAATGAACACCTTTGCCCCGGCAAGGCTGTTACAACAACGGGGTTTGTCTTTCCCCACCCGCACTCTTACGGGGGATTTGAAGCCATTTCGCCTAGACCTTTTGGCTTGGTTCACTAATTCTTAACACGGGCTTCGCCATCATTGGTAGTGACGTAACGCCTGATGGACAAGTCGGGTTAGCGATCACAACAAGCAGACATCGGACGCAAGGAGACTTGCGTCCATTTTTTTGTCTGGCGGTTAATGAAGGCGCGGATTAGACCTGAGCCTTACGTTCGCTGACCTTGCGCATGCTGTGGTCCAGCACCTTCTTGCGGAAGCGAAGCATCTTGGGCGTCACTTCCAGAAGTTCGTCATCGCGTAGCCAGGAAAGCGCCTGTTCCAGCGAGAAATCGAGGTGAGCATCCAGCACCGTGGTGGCGTCCGCATTGGCGCTACGCATGTTAGTGGCGGCCTTGGTCTTGGTGATGTTCACCACCATGTCCTCGTCGCGACTGCACTGCCCCACAATCATCCCCCCGTACACGTCGGTGCCGACGGGATAGAACAGGGTGCCCCGCTCCTGCACGTCTTCGTAGGCGTAGCGGGTCATCTTGCCGTCGTCCTTGGCGATGAGCGAACCCGTGGCGCGGCTTTGCACCGGACCCCGGAAGGCTTCGTAGCCTTCAAACAAGCTGCTGATGGTGCCCGTACCCCGGGTAAGGGTGAGGAAGACGCTGCGGAAACCGATGAGGCCGCGCGTCGGGATGGTGGCCTCCACCCGAGAGCGGTCGTTGCCAATCTGGGTCATCCCGGTCATCTCGCCCTTGCGGCGGCTCAGTTCTTCCAGCGTGCCGCCCATGGCTTCATCGGGCAGTTCCAGGATCAGGAGTTCAATCGGTTCCAGCCGCTGGCCGCGATCGTTCTCCTTGAAGATGACTTCCGGGCGGGCGATGGCCATTTCAAAGCCCTCGCGGCGCATTGTCTCAATCAGCACCGAGAGCTGCATTTCGCCGCGCGCGGCCACCTTCACGGTGTCGGCGGGGGCGTCGCGGTCAATCTTGAGCGTGACGCTGACCTTCTCTTCCTTCTCCATCCGCTCGCGAATCTTGTGGATGGTGAGGAACTTGCCGCCGTCCTTGCCCGAGAGCGGGCTGGTGTTGGCAAAGAAGCTCATGGTGAGCGTGCTGGGTTCAACTTCGATGCGCGGTAGCGGGTCCACGAACTGGGCGTCGCACACCGAGTCCCCAATCAGGACGTCATCCAGGCCGGAAACCATGACGATCTCACCGGCTTCCACCACGTCGCACTCTTGGAACTGCAAACCAGCGTACGTCCACACTTTGGTGGTGTTAAAGGATTGAAGCTTGCCGCCTTCTCCCACGCTTGTCAGGCGGTCGCCCACGCGCAAGCGGCCGCGAAGGAGCTTGCCCCCAAACATGCGGCCCACGTAGTCGTTGTAGTCCAGGTTGTTGACTTGGAACTGCGCCGGGCCATCGTTCTGCACCTTCGGAGCGGGGATGTGCTCAACGATGGTTTCGAACAGCACGCGCATGTCCATGTCGGTGTCGTCCAGGCTGCGGCGCGCCCAACCCGAGGCCCCGCTGGCAAACACATAGGGGAATTCGAGGTCTTCCTCGTTGGCGCCGAGGTCAATAAAGAGGTCGAGAAGCTTGTCGTAGGCTTCCATGGGGCGCGCGCCCTCACGGTCCACTTTGTTAATGACGGCCACGATCTTGAGGCCATTGGCCAGCGCCTTCTTCAGCACAAACCGGGTCTGCGGCATCGGCCCTTCGTTGGCGTCCACCACCAGCAGGGCGCCGTCCACCATGCTGAGCACGCGCTCGACTTCGCCCCCGAAGTCGGCGTGGCCCGGCGTATCCACGATGTTGATCTTGGTGCCCTGGAACTTGGTACTGGCTACCTTACTGAGAATGGTGATGCCGCGCTCGCGCTCCAGGTCGTTGCGGTCCATCACTCGGTCTTGGACCGATTCGTTCTCGCGGAACAGCCCCGACTGGCGAAACAGGGCGTCGACCAGGGTGGTTTTGCCGTGGTCAACGTGGGCAATGATGCCGATATTGCGGAGGTTCGGGGCGCTCATGCGCCTTCGGTTGTACCTATCGCTCTGGTTTCTGCCTCGGGAACTTGCCGCAAACGGCCCGCCTTACTCCGCCGCCGGGACCCAACCCGAGGGGACGAACTCATTGCGGAAGGTGCCGTCTTCAAAGAGGTCCACCAAGGCATAGCCGGGGCCGAACTCCATGAAGTTGCCACCCCACCAGCCCCCGCTCACCGCCCCGTTGCACACGTAGGTCACGCCTAGATACTCCACGTGGTCCACCAGGTGCTCGTGTCCGCTGAGGCACACCTTGACATTGGGGTGCTTGTAGAACAGGTCTTTGAGCTTGCGCGCGTCTATGTGCATCCACGAGCCCGGCGTCACCCAGTTGCCCGTCTTCTCGGTGTCGCCGGCCAGCGTGGCGCAAATGCTGAGGATGGGGATGTGGGAGAGCACCAGCACGGGCATCTCCTTGGGGGTTTGGGCGAGTGTGTCCTCCAGCCACTCAAACTGGGCGTCGTCCAGCTTGGCCGTGTAGCCCCCCGCTTCGAGCGGCATCGTGCTCTGCAACACAATGAACTGCCAGCCCGCCTGTCGGAAGGCGTAGTAGGGCGCATCAAGTTTTAGGACATCTTCCGCCCATTTCCAGCCGAACATGGGGTCGTTCTTGCCGCCGCCACCCGCACCATTCCAGTAGTCGTGGTTGCCCAGGCAGTGCCGCACGGGCAGATCGTTGTGGTTGCGGATGACCGAATCGAAGAGATCCCACTGCACCTTGGTGCGGTCCTTGTCCGCCCCGAACGAGTCCATGATGAGGTCGCCCCCGGTGAGGATCAGGTCGGGCTTGTCAGCCAGGTTGTTCACCTGCTCCAGCGCGTGGGCCATGCCCTCTCCCCCTTTGCGCTCGGGCTGCACGTGAATATCGGTGAGGTGAGCGATGCGAAGCACGCGCTTGGGCGCGGCCTCTTGGTTGCCCCGCCAGGTTCCCAGTACCTTAGAAGCCAGGAGTGACCCACCCAGGGCCCCGCCTGCCGCCAGGAGTTCTCTTCGCGTGGATTTGGTGGCCATTAGCTTTGCGCCTCCCAGCCGGTTTCGGTGTACGTGTTGCGGAAGGTGCCATCCGCGAACAGGTCAATGATGGTGTAGCCGGGGCCGAACTCTTGGTAGTTGCCACCCCACCAGCCGCCGCACACCGCACCATTGCACACGTAGCTCACCCCCAGATACTCGGTGACATCCACCAGATGCACGTGACCACTGACGCATACCTTCACGTTTGAGTGCTTAAAGAAGAGGTCCTTGATGCGGCGCGCGTCAATGTGCATCCACGCCCCCGGCACCACCCAGTTGCCCGATTTCTCGTTATCGCCATCAAAGAAGGTGGAAGCACTGAGAATTGGAATGTGCGAAAGCACGAGCACCGGCATGGTTTTGGGCGTGCTTTGCAGCACGCCGGTCAGCCACTCGAACTGCTCTTCGTCCAGCCGGCCCTTATAGCCACTCCCTTCGGGCGAGGTGCTTTGGAGCACGATGAACTTCCAACCGGCTTGTTCGAACTCGTAGTACGGCTTTTCGAGTTCCAGCACGTCCTGCGCCCATTGGTGCCCGAACATCGGGTCTTCCTTGCCCTGGCCGCCCGCGCCATTCCAGAAGTCGTGGTTGCCCACGCAGTGCCTCACCGGAATCTTGTTGCTCTCCCGCAGCACGCGGGTGAAGATGTCCCACTGCGTCTTGACCCGATCTTTGGATTGCCCAAACGCATCCATGATGAGGTCGCCCCCGGTGAGGATCAAGTCGGGCTTGTCACTCAGGCCGTTCACGATCTCCAACGTCTTGGCCATGCCTTCGGCCGCTTTGCGTTCGGGCTGAACGTGGATATCCGTGAGGTGAGCGATTCGCAGGACGCGCTCGGTATCCGCTTTCTCTTGGAACTTGGGCAATGCCGCCGCCCCCAGGGCCGAAGTGGCGGTGAGAGCGCCGGCTTTCATCAGGTCACGTCGCGAGAGTTTGGGCACGGCGGAGGTTTACCCGCGCCTCCCGGAAAACGGGTTAATGGTTTGTAAAATCAGCGACCGACCGCTTAGGGTAGCGACGGATACATCTTTCGGCTGAGCTCGCCGACCGCGACTTTCCATTCCCCGTCCTTCTTGATCATGGGGATGCTCATAGGCTCGTCGTAGCTCTGATTGTTCATGCCCTTGTTGATGAGGATGTTCACCACGGCGGAATCTTCCGACTGCTTGGTGGAGCCTTGAATCTTCCAAGCGAAGCGGTAGTACTCCCCTCGATCCAGGGTGACCGCCCAAGCCTTTTCGAGCTCGGCGGGGTCCATGTCGGACGCCCCATAGCGCAACAGCCCGGCTTTATCGCCCTTGGCCAGGGCCACAAGGAATCGGTTCGCCTGAACTTCGGGGGACGATCCAAAGAAGAAAGTGGCAAAGAAGCCCACCGCGACCACAACGGCCCCGATGATCCCGAGCAACACAATCCAGTGAACGCGTCCCGCTTGGCGCATACCACCTCCATTGAACCCCAAAACGGGTTAACTCCGGTTCAGACTGCCCCGGGCCGTCTGCTCTACATCCACCCGCCACACACCTTGCTCCCGGCGCAGAACGTAGAGGAACGCCCAGGTTTCGCCGTTGGGCCGCAGGTAGGCGACCTCCACGGTGGCATCAGGAAGTTGTTTGGTAATGCGCCCAAACCGAACCTGCGCCCCTGCCCGCAACAGCTGGCCGATGAGCTGGTTGAACGGCTGCGTCGCCCCAGGGTTTTGCTGCGGAATCACCGGCCCGAGATCTTCCCCGGCGGGCGAGGCCAGCAAGGCTTGGTGGTATTGCCGGATGGCGCTTTCCGGCCCCGTGTTTTGGGCCTGGCCGAACACCGCGAGGGTCAAAATGGACAAGCACAAGGCGGCAACGACCGAAGATATTGGAATATCTGCCGGCCATCTACTGAACTTGGGCGGTTGTAATTCGTCCAAACTTGCCGTACACTACCTTGTAGGTCGCCATGAGTGAAAACAATTTGACCCGTCGAGAACTCTTAGCCAAGGGCACCATGATTGCGGTGGGCCTCAGCACCCCCCGGTGGCTGGCGGCCGTAGCGCACGGCGACCTCATTCGCGCGGCTGGCGGCCGCAAGGTGGACCCGGACAACATCTTGGTGGTATGCCAACTGAGCGGTGGCAACGACGGCCTCAACACCGTGGTGCCCTTCGCCGACCCGCTCTACGCGAAAGCCCGCCCCACCCTGGCGCTGAAGGGGGACGAGGTTCTGCATCTCAACGAAGCGATGGGCCTGCACCCCACCATGGGCGGCCTCGCCACGCTTTACAAGGAAGGCAAGGTAGCCATCGTGCAAAACGTGGGCTACCCCAACCCCAACCGCTCGCACTTTAAGTCCATGGACATTTGGCAGTCCGCGAGCCCGGACGCCAAGCTTCCCTTCGGCTGGATTGGCCGCAGCATGGATGAGCGCCTGGCGCAGCAGATGTACAACCCGGTAGCGTGCGTGGGCCTCAGCACCGAGCGCCCCCTGGCCCTGCAGGCCAAAGATGCCAGCATCCCCTGCTTTGCCAGCCTGGCGGACATTAAGTCGCTGGTGGGCAACGCCGATGCCGAAAAGCTCCTCCGCCAAATTCAAGGCCGCGATGCCGAACAGGGTTCCGCGATCCGCACGATCCAGGATGCCAACCGAGCGGCGCTGGATGCGATGAACATGCTGAACGCCAAGCTCGACAGTGCGAAGCCCAAGCAAACGTACGGCGAGAACGGATTCGGGCGCGGGTTCGCTCAAATCAGCCAGCTCTTGATGGCCTCCCCGCAAACGCGGGTCGTCTACTTTAGCCACGGTGGGTTCGACACCCACTCCCGGCAGAAGGATGCCCACGCCAAGCTGATGCAAGAGTTCTCCGATGCCGTTTTGGCCTTCCAGCGCGAAATGGAAGCCGCCGGGCTGGATAAGAAGGTGACGCTCTTGGTCTTCAGTGAATTTGGGCGCCGTGTCGAAGAAAACGGCAGCCTAGGCACCGACCACGGCGAGGCCGCCCCGATGTTCCTGATTGGTAGCCGCGTGAAGGGCGGATTCCACGGCCCGAATCCGGACCTGGCCAACCTCAGCCGAGGCGACGTTCCTTGGAAGACGGACTTCCGCAGCGTTTACGCCACCACGCTTGAAAACTGGCTGGGGAACGATGCGGGATTGGTGCTGGGCTCGGAATTCCCGACCCTCGACCTTATCAAGTCTTAAGGCGAGATCGCCCCGAAGCCGCGCACCAGCGCGGCTTTGACCTGCTCCATGCTTGGGGCCGGATCTAGGAGTTCATGCATGCTGGTAACGCCGTAGCCCTCGATGCCGCACGGGATGATCCCCTCGAAGTGCGTCATGTCGGTATGGACATTGAGGGCGAGGCCGTGCAGGTTCACCCAGCGCTTGACCTTGATGCCGATGGCGCACACCTTGGCGTCATCCACCCAGACCCCGGTGTGCGGGGGAAAGCGACGGCCTTCAATCCCGAACTCGGCGACGGCGAGGATGACGGCTTCTTCGATGCTCCGAATCCAGCGGTGCAGGTCGCGGCCGCGATTTTCGAGGTTAAAGATCGGATAGGCCACCACTTGACCGGGGCCGTGGTAGGTGGCATCGCCTCCTCGGTCGGTAACGACGAGCTCAATGCCGCGCGCGGCGCACTCTTCTTCTGACCACTTAAGGTTCTGCGTTTGGAACGCTGCCCCCAGGGTGTAGACGGGGTCGTGCTCCACAAACAAAAGCGTGTCCGGACCACCGGCCCGGACACTCTCCATAACGTCTCGTTGCACATCCCACGCGGGGTGGTATCCCATGCGACCGAGGTCGCGGACCTGAAAGGCGGGGACGGCGGGAGACGACGTAGGTTTGATTCCTTGAAGTTACTCGGCGGCTTCGGGAGCCGCTTCTTCCTTCTTTTTCTTGGGAGCAGCCTTAGGAGCGGCAGCCTTCTTGGGCTTGGCTTCGACGGCCGTGGCCTTGGGGGCCTTCTTGGTCGCGCCCGACTTCTTGGCCGCGATGGCTTCCTTAATCAGCTCCTTCACGCGCTTGGCCTTGCGGTTGCGCCGTGCTCGCAATTCTTTGTTCCGAACTCGCATAAAACTTCCCGTGGGTAAGAGCCTTCGAGTCTACCTCCCTCAGCGGCTTGACGCGCGGGTGGCCTAATAGGAGCTGACTTTGGACCAGGCGAGGACGTCTTGCGGCGCCCAGATGTGGTCGGCCGGGGCGACGTAGCCGCGCAGCCAGTCTCGACCATCAGCGCGGATGAGATAGAAACCGTATTCGTCTCCGGGTTCACCGGGCGGTTCGGCGAGGAACGGCAGGCTCACGACGGTGACGGAGCCATCGGGGGCGCGGTGTTCGCGGGCCAGGCGGCCTTCGGGCTGGTCGGTCCAGGCCAGGCGCAAAGCCAATGCGGCCATAACCGGACACGGCCCTAGCCCCTGCGCGTGGGCTGCGGATTCAAGTTCGGCGCGGGTGCCGCCGTGGGTTAAGCCCAATTCGCTCACAGTGAGGATGACCAGATCACACACTGGCTCGGCCGCAAAAGAAAAGTCCGGTTGATTCAGCCACGACTCCGCGTGGGCGTTGAGCTGAATCTCGGCCGAGGCCAAAGCCGCTCGCCACTCCGCCTTGGTGGACCAAGGAGAACCACCCAGAGTGAACGAGCGCGGCATTACGCCTCGGGCGCGGCGGGCGGAGTCGCAGGCGGGGCCGAGCCTCGCCGCACAATCAGCCACACCACCCCAATCAGAGCGAGAACGAGCGAAGCAATCTGCGCTTCGGTCACGCCCAATCCCGGGATGACGCGCCCACTGGCCAGGCCAAGTTGGTACTCCTCGGCCGTGCCGGCCCGCAGAAACTCGTACCCAAACCGGCTGATGGCAAAGGCAATCACCGCTAGCGTGAAAGATGTGCCCACGCGCCACACTTGGCCCTTACCGAGCGCGATCCGCTCCGACCACGCCACCAGCACCGCCGCGATGCTGAGCAAAACGATATCCACCCACTGCGCGGGCACCCGGTAGCCCACGTCGACAAAGTGCGCGCAGAACCCGTCGTGGCACACCCGCCCGAAGCAGCAGCCATTGAGCAAGCACCCCACGCGGCCAATCGCCCAGCCCACCAGCATGGGCACGGCCATCATGTCTAGCACTTGGGCGGCGGCAATCTTGCGGCGGCGTGCCCACAGGTACGCCCCCAGCCCGCCCAGCACGAGCGCCCCAAAGGAGGTGAGCCCCTCAAAACGGAGCGTCCACAGGCGTTCCGGGTGGCCAGCGAACTCGGTTTGCCAGTTGAAAATGATATAGGCCAGCCGCGCCCCGAGGATGCCCGGCAAGACCAGCCAAGACATGAGCTCGATGACGGCGTCCTTGTCCAGCCCGTAGCGCGGTGCCCGGCGCATGGCCAAGTACGCCCCCACCAGCACGGCGATCATCATCATCACGCCAAAGGAGCGCACCGGAAAATTGCCGATTTGGAAGAATTCGGGAAGCATAATTTAGAAGCGCCGCTCCGACGCCAGCAGGGTGGCAATGTCACCGACGAGCTCGCGGGCCTTGGGGCTGCGCGCGTCGTTGCCAAAAAGTTGGATGACCGTGTTCATCGCCACGCCCATGTGGTACGCACGGCCCTGAATGAGGGCTTGCCCACTGGCCGAAGCGGGGTCCACGCGGACCTGCACGTGCTGGGCGCAGGCGTCAGTAATGAGCTCGGCGAGTTCTTGGTCGTGGCCCTTGCCCCGCGCGGCCGGCGTGATTTCGTACAGCACGGCAAACAAGATCGGAGCCTTGGCCGCCGGAGGCACCGTGTAGGTGCGACGCGCAAGGGCCAGCGCGGGCTCGACTTGCCCGAGTTCGGCCAAGCACCAGGCTTGCCGCAGAGCATCGTTGGTGAATCGGTCGTAATCCTTGCGGCCCTCCGCCCACTTCACGCTGGCGGCGTAGAGGGATTCCGCGGTTTTCCAGTCTCCGGCCAGGCGGAACATGTCGGCGTACTGGTACGCCTGCTCAATCGGGATTTGCCCGGTGTCCGTGGTATCGGTGTACGTCTTCAGGAACTCTTTGAGAAGGCGATCCTTTTCTTTCGGGTCTAGCCCTTGCTTGGCCACCCTCACGTCCAGCCGCTCGCGGTGGGCATTGTAGGTACGCAACACCAAATCCGCATCCACTTGGCCGACCTGCTTAGGGTCGAGGGGATACGCCATCACGCCGGTTTGGCAACCCGAAACCAGGACGGCCAGGGCCAGCCCCACTGACGCCAGCCCGAGACTAGAGGGCCGCGTTGTCCCGACTCGAATCCCAGAGCGCATCCCGGTAGATTTCCGTCCCACAATAAGTGAGAACCGCTTTGCCCTTCAATTTCATTCCATCGAAGGGGCTGTTCTTCCCACGCGAGAAGGTCTTTTTGACGTCGAAAGTCCAGTCCACCTCGGGGTCAATCACCGTCACCTGGGCGAGGGCCGTGGTTTCGGGGCGGAGGGTGCCCGCATCCAGACCCAGAATCTGCGACGGCGCGGTCGAAAGTCGGCGGACAGTTTCGTAAGGACTCAGCACGCCCTTGTGAGTGACAAAGGTGAGCGTGACGCCCAAGGCCGATTCCAAACCTACGCACCCAAACGGGGCTTCGTCAAAAGGCACCCGGACTTCGTGAGCCGCATAGGGGCTGTGGTCGCTCGCGATGGCATCGATCGTGCCATCGGAAAGCCCTTGCAGCACCATGTCCACGTCCAGCTCGGTGCGGAGCGGCGGCGTGGTCTTGAAGTTCGTATCGAACTCGCCGAGGTCGTTTTCGGTGAGGCAGAAGTGGTGCGGGCAGACTTCGGCGGTCACCGGCGCGCCGAGATACTTTGCTTGGCGGATGAGTTCCACCGACCCCCAACTGCTGACCCGAAGAATGTGCACGCGGCAACCCGTCTGCAAGCTCAGCAGGCAGTTGCGCATCACCATCACCTCTTCGGCCGTGCGCGGCATTCCGGCCAGGCCGAGCAAAGCGCTGATCGCCCCGTCGTTGATCTGCCCGTTGGCGCTCAGTGAAAGGTCCTCGCAGTGCGCCATGATCGGCAGGTCCAGCTGGCGGCAGTACTCCATTGCGTGGAGCATCAGGTTCGCGTCCTGTACCGGCACGCCCTCATCGCTGGCGGCCACAATGCCCGCGGCCTTCAAGCTGGCGAGGTTCGCCATCCGGGTTTGGCCGTCCTTCACCGTGGTAAGCGCACCCACCGGAGCGACAAAGACACCCCCCGCATCGGGGGCCGCGCTCTTATCGAGAATGAAGTCAATCAGGGCCGGCGTGTCCAACGGCGGGGTGGTGTTGGGCAGGCAGCAAATGGTGGTGAAACCACCGGCGGCGGCGGCTCGCGTTCCCGTCTTGATGGTCTCGCGGTAGTCCTCGCCCGGTTCGCGCAGGTGGACGTGCATGTCTACCAAGCCCGGAGTGATCCAGAGGCCAGTGCAGTCGTACTCGGAGGTGGCGTCGCTGATGTCTACATCCGGTCCGCACGCCACGATCTGGGCGTTCTCAACGACGACGTGCCCGACGACGTCGAGGTCCTGACTCGGGTCGAGGATGCGACCATTCTTGAATACGGTTTTCATGCGTCACCTCGGTCGTCGCCCAGCGCCCACTGCAGGGCGGCCATGCGTACAAAAATGCCGTTGGTGACCTGCTCCAGCACCGCACACTGCGGACCATCGGCGGTGGCGTCATCCAGTTCCACGCCTCGGTTCATCGGGCCGGGGTGCATCACGATTGCCTCCGGGTTCGCTACCCGCAGGGCGGCGCGATTGACTTGGTACAGCTTGGTGTATTCGCGGCTGGAACTCAAGTGCGGGCCGCGCATGCGTTCCCTTTGCAGGCGCAGGCAGATCACCACGTCCGCGCCGTCCAGGCCTTCTTTCAGGTCGTAGTGCACGCTGCCGGGCAGGCCGCTCATCACACTCGGGACCAAGGTGTTCGGCCCCACAAAGCGAACGTTTGCGCCGAGCTTGCTGAAGATCCAGGCGTCGCTGCGGGCCACCCTCGAGTGGAGGATGTCGCCCACAATGGCCACGTTCAGCCCTTCGATTTGCCCCTTGCGGGAAAGCACCGTGAGGGCATC